>WHSQ01000585.1 GCA_009380005.1 Actinomycetota bacterium | reverse complement strand
CGGCCGAAGGCCGCCCTTGAAGTCGTAAAGAAACTGCTCACGTCTCATGCTTGAATGTCGTGGAGATCACGTGTGGAGTCGCGGACCCACGAGAGGTAGTCCGGGTTGCCTTCCGAAATCGGCATAGCGATGACACAAGGTACGTCGTAGGCGTGTTTGGCGTTAGTGCGCTTGATGATCTCTGGAACCAACTCGGCGCGTGTGTGAAGTGCTACGCGAGCCTCCCTCTCGTCCTGGACCTTACCTTCCCAATGATAGATGGACCGGATGGTGCTGATGTTCTGGCCACAAGCCGCCAATCGGTCTTCTACGAGCTGTCGTGTGTAGTCGGCGAGCCAGTCCGCATCGTCCGCTGTGATGACTACCTCAACGCATCCCGTGTTCACTCTTTTGATCCTTTGCTCTCGCGCAGGCTATTCATAACCTGCATAACTTCATCTTCTGTCCTCGCCATGGCGCCCCATCCTGTGACTATGGGCCCGTCATAGCTCAGGCCTACCCAACGACCTTTCATCTGTGTGCCATGCTGGTGGAGGACGAAGTACAT
>WHSQ01000584.1 GCA_009380005.1 Actinomycetota bacterium | reverse complement strand
GACGTCGCGCTCGTCAGCGGCCCGCCGCAGGAGCGGCGCCAGGTCAGCCACGATCACGGGCGCCAAGCCGAGGCTCATCTCGTCGACCAGCACGAGGCGGGGGCGGCCGGTGAGCGCGCGAGCGATGGCCAGGAGCTGCTGCTCACCACCAGAGAGCAGACCCGCCTTGCGCCCGAGCAGCGGGTCGAGCATCGGGAAGAGGCCAGCCAGCTCGGCCCATGCGCCCGCCGAGCGCTCGGCCAGGCGGAGGTTCTCCCGCACGGTGAGCTGCGGGAACAGCGACCGGTGCTCGGTGACGAAGGCGAGGCCCCGCCGGGCGTTCCGGTGCGGCCTGCGGACGTCGACCGCGTGCCCGAGGAGGCGCACCGAGCCGCCGAGGGCGGGCTGGAGTCCCGCGGCCGTGCGCAGCGTCGTCGTCTTGCCGGCACCGTTGGGGCCGAGCAGGGCGACAACCTCCCCTGCCTCCACCGTCAGGTCCAGGTCGCGCACCACGATCGACCGGCCGTAGCCAGCGCACACCCCGTCGAGCTCGAGGAGGGCCGTCATGCC
>WHSQ01000583.1 GCA_009380005.1 Actinomycetota bacterium | reverse complement strand
GTGCGACCGTCGACGGCCCGGCCATCGTCGAGGCCGACGACACTGTCTATGCGGTGAATCCAGGCTGGTCAGCGAGCATCGACGCGTATGGCAACGTCGTGATGGAACACGTCACCGACAGTGGGCGGTCATGACGCCCGGCAGTGAAGGGCCGCTCGCTGGCATCCGGGTGCTCGAGTTCGCCAGCTTCATCGCCGGCCCGTACGCAGGCCAGCTGTTGGCCGATCTCGGTGCTGACGTCGTCAAGGTGGAGTCACCGGAAGGCGGCGACCCGTTCCGTACGTTCGCCGATAGTAGCTACGGACCGCACTTCCTCGCGTACAACCGCAACAAGCGCAGCGTCACCGTCGACCTCCGCAGCGCCCGAGGGCTCGAGATCGCGCGTCGACTCGTCAGACACTGCGACGTGCTCGTCGAGAACTCCAGGCCGGGTGTAATGCACCGGCTCGGGTTCGGCTATACGACTGTTTCCGAGTGGAACCCACGGATCATCTACTGTTCGATCTCCGGCTTCGGGCAGGACGGCCCCGCGGCACACCGGCCCGCGTAC
>WHSQ01000582.1 GCA_009380005.1 Actinomycetota bacterium | reverse complement strand
ATGGCGACCGGTCTCGTCCTTGTAGCGGACGGCGTGACGCTCCCGGCGCGCGCCCACATCCAGAGTTTGAATGGATGCCATGTGCTGGGGTCCCCTGGGTTGCGCTGCAGTGCACTAGTATCGCTATTTACGTTCTCGATGCGCCGAGGGTAGCATAACTGCAGGTCAGAGCGTCTTGACAAGACCCTGTCAAGGTGAAGGTCGCGGGTTCAAATCCCGTCAGGTCCGCCACACAAAACGCCCCCGCAAGGGGGCGTTTTGTGTGGTCAGCTTACCAAGCGATTGACCAAGCTGCGTCAACCTCGACGGTCGAGGGGCTGTCCACTTTTACCCTCTTGTGCCCTCACATACGCTGAGGTTTTGCATTGGTCTTGCACTGATCCATCGGCCTGGCTGATGGCGCTAGCCGATCCAGGGCGTCCCGGCCCCGCAAACCCGGTCCGCGCACGACCGTGCCCGCCACTCACAAGCGCGACCCACGCGTGCTCTTGCCCTGCCCCGCGGAAACTTGTGGACCTTGATCAGTAGTCGTGGAGGCCGTCACGACCGGATA
>WHSQ01000581.1 GCA_009380005.1 Actinomycetota bacterium | reverse complement strand
GGGGTTCCGATGGTGATAAGGACGACCTCCGAGATGTCGATGTGGAAGACGTGGTGGTCCGCCGCGGCGGATCACATCCTCTCGGGGGCCGAGACCCCCAACAGGCCGAGCCCCGATGCGATCACGTTCATCGTCGCGACGCACAGGGCGATGCGCGCCAGCGTCAGATCGCGGTCATCCGAGACGACCTTGCAGTCGCGATAGAAGGCGCTGAAGTCCGAGGCAAGCTCTTCGACGTAGCGCGTGATCTTCTGGGGAGCCAGTTGTGCCGCCGCCTCCGGGACGAGCTCTTCGAACGTCGTCAGCTTGCGCATCAAGGTCTCCTCGCTGGGGTGCGTTGAGGGATGCAGCGACGCCGACGGGTCGAAGCGGACGCCACCTTCGGCAGCCTTCCGCAGTATCGAAGCGATCCTGGCGTGCGCGTACTGCACGTAATAGACAGGATTCTCGGCGTTCTGCTTCTTCACCTCATCGATGTCGAACGTGAGCGGAGCGTCGATCGAACGTGTCAGAAACGTGTAACGCGCGGCGTCGACGCCCACCTCGTCGATCA
>WHSQ01000580.1 GCA_009380005.1 Actinomycetota bacterium | reverse complement strand
CCCCTCTCACGATCGGCCTACCAAGCCACCCGAGATGACCACCAGATGGCCAGGACCTCGACAGGGTTTCCACGTTCCGCGCACACGAGATACGGCCGGGGTGGGCGCCCCCTATACCCCGAGGCCAACGGTGTCCACACGACCAGCGGTTAGCTTCCGGTCGCCGTTCGCCGCCTCTTCCAGCGGCCAGGCCCTCTCACCCGGTGCTTTCATCCCGTCGTTCCCGGGCTTTGTCTGACGAGGCATCAACAGCGGTTCACTCACGTTCACCCGTCCGGCCTTCCCCTCGCCCGGTCGCCCCCGGACGGAACGGGGACCCCTTAGGCTTCTACCCCGAGCTTCGCACCCCCACCAGGCAGGACCCAGCAGACGCACGTCGAGGCGGGGACTGACCTCGAACACTGGTCAGGACCTACACGCCCGGCATCCCGGCCTCCAATCCGCGAGTTCACTCGCTATACGCGACTTCGTGTCGCACCCAACCCGCACAACTGTGTGGAAGTGGCCTTGATCTCCGGTGGCGTCGCGGTACGGGACTCAAAGAACCCGCAACGTG
>WHSQ01000057.1:16197-16847 GCA_009380005.1 Actinomycetota bacterium | reverse complement strand
ACTGTCTGAGCATTAGGGCGCCCGGTGGGCGCGGGAGCGGGGCCAGGTTCCGGCCTCCGCTCGGGCCGGCTCAGCGGCGGGCCCAGATGGCGGACCAGATCGGGAGCCTGGTCCGGCCCAGGACCTCGATGTCGTCCCCCTTGGCCACCGCCACCCGGCGCCCGTCGGTGAGAAAGATGCGCTCGCCCCCGGGGACCTGCTCGTGACTCACCCAACCGGGGATGTGGCGGTCCGCCCGGCTGCTCCGACAGGTCCGATCGGGTCGCAGCGTCCTCCGGGATCGGATCAGCGCCCGGCCGCGGAGCTCCATGAGCCGCCGCGCGCCCCCCACGACCGCCTCGATGATCGGGCGTCCGTCGCACCGTCCCACGATGCGCGTGACGCGGTGGGGGGCGATCCGGTCCAGCTCGAGATTCAAGAGATCGAGCGCGTAGAGGCGTGAATCCTCCGGAGACGGCCCGGCAGTGACGATCAGGTCGGCGAAGGGTTCGTCGACGACGCGACCGCTAGCGCGGGGGCTGTCTCGTTCGCCGGCATCACGGTCGCATGCGATGGCGCCCAACAGGGTCAGGCAAGCGAACAGGACCAGAGCCCTCGATAGAAGAGAAGAAGAGGGGCCGCCGGAGCGGCCCCTCACCCTTGCGTCCAAC
>WHSQ01000057.1:0-16187 GCA_009380005.1 Actinomycetota bacterium | reverse complement strand
CCCGAACATGGCGCGGGCCTCGTCGTCGCTGATCGCCTCTTCTCCGGTCGTGAGGACCCGGGTCGAGCGGTATCGAGTCATCCCGGTGCCCGCGGGGATCAGCTTGCCGATGATCACGTTCTCCTTGAGACCGAGCAGCGAGTCCGACTTGCCGCGGATGGCGGCTTCCGTCAGTACCCGGGTGGTCTCCTGGAACGACGCTGCCGACAACCACGACTCCGTGGCCAGCGACGCCTTCGTGATGCCCATCAGCACCGGACGCGCCGTCGCTGCTTCCTTCCCGTCGGCCACGGTTCTCTCGTTCGCCTCGGCGAAAGCACGGGCCTCGACCAGTTCGCCCGGCAGGAACTCCGTGTCGCCGGGTTCGATGACCGTTACCTTGCGCAGCATCTGCCGCACGATCAGCTCGATGTGTTTGTCGTGGATGGGTACACCCTGGCTGCGGTAGACGCTCTGCACCTCGTTGACGAGATAGCCCTGCACCTCACGGGTTCCCATGATCTCGAGGATCTCGTCGGGATCCCTGGAACCTTCGGTCAGCGCGTCACCGGCCTGGACCTCGTCACCGTGACGGACCCGCAGTCGAGCCCGCCGCGACACCTTGTAGGTGACGGGGTCGCTGCCGTCGTCGGGGATCAGCTCGAGGGAACGCGTCTTCTCGTCCTCGTGCACCTCGATGCGACCAGAGGCCGAGGCGATCTCCGCCTTCCCCTTGGGGGTGCGGGCCTCGAACAGCTCGACGACACGGGGAAGACCGTGGGTGATGTCTTCTCCGGCTACACCGCCGGTGTGGAAGGTACGCATCGTCAGCTGGGTGCCCGGCTCACCGATCGACTGAGCGGCGATGATGCCGACGGCCTCACCCAGCTCCACGAGGTTGCCGGTCGCCATCTGGGTGCCGTAACACTTCTGGCACACGCCGTGTCTTGCCTCGCAGGTGAGGGCCGATCGAACGACGACCCTCTCGACACCGGCTCGGTCGATCTCGGCAGCCGTCTCTGCGGTGACCTCGGAACCGGCCTCCAGGATGACATCGCCCTTCGGATCGACCGCGTCCTCGAGGAGGACCCGCGACTGCAGCTTCTGCTTCAGGAACTGACGCACCCTGTCGATCTGCAGCGTGATGCCACGGTCGGTCTCGCAGTCCTCGGACCGGATGATGACTTCCTGTGCGACGTCCACGAGACGCCGAGTCAGGTAACCCGAATCCGCCGTACGTAGCGCCGTGTCGGCCAGACCCTTTCGAGCACCGTGCGTCGAGATGAAGTACTCCAGCACGGTTAGGCCCTCGCGGAAGTTCGAACGGATCGGACGCGGGATGATGTCGCCGCGCGGGTTGGCGACGAGGCCTCGCATACCTGCGATCTGCTGGATCTGCAGGATGTTGCCTCGAGCCCCCGAGTTGGCCATCATCCAGATCGAGTTCAGCTCGTCGAACGTATCGACCATGGCGTCCTTCACTTCCTTGGTCGCCTCGGTCCAGATCTCGATCAGCTCTTGGCGGCGCTCGTCTTCGGTGATCACGCCGCGGCGATACTGCGTCTCAACGCGATCCGCTTCCTTCTCGTGACGATCCAGGATCTGCGGCTTCTCCTTCGGCGTCGTGACGTCCTGGAGACCGATCGTCACACCCGCTTTCGTCGCGTAGGTGAAACCGACCTGCTTGACCGCATCGAGGACCTCCGCGAGATCCTTCTTGTCGTACTCACGTGCGCAGCGATTGATGAGAGTCGCCAGTTCCTTCTTGTCGAGCAACCTGTCCTGGTACGGGAAATCATCCGGGAAGGCCTCGTTGAAGATCACGCGCCCTGCGGTCGTCTCCTTGAGACGCCTGGGAGCGGCGTCGTACTCCTCCTGCGCCTCTTCCTCGAAGCGCTTGAGTCCACGCACTTTCACCTTGGCGTGGATCCCGATCACCCCAGCGTCGTAAGCCTTATAGACCTCTTCCGCCGACGAGAACACCCGGCCCTCGCCCTTCTCGCCTTCCTTCCCTACGGTCAGGTAGTAGCTGCCCAGGATGATGTCCTGGGTCGGCGCAACGATCGGGTCGCCGTTGGCGGGCGACAGGACGTTGTGGGCGCTGAGCATCAGCAGACGAGCCTCGGCCTGTGCCTCCGCGCTGAGTGGAACGTGGACGGCCATCTGGTCGCCGTCGAAGTCGGCGTTGTACGCGACGCAGACGAGCGGGTGGATCTGGATGGCCTTGCCCTCAACAAGGACCGGCTCGAACGCCTGGATACCCAGACGGTGGAGCGTCGGAGCGCGGTTCAGCAGCACGGGATGCTCGTGGATGATCTCCTCGAGCACGTCCCAGACGTGGCTGCGCGACCGCTCCACCATGCGCTTCGCGCTCTTTATGTTCTGGGCGTGGCCCAGGTCGACCAGACGCTTCATCACGAACGGTTTGAAGAGCTCCAGTGCCATCTGCTTCGGGATCCCGCACTGGTGAAGCTTCAGCTTCGGTCCGGAAACGATCACGGAACGACCGGAGTAGTCGACACGCTTGCCGAGCAGGTTCTGACGGAAACGGCCCTGCTTACCCTTGAGCATGTCGGACAGCGACTTCAACGGACGGTTGCCGGGACCCGTGACCGGGCGTCCCCGGCGGCCGTTGTCGAAGAGAGCGTCGACCGCCTCCTGGAGCATCCGCTTCTCGTTGTTGACGATGATCTCGGGAGCGCCGAGGTCCAACAGCCTCTTCAGCCGGTTGTTGCGGTTGATCACCCGGCGGTACAGGTCGTTGAGATCCGACGTCGCGAAGCGCCCACCGTCCAGCTGAACCATCGGGCGAAGGTCCGGTGGGATGACGGGAACGCAGTCCAGGACCATGCCCATCGGGCTGTTCTTCTTGCTCGCGTCGGTGAACGGTGCCACGACCTTCAGACGCTTGATCGCACGCTGTCGCTTCTGACCCTTCGCCGTCTTGATCTGGTCCTGCAGGAAGTCGGCTTCCGCATGCAGGTCGAGCTGCGCAAGTAGATCTTTGATCGACTCGGCTCCCATGCCGCCGCGGAAGTAATCGCCGTAGCGATCCTTCAGCTCGCGCCATAGGACCTCGTCGTCGACGATCTGTTTCGGAGCAAGGTCCCGGAACAGCTCGAACGTGCGGCGCACCAGATCGGCGTTGCGCTCGGCGCGCTCCCGCACCTCCTTCTGCTGCCGCTCCGACTGGTTCTTGGCCGCGGTCTTCTCCGAGCTGCGAGCCTTACGGCCCTCCATCTCCTCGAGCCGAGCCTCGAGTTCCTTGAGGATCTGCTCCAGCCGGTGATCACGATCGGACTCGAGCTTCGCGATCTCGCGCTGGATGTCTTCCTCGAGCGACGGCAGATCCTTGTGACGCTTCTGCTCGTCTACGGACGTCACGATCGAAGCCGCGAAGTAGATGACCTTCTCGAGCTCCTTGGGCGCGAGGTCGAGAAGGTATCCGAGACGGCTCGGGACGCCCTTGAAGTACCAGATGTGCGTGACGGGAGCGGCGAGCTCGATGTGTCCCATACGCTCACGACGCACCTTGGCGCGAGTGACCTCGACCCCACAGCGCTCACAGATGATCCCCTTGAACCGGACCCGCTTGTACTTACCGCAGTAACACTCCCAGTCCTTCGTGGGACCGAAGATCTTCTCGCAGAAGAGTCCGTCCTTCTCGGGCTTCAGGGTTCGATAGTTGATGGTCTCCGGCTTCTTGACCTCGCCGTTAGACCACGCGCGGACCTGGTCTCCCGTTGCGAGACCGATCCGCAGTTCATCGAAGTAGTTGACGTCGAGCAAGGGTGACCTCCTCAGTGGTGCTGTCGAGGCGCAGGGGCGCGAAAAGCAAGGATGGCAAGGCGGCAGGGAGCCGGCGCACTTGACGTGCGCCGGCGACTGAGAACGCAGCCAAGCGCAGCCTTTTCGCCATCCTGCGTCCCACGTGTATCGCTGAGGAGGTCACTTAGACCTCCTCAACGCTGGATGGTTCGCGACGGGATAGATCGATGCCCAACTCCTCCGCCGTGCGGAAGATGTCCTCGTCGATCTCTTTCATCTCGATCTCTTCGCCTTCAGCCGAGAGAACCTCGACGTTCAGACACAGCGACTGCATCTCTTTGATGAGCACCTTGAAGCTCTCGGGGATGCCCGGTTCGGGGATGTTCTCGCCCTTGACGATGGCCTCGTAGACCTTCACGCGACCGAGCACGTCGTCGGACTTGATCGTGAGCAGCTCCTGCAGGCAGTAGGCGGCGCCGTACGCCTCGAGCGCCCAGACCTCCATCTCACCGAAGCGCTGCCCACCGAACTGAGCCTTACCACCGAGGGGTTGCTGGGTGATCATCGAGTACGGACCGGTCGAACGAGCATGGATCTTGTCGTCGACCATGTGGCTCAGCTTCAGCACGTACATGAAACCAACGGTGATGGGGTTGTCGTAGGGCTCGCCGCTACGACCGTCGTACAGCTGGGCCTTCCCCTCCGGGTCAGAGAGCGGATACTCGGTTTTCCGGTCGGCGACCGTCTGCAGGGCTGCGAGGATCTCGTCCTCACGCGCGCCGTCGAACACCGGGGTCGCTACGAACGTCGGCTCCCGGTCCCGCCACGCACCCGGCGTTCCCTCCGGGTCGGCTCCGTTCTCCCAGTGCTGCTTGGCGACCCAGCCAAGGTGCGTCTCGAGCACCTGACCGAGGTTCATCCGAGAGGGGACGCCGAGCGGGTTGAGGATCACGTCGACCGGCGTGCCGTCGGGCAGGAAGGGCATGTCCTGCTCCGGGAGGATCTTGGCGATGACTCCCTTGTTCCCGTGACGACCGGCCAGCTTGTCGCCCTCGGAGATCTTGCGCTTCTGAGCGACGAACACGCGGACCAACTCGTTGACGCCCGGCGACAGCTCGTCGCCGTTCTCCCGGGAGAACTCGATGACGCCGATGACCTTGCCCTCTTCGCCGTGCGGCATCTTGAGGGAGGTGTCCCGGACCTCGCGCGCCTTCTCACCGAAGATCGCGCGGAGCAGTCGCTCTTCGGGAGTCAGCTCGGTCTCCCCCTTGGGGGTGACCTTTCCGACGAGCACGTCGCCCGGACCGACCTCGGCTCCGATACGGATGATCCCGCGCTCGTCGAGGTCGGCGAGGACCTCTTCGGAGACGTTGGGGATGTCCCGCGTGATCTCCTCTGGTCCGAGCTTGGTGTCGCGGGCATCGATCTCATACTCCTCGATATGGATCGAGGTCAGGATGTCCTTCTTGACGAGACGCTCAGACACGATGATGGCGTCCTCGAAGTTGTAGCCCTCCCAGGACATGAACGCGACGAGCAGGTTGGCGCCGAGCGCCAGCTCCCCCTGGTCGGTCGAAGAGCCGTCGGCCAGGATGTCGCCCTTCTTGACCTTCTGGCCTTCGCCGACGAGCGGACGCTGGTTGATACAGGTCGACTGGTTCGAGCGATGGAACTTGTCGAGCCGGTAGCTCCGGCGCTCGCTACCGTGTGCGACCACGATGCGATCGGCCGTCACCTCCTCGACCGTGCCGTTCGCCTCGGCGATCACTACATCGCCGGCATCGACCGCCGCTCGATGCTCCAGACCGGTACCCACGATCGGAGCCTGGGGTCGCATGAGGGGAACGGCCTGCCGCTGCATGTTGGCGCCCATGAGGGCCCGGTTCGCGTCGTCATGCTCGAGGAACGGGATGCAGGCCGCCGACACCGACACGATCTGCTTGGGCGACACGTCCATGTAGTCGATCTCGGCGGGCGGCACGTAGTCGACCTCGTTGTGACGGGCCCGGACCAGCACGTTGGCTTCCGTGAACTTGCCGTTCGAGTCGATCGCAGCATTCGCCTGAGCGATGACGGCGCGGTCTTCCTCGTCCGCCGTCAGGTACTGGATCTTGTCAGTGACGCGTCCGCTTTCGACCTTGCGATACGGCGTCTCGACGAACCCGTAGCGATTGAGCCGCGCGTACGTAGAGAGCGATGCGATCAGGCCGATGTTCGGTCCCTCCGGCGTTTCGATCGGGCACATCCGGCCGTAGTGGCTGGCGTGCACGTCCCGGACCTCGAAGCCCGCCCTCTCGCGAGAGAGACCGCCGGGGCCGAGCGCCGATAGACGGCGGCGGTGAGTAAGGCCGGCGAGGGGATTCGTCTGGTCCATGAACTGGCTCAGCTGGCTGGAGCCGAAGAACTCTTTGATCGATGCGGCGACCGGGCGGATGTTGATCAGCGTCTGAGGCGTGATGGCCTCGACGTCTTGCGTCGTCATCCGCTCCTTCACCACGCGCTCCATCCGAGAGAGACCGACGCGGATCTGGTTCTGCAACAGCTCGCCGACCGGACGCACACGGCGGTTGCCGAAATGGTCGATGTCGTCGGGTTCATAGTCGGGCACGCCCGCGTGCAGGCGAACGAGATACTGGATCGCCGCGATGATGTCCTCCTCGCGGAGGATGTGATGACCGTCTGCAGCGGTCTTCTCGATGTCCCTCTCCGCGTGGCCGAGACCCAACTTCTTGTTGAACTTGTACCGCCCAACACGAGCCATGTCGTAGCGCTTGGGCTCGAAGAAGAGATTCCTTATGAGCGTTCGTGCGCTGTCGACGGTGGGAGGCTCGCCGGGACGCAGCTTGCGATAGATGTCCATGAGGGCTTCCTCCTCGCCCTCGATCGCATCCTTCTCGAGCGTCAGGCGGATCGACTCGGCCCCATCGAAGAGCTCGAGGATCTGGTCGGCCGTGTACCCGAGAGCCTTCAGGAATACGGTCACGTGCTGGCGACGCTTACGGTCGATCCGTACCCCCACCATGTCCTTCTTGTCGGTCTCGAACTCCAGCCACGCACCACGGGCCGGGATGATCTTGCAAGAGAAGACGTCCTTGTCGGGCGAGGTCTTGTCGACCGCCCGGTCGTAGTACACGCCCGGCGACCTGACGAGCTGCGAGACGATGACCCGCTCGGTCCCGTTGATGATGAAGGTGCCCTTATCGGTCATCATCGGGAAATCACCCATGAAGACCGTCTGCTCCTTGATCTCGCCGGTCTCCTTGTTAATGAAGGCGGCGGTCACGAAGAGCGGACGCGAATAGTCCAGGTCCTTCTCTTTACATTCCTCTTGATTGAACTTCGGGTCCTTGAACTCGTGGCTCATGAAGTCGAGCGCGAGGTTCCCGGTGAAGTCCTCTACCGGTGATATGTCCTTGAGCGCGCCGCCGAGGCCCTCGCGAAGGAACCAGTTGAAGGATTCCTTCTGAACTTCGATGAGGTTTGGCGGCGGAAGGACTTCTTCGAGCTTCGCAAAAGAACGGCGTTCGCGCAGAGCGTTGAACGGCAAGCGTCCCTCCCTATAGATCTGACTCCGCGGGGACTACTGAAAAGGTCGGCAGGAGGACTCCCCTAAAAATCTTCCTAGACCTCTCCCGATCGCTCTGCTCCTGGGCGGTTCTTAGCCGCGCGACAGGGCAAGTGTTCGCGAACGGGAGCTGGACACAGCAACAAGGCAGTATACGGACGAGCCGCAACTGCCGTCAAGCCGATCGTCGATGGCGGTGGTGCCTGTATAGGTGCTCCTAGTGCTGTGAGCCTGGCGTGAACCTTAGTCCCGCCCCTACACCCTGGTCAACGATTGCTTCGGCAACTTTGTTCCCCGCCGGCTCCTATTGGAGCTCGACGCTAGCGCCCGCTCCCTCGAGCTTGGCCTTGGCCTCGTCCGCCTGCTCCTTGGGCACGTTCTCCAGGACGGGCTTGGGAGCGCCGTCCACCAGGTCTTTCGCCTCCTTGAGGCCGAGGCTCGTCAGGCCACGAACCTCCTTGATGACCTGGATCTTCTTGTCCCCGGCCCCGGTGAGGACGACGGTGAACTCGTCCTTCTCCTCGGCCGCAGCGGCCTCGGCCCCCGCGCCGGCTCCACCGGGCGCCGCCGCGACCGCGACCGGAGCCGCCGCCGTTACTCCGAACTTGTCCTCGAACGCCTTCACGAACTCGGACAGCTCGAGCACGCTCCACCCTGCGATCGCCTCGAGCACATCGTCCTGACTGAGCGTCTTAGTAGCCATCGTTCCTCCTGCCTCTCTACTTCTCTGCCGGTTCGGACTGGTCGTCGCCTGGGTCGCTTTCCGCCTCCGAGGGATCTCCCCCGTCGGTTACCTCGGCCCGGTCGGGTTCGGTTTCCGATGCCGCCTCGGAAGCTTGGGCCTCGGGGGCCGGCCCCACCTCCGAGCTCTCGATGGTCTCGGCCGTGGGGGTGGTCTCGGCCGTGGGGGTGGTCTCGGGCGCCGGCGGTTCGCTCTCTTTCTGGGCGACGACCTGCGCCAACATAGAACCGAGATCCCGGAGCAGCGCGGAGAAGACGTTCGCCGTCTGCTGCAAGGGCGTGTTGATCATCATCACGATACTGGCGAGCTGGACCTCGCGCGGCTCGAGCTTGGCGAGCTGCTGCGCCTGCTCGGCGTTCACGATCTTGCCATCGAGCACCCCGCCCTTGATGACCAGGACCGGGAACTTCTTGGCTGCATCGTCGAGAGCCCTCGCCGCCTCGACCGCGTCTCCGTGCACGAAGGCGACCGCGGTCGGCCCCTCGAGCATCCCCGCCAGCTCGTCGAGACCCACCTCCTTCGCCGCGATCCGGGCCAGCGTGTTCTTCAGGACCTTGTAGTCGGCCTGGGTATCCCGGAGGGCGGTACGGAGCTCGGCGATCTCGGTCACCGACAGCCCGCGGTACTCGGTCAGCAGCGCCGCCGACGATCCCTTGAACCGTTCGGCGATCTCCTGGACCGCCTGTACCTTCTCGGCCCTGGCCATCCGGTCTCCTCTTCTTTCAGCTTCTGCAACGAAAAACGACCGCCCGAAACAGGCGGTCGCGCGATCAACTACCGTCGCTCACACCTGCGCCGGATGATTAAGGGCAAGCCCCCCGGCGGTCTCGGGTCGGCCGACAGGATACAGCTTCGCCCGAACCGCCCCGACCGCAGCCCTCCCTCGTAAGCCCGGACCTCTTCGGCGACCCGGTGCAGGGATCAGGACGAAGCCGCGATCTCCTCTAGGCGCTCCTCGACGTCGCGAGCTCGGGCCGGGTCGATCCGGATGCCGGGGCCCATCGTGGTCGACAGCGTGATGCTCTTCATGTAGCGACCCTTGGCTGCGGCCGGCTTCGCTCGCAGCAGCTCGTCGATCACGGCTGCGTAGTTGGCCGCGAGGTCGAGGTCTTCGAAGGAGCGCTTGCCGATGATGAGATGGACGTTACCGTTCTTGTCGGTGCGGTACTCGACCAGTCCGCCCTTCAGGTCGGTCACCGTCTTGGCGACGTCCTCGGTGACCGTGCCGGACTTCGGGTTGGGCATCAGCCCACGAGGCCCGAGAACCCGACCAAGCTTCCCAACCACCGGCATCATGTCGGGGGTCGCGACGGTCGCATCGAAGTCCATCCAGCCGCCCGAGATCCGTTCCGCGAGGTCATCGGCCCCCACCGCGTCGGCGCCTGCCTCCTCCGCCTCGCGCGCCTTCTCGCCCTTGGCGAACACGGCCACGCGGACGGTCTTGCCGGTCCCCTTCGGGAGCGAGAAGGCGCCGCGGACCATCTGGTCCGGCTTCCTGGGGTCGACGCCCAGGCGCATGGAGAGCTCGACGGTCTCGTCGAACTTCGAGGTAGGGAGCTGGTGCAGGATCCTGATCGCATCGACGGGCGAGTAGAGCTTGTCGCGGTCGACCTTGGAGAGCGCTTCGGTATAACGCTTGCCCCTCTTCGCCATCTCTTACCTCCTGTGGTCCGGACGGCGAGCTCGGAACCCGCCTCCCACGTGTCCTCGTTCTACCTTGTTACCGAACGGTGATGCCCATCGAGCGGGCCGTGCCCTCGACGATCTTCATGGCAGCCTCGACGTCGTTGGCATTGAGATCGGGCATCTTCGTCTCCGCGATCTCGCGGACCTGGTCCTTCGTCACGGTACCGACCTTGGCGCGGTTGGGCTCACCCGACCCCTTGTCGATCCCGGCCTTCTGTCGCAACAGCACCGCCGCCGGTGGGGTCTTGGTGATGAACGAGAACGAACGGTCCTCGTACACGGTGATCTCGACCGGGACGATGGTGCCGGTCTGTTGCTGGGTGGCGGCGTTGTACTGCTTGCAGAATTCCATGATGTTGATGCCGGCCTGTCCGAGGGCCGGGCCCACCGGTGGAGCGGGCGTGGCCTGGCCGGCGGGGATCTGCAGCTTCAGCACCTGGGCCACCTTCTTGCGCTTCTGAGACATCTGCCTATTCCTTCTTCTAGAGCTTGGCTACCTGATCGAACCCGAGCTCGACCGGGGTCTCACGACCGAAGATGTTGACGAGGACCTTGAGCTTCGACTGGTCGACGTTGATCTCCGAGATCGTGCCCGTGAAGTTGGCGAAGGGGCCCGAGACTACGCGAACGCTCTCTTGTTCCTCGAACTCCAGCCTCGGCTTGAGCTTCTTCTTCTCTTCCTCCGGCTTATCGTGCAGGATCCGCTCGATCTCTCGATCCGACAGCGGCGTCGGCTTGGCGCCGGAGCCCACGAAGCCGGTGACGCCCGGCGTGTTCCGGACGACGTACCAGGAGTCATCGTCCAGGTACATACGGACCAGGAGATATCCGGGGAAGACCTTCTTCTGGACGACCTGCTTCCGGCCCTGCTTGATCTCCATCACGTCTTCCATCGGGATGACGACCTCGAAGACCCGGTCCTCGACGTTCATCGAGTGGATGCGGGTCAGGAGGTTGGCCTTCACCTTGTTCTCGTAACCCGCGTAGGTGTGGACCACGAACCAGTCGCCCGGTCGCTCGACCGGAGGTACGTAGGCCTCCTCGAAGGGCTCTTCCCCTGCGGGCTCGACCGCCTCGGGGGACTCGGTCAACTCGGCGCCTTGGGTCGCGTCGTCCGCGGGCGCGGGTTCGTCGATGGCGGTCTCGGCGTAGGCCTCTTCGACGGCCTCGTCGGACGGAGCCCGGAGGGAACCTTCGGCTACGTCCTCGGAGGGCTCCGGCTCGGCAACCGCCTCGGGCTCCGGCTCGGCAACCGCCTCGGGCTCCGGTCGGGCCGGGCCCTGGTCTTCGGCACCCTCGGTCGCCACTTCGCCGGCGGGGATGTCCTCGTTGCGCGCTATCTGCTCCTCGGCGGTCTCCGTCTGTTCCTCGACGGTTTCCGTCTCTGTGTGGGTATCGCTCATCTGTCAACTCCGAACAAAGCCAGGATCGCCTCGGTGAAGACGAAGTCCATTCCGAACACGATCGCCGCGATCACGATCGAGCTGACCAACACGACGATCGAATAACCGATCACCTCTTGGCGCGTGGGCCACGCCACCTTGCGGAGCTCGCCGGCCACTTCCTTGAAGAACTGGCGGGGCGGCGTCCGCGGGCCTTTCCCACCCGGCCCTCCGGGGGCGCCGGCCGGCTTGGGAGTCGGTCGCGGCTGCTTCTTCTTGCGCGCCTCGTCCCTCTGCATCATCCGCTTGGTCTGCCGGTTCACCCCAGGCCTTTCTCTCGGTTCCCGGACGCGCTAGGTAGGGTCGCTGATCCGGGGGGAGCTATGAGATTAGCACGCTCGTGAAAGTGGCAACATCCCCGATGACCAGGCACCTCGAGGCTCTTGCCAAACCGGGCGCCGAGCCCCCATGCTTCTCGCGTGATACGAGCCCTCTTGATCGACGATGTGCCCGATCTCCGGACCCTGGTCAGGTTAACCCTGACCATGGACGGACGCTTCGACGTCGTCGGAGAGGCCGGCGACGGTCAGGAAGGAGCCGCCCTCGCCGACGAGCTGCAGCCCGACGCGGTTCTGCTCGACCTGGCGATGCCTCGGATGGATGGGCTTACGGCCATCCCGGAGATCCGCCGGGCCTGCCCGCAAGCGCGCATCCTCGCGTACTCGGGGTTCGAGACGGACGCCATGGCTCTCCAGGTGATCCAGATCTGCGGAGACGCCTACATGGAGAAGGGCGCCGAACCCCAACGGATCGCCGACGTCTTCTACCAGGTCGCCACTTCGCCCCCGAAGGCCCTGGGCGTCGTAAGGGACTAGCCGGTGGAAACGCTCGACGACGTTCTTCGTTACCTCACCCTCGTCGCGTTCATCCTTCTGGCCGTCGTCGGCTCGTGGCAATGGATCAAGAGACGGGACGCTCCGACCAAGTGGCTGGCCCTGACCTTCCTTTCCATCGGGCTGGTCTCCGTGGCCGCTCTGTTCACTCCAGAGGGTGACCGTTCGGGGGCGATCGAATGGCTCGTGAGGGCGGAGATCCTGCTCCTCATCTTCTTCCCGTACCTGTTGTTCAGATTCACCGCGACGTTCGGCGGCGTATCACGACGCACGGAGTTGCTGGCGTCCGGCCTCATCGGAGTGGTGGCCGTTTGGACCTTGCTGCTCCCGGAGATCCCGGCAGGGGGGGAGGAAAGGCCCACATCCTTCCTCTACTTCACCTACGCGATCATCATCATGTGGACGCTGCTCTCCTCCATCGTCACGTGGCGATTGTGGAGAGCCGGTCGAGGACAATCCCCACTGGCCCGGCGTCGCATGCGCCTGCTCAGTCTCGCCTCGGCCCTCCTGAGCGTCGCGATCCTCATCTCCGGTGCCGCCCCGGGGGACGGCAGTGGTCCCGCCCAGATCGTCATCCGCGTCATCGCCCTTCTCAGCGTGTTCACCTTCTATTTCGGTTTCTCTACGCCGACGGGCTTGCGCGCCGCGTGGCGACGTCCGTCGGAAGAAGCTCTGCGACGGGCGGTGTCGAAGCTGATGGCCGCCGAGACCGAGGAGCAGATCGCTCACGCGTGGTTCCCACACGTGACGGATATCGTCGCTGCGAAGGCCGTCATCGCCATGCGGAACGACGGCACGATCATCGGGTCTCACGGCGTCGATGCCGAGATGCTCGCGGAACTGACGCGGGTGCTCGACGAGGGTAGGGACACGGGTAGCAATATCGTCCACCTGACCTTCCCCTTCGGCACCATGACGGTTTGGGCGAGCCCTTACACCCCGTTCTTCGGTCACGACGAGGTAGAGCTGATCGAATCGCTAGGAACACTTGCCAACCTCGCGTTCGAGCGGGTTCATACCGTGGAGTTGAAGCAACAGCTGTCGCGGGCTCAGATGCGTCGTCAGCAGGCTCTGGAGATCAACGACAACGTCGTTCAGGGATTGACCGTAGCCAAGTTGGCCTTCGATCTCGGCGACCGCGAGAAGGCGATGCGGGCGCTCCAGGAAACGCTCGTTTCGGCGCGCGGCATCATCACGCGCTTGCTACAGGACCTCGAGGAGACGGATCAGATCAAGCCCGGTCAGCTCGTGCGCGAGAGCGCGGCATCGGTCGGCAAGCGAGGCGCCTCCGAGGCCTGAAACTAGGCGACGGACTCCTCCGGGGCCGAAGCTCGACGACGCATGATCCCGAGTACGGCCGCCGAACACAAGGCCTCGAACGATGCCTCGATGATGTTCTCGGAGACGCATCCGGCATCCCACGTCTGAGTCCCATCGGTGGCGCGGAGCTGGACGTGGACCTTTGCCCCGGTTCCGTCGGCCGGATCCACCACCGAGACGCGGTAGTCCGACAATCGGATGTCGGTTACCTCGGGGAAATCGTGCTTGAGACACTCGCGTAGCGCGCTGTCGAGCGCATGCACCGGACCCACGCCGACCGCGCTCCTGGTTACGTATCCCTTGGCGATGCGCACCTCCACCGTTGCATGCACCCGCGAATCGGAGCCGCGTCGCTGCGTGGCCACTCCGTATTCGCAGACCGAGAAGTAATGGTTGTTCATGTGACCGCGACCTCCTGCTCCAATGCGTCGACGAGAAGCTCGACCGCCCCGATGGCGGCCGAGGGATCCGCGAGCCCCGTCCCCGCGATGTCGGGGGCCGAACCGTGTACGGGTTCGAACAGACCGACGCAACGCTGCGGTCGGGTCTGGGGATCGGGATGAAGGTTGGCGCTGGCGGCCGCGCCGAGGCCGTCGCCCACGCCGGCGGCGAGGTCCGACAGGACGTCGCCGAAGAGATTGTCGGTGAGCACGACATCGAATCGGCCGGGATCGCGCACGAGGTGGTAGGCGGCAGCATCGACGTGCAGGTAGTCCACGGAAACCTCTGGGAACGAGGTCGAAACGTCTTCCACGACCGCTCTCCACAACCCCCCCGCGTACGTGAGGACATTCGTCTTGTGCACCCAGGTCAGATGGTCGCCGCGCGTGCGCGCCAGGCGGAACGCGTAACCAGCCGTCCGTTGTATCGCCGTACGTGTGTTGACGCTGGTCTCGAACGCGTGGACCTCATCGCATTCGCCCACACCCGCATAGAGGCCTTCGGTGTTCTCGCGAACGAAGACGATGCCGAGTTCCGGGAACGGCCGCAGGTTCACGTACAGATCCAGCTCCCGCCGTAGCCGGAGGAGGATCCCCCGTTCCAGGACGCCATCGGGCACTCGAGGATCGCCGACCGCGCCCAACAGCAGCGCGTCGCAGTCACGGATCGCGTCGACCTCCGATCCGGTGATGGTGTCGCCGGTTCGTAGATATCGCCCGGCCCCGGCATCGATCGGGACCATCTCCCATGACGGATCGAGACGCTCGAGCCCGACGGCGATGACCTCAGGGCCGATGCCGTCGCCGGCCAGCACGGCGATTCGGCGGCTCATCGAGCGAGCTCCAGCCGATGCTTGACCCACTCCACGAGGCCGCCGCTCTCGACGATCTCGGTGACGAAATCCGGTAGCCGTTCGCCGCAGAACCGTCGGTCGCGGGTCGGATCCAGGAGATCCCCCGTCTCGGGGTCGAGCGCTACCTCGTCACCGGTCTCGATGGCCTCGGCCGCGTCGACGCAGGTGAGGATGGGCAGGCCGACGTTGATCGCGTTGCGGAAGAAGATACGTGCGAACGAGGCCGCCACCACGGCCCCGACCCCCGCTCCCTTCAGAGCGAGGGGGGCATGCTCTCGGCTCGAACCGCAGCCGAAGTTGTGTCCCGCCACGACGACGTCGCCCGGCGCGACCGACGTCGCGAAGCTCGGATCGAGATCCTCGAGCACGTGCTTGCCGAGCACGACCGGATCGGTGGTCAGCAGGTACCGGGCGGGGATGATCACATCCGTGTCGACGTTGTCGCCGTAGACCCAGGCTCTAGGCAACTCCGGCCACCTCCTTCGGACCTGCAACCGCTTCCGGGTGCACGATCTCTCCCGCCACCGCGGTGGCCATAGCCACGGCCGGGTTGGCGAGGTACACCGAGGCGGTCGGGTCGCCCATTCGGCCGACGTAGTTCCGGTTGGACGTGGAAATACAAACCTCGCCGGGGCCGAGGACGCCCATGTGTCCGCCGAGGCATGCCCCGCAGGTCGGAGTCGACACGCTCATGCCGGCATCTGCGAACCGGTCCAGCAAGCCTTCCTCGTTGGCCTTCTTCCACACACGCTGCGTCGCGGGGATCACCATCGCCCGGACGTGAGGCGCGATCTGGCGATCGCCCAGGACCTCGGCCGCGGTGCGCAGGTCCTCGATCCGAGCGTTGGTGCACGAACCGATGAACACCTGGTCCACGCGCGTGCCTTCGACCTGACCCACCGGCACGGAGCGGGACGGAAGGGAAGGCTCGGCCACCATCGGCTCGATCGCACCGACGTCCACTTCCACCGTCGCCGCGTATCGGGCATCTGGATCCGAACGGAGCACTTCGAAGTCCCTGGATCGACCGGTCGCCGTCTGGCGCTCGCGCACGTATTCCAGGGTCGTACCGTCCGGCGCCACGATGCCCGACTTGGCCCCGGCTTCGATCGCCATGTTGGTGAGCGTGAGACGGGACTCCATCGATAGGTACTCCATCGTGTCGCCGGTGTGCTCCATCGCCATGTAACGCGCGCCGTCGTCGCCGATCCGAGAGATCACGCTGAGTATCAGGTCCTTGCCGACGACCCAGGGCCCCGGGCGGCCCGTGTAGACGATCCTCATGGACTCGGGGACGCGCAGCCAGATCTCACCCATCGCCAGCACGGCGCCCAGGTCCGTCGAGCCCACGCCCGTCGAGAAACACCCGAGCGCGCCGTAGGTGCAGGAGTGGGAGTCCGCGCCGATCACGACGTCACCGGGAAGCGTCAGTGCTTCCTCGGGCAGGAGGATGTGTTCGATCCCACCTCGCCCCACGTCGAAGAAATGCTCTATGTCCTGTTCCATGGCGAAGTGACGCATCACGGTCATGAGCCCCGCCGACGCGATGTCCTTGGCC
>WHSQ01000579.1 GCA_009380005.1 Actinomycetota bacterium | reverse complement strand
ATTCTGCCGTCGAAAAAATGCCCCGGACTCGTTGTCGCCGCCTGCGGTGAAGGCGTATCGCGCAGCACCGATCGTGGCTCGCGGCCGATGGCGAGCATCTGCTGCTCGCCTCCGGACAGTGTTCCCGCGTACTGTTTCTGGCGTTCCTGCAAGCGGGGAAACATCTGCAAGACAAAATCCAAGTTCGGAGCGAGGGATTTCAGGTCGCGGCTGTAGCCGCCGATCTGCAAATTTTCCAGCACTGTGAAACGAGGAAAAACTTTTCTGCCCTCCGGCACGTGGGCGACGCCGCGGCGGACGATGTCGTCGGGTTCGGTTTTCTCCAATGAGCAGCCTTCCAGTTCGATATGGCCGCGGCGCGGCCTCAACAGCCCGGAAATCGTCTTTAACGTCGTGGTCTTGCCCGCGCCATTGGCTCCTAGAAGAGTCACGAACTCGCCCTTCTCGATCGCGAACGATACGCCTTTCAACGCATGAATGGCGTCGTAATAGACGTGGATTGCGTTAACTTTGAGCATGTTTCGCCCACGCTCCGCTGCCGAGATAGGCCTCGATC
>WHSQ01000578.1 GCA_009380005.1 Actinomycetota bacterium | reverse complement strand
GGGCAAGGCCCGTCTCGTCCGCAAGCTTTTGCAGCTCGAGCTTCCACAGCCGCACGCGCGCCCCGTTGGAGCCTCCGCAGTCCGCCGTGATCGTCAGCTTGCGGGCGTCGGGATAGCGCTGGCGTCCCATGCGCTCGAGCCACGTGCGGATCGAAGCCACGGCGAACTCGCCAGTATCGGCGGTGATCCCAACACTGACCCAGCCCTCGTTGGCGGCCACGTCGTAGACGCCGTAAGGCGCCACCTTGCCAAGCTCTTTGTCGGCGAAGTCGTGCACCTTGACGCGCCGCGGATCGCCCTTGGGTCGATAGTCGGTTCCGCCGTTCTTGAAGTCGCCGATCAGCTCCTTCTTCTTGGTGTCGACCGAGATGACAGGCTGGCCCGACGCCTGCGCCGCGATGATTTTCGTGTTGATGTGCTCGAACTGGGCGTCGCGGTCGGGATGCTTGGAGCCTTCATCGGTCTTGCGGTTGGACTGGCGCGAGAACCCGAGCTTGGTGAGCAGCTTGCGCACGCTGTTGGGGCTGATCGTATGATCCATATCGCCAAGCGCTGACGCC
>WHSQ01000577.1 GCA_009380005.1 Actinomycetota bacterium | reverse complement strand
CGCTTGGCCTCCCGCCGCCCCGGGTGAGGCACCTCGTCCATGGTCACCTCGGCGGCGGGGACGCCGGGCCGTGGCGCGGCTCGCAGCGCATCCGGGTCGGCCACGCGGACGGTCAGCCCCTGGGAATCCCCGTCCAACCGGCGCGCGATCAGCGCCTCGAGGGTGGCCAACCGCGGCGCCATGCCTCCGCCGTCACGCAAACCGGCGATCGCGACCTCGACCAGCGAGTCGAGGTCGACCCAGCGGTCGGCCACCAGCACGAAGTCCAGCCACACCCGGCGCGCCGGGCCGAGGGTCCCCGCCCGTGTCGCGACCGCCCGGCGCCAGCTCCGCTCGTGCTCGCGGCGCAGCGCGGCGGCCGGCCGGCCCGGGATCCATACCACGGGTGCGCGGCTACCTGGTCGCCCCGTCGCAGTCAGGAGCGGTCACCAGGTGGAGTGATCATGGTGACGTCGGGTCGCGTCCGTCGAGGGTGGGCGGATGCCGCCGGTCATGCGCGTGGTCTCCGGCGGGGTGGCGCCGGCGGGATGACGCGTCCGGCAACCAGGTCGGACTCCGCGA
>WHSQ01000576.1 GCA_009380005.1 Actinomycetota bacterium | reverse complement strand
ACCCCTGGCGGGCTACCGCAGCCTGAACTCCAAGGACCTCCAGGACATCATCTACTCGATGCTCTCCCAGAAGCAGCGGAAACGGTTCGAAGAGGAGCTCGAGCTGGATATGTCGTTTGCGTTGCCGGGCAGGGCTCGGTTCAGGGTCAACGTGTTCCGGCAGCGCGACTCGCTCGGGAGCGCGATGAGACTGATCCCCTACGAGATCGACTCGATGGAGAAGCTCGGCCTGCCTGCCGTGCTCAAGGAGTTCACGCGCTTGCGGCGCGGCCTGGTGCTCGTCACCGGGGTTACCGGATCGGGTAAGTCCACCACGCTCGCTTCGCTCATCGACGAGATCAACAGGACGCGCTCCGACCACATCATGACGGTCGAAGACCCCATCGAGTTCCTCCATCGCCACAAGAAGTCGATCGTGAACCAGCGAGAGATCGGGACCGATACCCATGGCTTCGCCAAGGCGCTGAGGCACGTGCTGCGCCAGGATCCCGACGTCGTCCTGGTCGGAGAGCTCCGGGACCTGGAGACGATCCAGACCGCTCTGACGGCGGCCGAGACGGGT
>WHSQ01000575.1 GCA_009380005.1 Actinomycetota bacterium | reverse complement strand
ATACCTCTCTCATCTCGTCGTCAACGGTCGAGGTATGAAGGGTGCCGACGTCGACTTCGGACGACAATGCGTCGGGCTCATCACCAAGGGCACCCGGAACGGCGAATGGGTCGCGGCGTCCCCGGATTTCTTCAGGTGGCTTATGCCGGTACCTGACCCAGCGCGGGACGGTAGAGGCTGGCGAGGCGCTGTGGGTGACTGTGCGAGGACGACCCAGACCACTTAGCTACGAGGCGTTGCGCGCGATCATCACCCGCGTCAACCGCAAGCTCAGCACGAACCTCGTGCTGCACGACTTCAGGCACACGTGCGCGATCCGGCTTGCAAGCGATCCGACCGTCCCGATCACAGACGTCCAGGCACACCTCCGCCATAAGCGGCTGTCGTCAACCGAGGTCTACTTGGTCGCCCGCCCCGAAGAGGTCATCGTCAACGTGCAAGCGCATCACGCAGCGGAGCGCTCCTCCCCGGCGCCGACCGGCCCTTCCCGGTGGTCCTACGACGACTCTGACTTAGATGTTCTTCTCGGCCCTCGGCCGGAGGTGTAACGATGCCGTCAAACCA
>WHSQ01000574.1:275-565 GCA_009380005.1 Actinomycetota bacterium | reverse complement strand
AGAGACCGACCACGTCACGGACTTCTCGATGAACTGTGGGTCCTTCGACAGCTTCCAGGTCTGCACCTGGTGCGGTTTGAGCCCAAACGCCCGCCAGATCCGCGACACCGTGGACTGAGACATGCCCACCGCCGCCGCCATCGACCGCGTCGACCAATGCGTCGCGTCGCGGGGCTTGTCTTCCAACGTCTTGACGATCACCTCCTCCACCTTGTCGTCGGTGATCGTGCGGACCGCCCCAGGACGAGGCTCATCGAAGAGCCCGCCGAGCCGCCTGGCCACGAACCGTC
>WHSQ01000574.1:0-265 GCA_009380005.1 Actinomycetota bacterium | reverse complement strand
GCCATCCAGGCCATCAGCGAAGAACCGCGCACGCCACTTCTTCACCGTGGACCGCGACACACCAAGATCCACAGCCACCGCCGAGTTGGCGTGCCCCTGCGCGCACCGCAAGATGATCCGTGGCCGCAACGCCAACGCCTGCGCAGTCTTCGGGCGACGCGCCCACCGCTGCAGAGTCTCCTTCTCCTCCGCCGTCAACTCCAGCGGCACGGCCTTCGGGTTCGGCATCCACCTACCCTACCCAACTGGCCACCTACTTAGGACT
>WHSQ01000573.1:267-565 GCA_009380005.1 Actinomycetota bacterium | reverse complement strand
AGCTCGTCGAGGTCGCGCCCAGGGACGGGCTGCAGAACGAGCGCAAGATGCTCCCGGTCGGCGACAGGGTGCGGCTGGTCCAGCGCAGCGTGGACGCTGGCCTGCGCCGGGTGGAGGCGGTGAGCTTCGTCCACCCGAAACGCGTGCCTCAGATGGCCGGCGCCGAGGACGTCCTGGCCGCCCTCCCCCGCGACAGCGGCGCCTCGTACGCGGGACTCGTACTCAATGAGCGCGGACTCGATCGGGCACTCGCCGCGCGGGTGGACGAGATCAACGTCGTCGTAGTCGCCACCGATGA
>WHSQ01000573.1:0-257 GCA_009380005.1 Actinomycetota bacterium | reverse complement strand
AGCATGCGCAACCAGGGCTGCACCGTCGGCGACGGGGTGGTGACCTGGCGGCGGCTGGCCGACGCCGCGCGTTCCGCAGACATCTCGCGGACCGTCACCGTCGCCGCGGCGTTCGGCTGCCCGTTCGAGGGAGAGGTCGCACCACACACGGTCCTCGACCTGGTCCGCCGGGTCGCCGAGGCCGAGCCGGACGAGATCGCGCTCGCCGACACCATCGGAGTCGGCACTCCCGACAGGGTACGCACGCTGCTCGAGGG
>WHSQ01000572.1:227-577 GCA_009380005.1 Actinomycetota bacterium | reverse complement strand
AAGGTCCTCGAGACGATGCGGCTCCCGGACTGCCCACCCTGGGTCTCGAACAACGAGGCCACGCTCGTCGGTTGCCTTTTCTTGCTCGGCTTGAAGACACCGAATCCGTTCTGCTTACCTCGCATCCAGTGATCCATCCATGCGAGCCGATCGGCCTGGAACTCGGGGTTCGTCTGGGTGCCATGGTCGCCGTTCGACATCACGAGGCGCTTGGGCACACCCTTGACCGCCTCCCACAGGTGATAGGGACCACGGGGCCCGGTCTGTTCATCCTGGTTCGCCCCCGAGATGTGAACCGGGACCTCGATGCGCTCGATGTAGTTGATGAGCGAGCGCGACTGGAACCAGGT
>WHSQ01000572.1:0-217 GCA_009380005.1 Actinomycetota bacterium | reverse complement strand
GAGTGGCGATATTGGCTGCGCATTGAGCGTCACCGGCTTCGATACCCGGGTAACTACCGCCGCCGACGTCGTAGACGTTGCGGATGATCCCGGTCCACAACAACGGGAACCCGTAGTTGCTCACCCCACCGGGATAGACGATCCTCCGGTACAGATCATCGATGAGTCCCGAGACCGAGATTGCCGCCAACTGCGGGGGCCGGGTGGCCGCGATCAT
>WHSQ01000571.1 GCA_009380005.1 Actinomycetota bacterium | reverse complement strand
TTCCAGACCGCGGATCCTAGTGGACCTACTGTCCGGAACCCTCGGGGCGGGCCAACCTGGCCGCGGTCAGGAACCTGCAGAAGTTGATGGTGCGGAGCTGGAGCAACACGCTGCTCAGCGTGCGGCAGGCGACGCAGCGCAATGCTGGCCGCAAGACGGCCGGGATCGATGGGCAGGTCGCGCTGACCTCCCAGACCAGGATGGAGCTGGCGGTGCAGGTGCATCGTGACGCGAAGTCGTGGCGACCTCGGCCGGTCAAGCGGGTGTACATACCGAAGGCGGGTAACCGTGCGAAGCTGAGGCCGCTCGGGATCCCGGTGATCGCGGACCGCTGTCATCAGGGCAGGGTCCGCGCCGCACTGGAACCGGAGTGGGAGGCCCGGTTCGAACCCAAGAGTTACGGGTTTCGTCCGGGCCGCGGCTGCCACGATGCGATCCAAGCGATCTACACCGTCTGCAGAGGCCCTCGGGCCAAACGGGTGTGGGCGCTGGATGCGGACTTGGCCGCGGCGTTCGACAAGATTGATCCACCCTGGGTTGAGTGGAGGCTCTTAGGCTTGGAAGCCAAGGAGGAGCCA
>WHSQ01000570.1 GCA_009380005.1 Actinomycetota bacterium | reverse complement strand
GCCCTGGGACTGTCGACCACCCGGATGATGGTGTTGATCGTCCTGCCTCAGGCCTTGCGATCGACGATCCCGGCGATGATCGGTCACTTCATCAGCCTGTTCAAGGACACGTCGCTCTTCGTGGCGATCGAGGTGACCGATCTGCTGTCATCGGCACGCAGATCTTCGAACGCGCCGGAATTCAGGGGCACCACGATGGAACCGTTGTTGTTCGCCGCGCTCGTCTTCTGGATCGTCGCGTTCTCCATGGGACGCTGGAGCCAGAGGCTCGAACGCCGATTAGGTGTGGGGGAGAGATAGATATGGCTCAGGCTCAGGAGAGCATCCCGCGGAGCGACGCCGGCCGGGAGGAGATCATCGTCGCCCGCGACGTCAAGAAGTGGTTCGGCAACTTCCAGGCGCTGAAAGGGATCACCACGACCGTCCACAGGGGAGAGGTCGTCGTGATCGTGGGCCCCTCCGGGTCGGGGAAATCGACCTTCATCCGCACGATCAATCGCCTGGAACGTCACGACGACGGCGACATCGTCGTGGACGGCATCGAGCTGACGGACGACATCAGGAACATCTCTCAGATCC
>WHSQ01000056.1 GCA_009380005.1 Actinomycetota bacterium | reverse complement strand
AGACGACGCCCGCCGCAGGTCGACAACCCCGATGACGTCGCCATCCAGCCTGATTACGAAGGTGTACGCCTCGTCGCGGTTCCATCTGCGCGCCGCGTCCTTGGCGAAGCTCTTCACCCCGCTGCGGTCAGAAGCTGCCGCCCAGTCGAGCCACCGCGCCAGGTAGGGGCGACAGGTTTCCGCCGCGTCGTACATGAGATCCCCGTGACGCGGCTCGACCGCTTCGAGGACGAGTCTCGGGGTCTCGATGCGGCGGGGCGGTTTCTCCTTCATCTACCCGAGCCCAGGGGGACGGCGTCGAGCGCCTCGTAGCGGGCGCCCTTCGGATGCAGGCGGCTTCGGAAGAGGACGATCTCGTCGACGTCGAAGGCGCCGAGACCGGCCGTCACGTCCGGCAGATCCTCGGGCAGGGGACGGGGGACCTTGAACCGCGCCAGCGTCAGGTGGGGATGGAACTCTCGCTCTTCGGCCTGGAACCCAAGGGGGACCAGGCGATCGTCGAGGGCCTTCGCCGACGTGGTCATCACGGCCTCGGGATCGTCGATCCCCACCCACAGGACGCGGGCACGCCGGGCGCTCGGGAACGCACCCAAGGTCGTCAACCGCACACGGCCCGGCTCGACGCTCGCGGCCGCCGCCGCGGCAGCGACGCGGATGTCGGCGAGCCGGTCCTCGGTCGTCCACCCGAGGAACTTCAGGGTGACGTGCTGGTTGTCCACCGGGATCCAGCGGGCCGCTGCGAAACGTTCGCGCTGGGGTCCGAGCGCGGCGTCGACCGCGCGGAGATGGTCCGCCGGCACCCGCACGGCCACGAAGAGACGGAGCTTCTCCGGATCAGCCACGCTTCAGCAACATGCGTCGAGCCAGGTCCAGGGCCGCGTACGTCGCGACCAGCCGCACGTTGTCCCGGTCCCCGTAGCCGCGCACGTGGCGGACCTCGTCCCGCCCCTGCAGGTGTGCCGCGACGAAGATCGTCCCCACCGGCTTGCCCTCTTGCTCGGTCGGCCCCGCCACGCCGGTCGCGGAGATGCCGAGGTCCGCTCCGAAGCGCTCCGCCGCGCTCCGGGCGAGAGCGACGGCCGCCTCCTCGCTCACTACCCCGGGACCCTCGATGATCGCGGGATCGAGCCCGGCTACGTCGCGCTTCGCCTCGGTCGAGTAGGTGACGAGGGATCCCTTGAAGTATTCGCTGGAGCCGGGGCCGTGGGTCAGCTGCGAGCCGATCAGCCCCCCGGTCAACGATTCGACGGCTCCGATCGAGCACCCGAGCTCGGACAGCAAGCGGCCGAGGGCCTCACCCAGGGTCGCCGGGTGCCCGGCCACCGCGGCGTCGCCCAGACGAGCGCGGATCTCCGCTTCCACCGGTCCGATCAAGCCGAGAGCCTCGGATTCGGTGCGAGCCTTGGCGGTCAATCGCACCCGCACCTGCCCGCCGCCGGCGAGGTAGGCGATCGTCGGGTTGGTCTGGCGATCGACGATGTCGGCGATCTTCTGGTGCGTCGCCGACTCCCCCAGCCCCAGGACGAGGATCTGACGACTGATCGTCGTCGCTCCGCCCGACCTTTCCTCGAGCAGCGGGATCACGGTCTGGGCGAGCATCTCCCTCATCTCCCACGGGACTCCGGGCAGGGCCGCGACGAGCTTTCCCTCGCGCTCGATGTAGTAGCCGGGGGCCGTTCCCTGGGGCGGGATCGGGACCGCGCCGGCCGGCAGATCCGCCTGCTTCAGGTTCTCCTCGGGCATCTCACGACCCATCCGGTCGAATATGGCGCGGATCGCCGTCGCCATCGCCTCGTCGCGCTCGAGCCCCACGCCGAGCGCCTTCGCCACCGCCTCGGACGTCAGGTCGTCGGGCGTCGGACCGAGTCCACCCGTTATCAGCACGACGTCGGACCGGCCCAGCGCGGTGCGGATCGCACCGGCCACGCGCTGGAGATTGTCGCCCACGGCCACGTGGAAGTAGACGTCGATCCCGATGGAAGACAGGGACTGGGAGATGTGCTGGGCGTTGGTGTTGGCGATCTGGCCGAGCAGCAACTCGGTCCCCACGCCGATGATCTCAGCGTTCAGGGTGAGACCTCCTCGACGTGCTGGGCACGCACGAAGTATTCGATGCCGGACCAGAAGGTCATTACAAGTGACGCGGCCAGCAGGAGCCAGTGACTGAGGTTCGGTTCCTCCCACGGCAACAACCACCAGGACATCGTGACTATCTGCGTGACGGTCTTGAGCTTCGCCGCCGGCGAAGCGGGAAGCTGGCCTCCGCCGCGCACGATCTGGGTGCGGAGGATCTGGACCGCGATCTCTCGGACCGCGATGAGGAGAGCCGCCCACAGGGGAAAACCGCGCTCGGCCACGAGCACCACGAGGGCCGCTCCAACCAGCAGCTTGTCGGCGAGCGGATCCAAGAACTCGCCCGCCTTGGTCACGAGGTCGTGCTTGCGCGCCAGGTAGCCGTCGATCTGATCGCTGATCGAGGCCGCCACGAAGATGATGAAGGCGAGCAGCAGGCCGGCATCGGATGCCCGGAACGCCGACCACAGGAACACGGGGACGCTCAAGATCCGAGCGATAGTGATGAGGTTCGGCAGATTCACGCCCGGCAGCGTATCCGTCCGGGTCGCTACCCGGCCGCCCCGTGCAGGTCGGCCCCCTCGGCATCGGTGATGGTGACGGCCACGTAATCGCCCACGTGTAGGTGATCGCTCGCAGCGAAGCGGATCTCGCCGTCGATCTCGGGGGCCTCTCGCTTCGAGCGCCCGATCCAGTCGTTGGTGTCGAGATCGAGACGCTCCACGAGGACCTCGACCTCGGAACCGATCAGCGACCGGGCGCGGCGTTCCATGGTTCGCTCGGCCGCCATCGAAACGCTCTCGGCCCGCTCGCGCGCGACGGCGGCCGGCACGTGTCCGTCCATGTCGTGCGAACGCGTGCCCACCTCGGCCGAGTACGTGAAGGTTCCGATCCAGTCCATCTCGTGGTCCGACACGAATTTCTCTACCTCGACGGCGTCCTCGTCCGTCTCCCCGGGGAACCCGAGGATGAACGTCGTCCTGATCCCGGCCAGAGGGTCGGCCGAACGGATCCGGTCGATCATCCTGTCGAACCGTTCACGGCCCCCCCACCGACCCATGCCGCGCAGCACCGCCGGGGCCACGTGCTGCAACGACAGGTCGAAATAGGAGACGACCTTGTCGGATCCCAGGATCGCCTCGATGAGCTCTTCGGTCACCCCTTGGGGATGTAGGTACATCAGCCGGATGCGGCGGATGCCGTCCACGGTCTCCAGTTCTCGCAGGAGATCCACCAGGGCGCCTTCGTTGGTGTCTCGCCCCCACATCACGGAGTCCTGGCTGACGAGCGACAACTCACTCACGCCGGTCGCGGCCAGGTGCCTGGCCTCCGTTACGACGGTCTCCATCGATCGTGATCGGAACTTGCCCCGCATCAGCGGGATCGCACAGAACGTGCAGCCGCGGTCGCAGCCTTCGGCGATCTTCAAGTAGGCCCAGGGAGCTCGACCGAAGCGCAGACGGGGCGACGCCGCGATCGCGGCGTCCCACCAAGCCGGATCGAAGCGCGTCCCGGGGTCGCCATGGATGCGCTCGACCGATCCGTCGGCTGCCACGCCCTCGACGATCTCCGAGATACGCGGGTAGGCCGCGAAGTCCACGAACGCGTCGACCTCGGGCAGGCTGTCCGCCAGTTCATCGGCCGAACGCGCCACCAGGCAACCGGTGAGCACGAGACCCTTGAGCTCACCGGCCCGTTTGAGGTCGGCGAGGTCCAGGACCTCCTCCACCGTCTCCCGCCGCGCCGGATCGATGAACCCACAGGTGTTCACCACGACGACCTCGGCCCCCTCGACGTCTTCGCCGACGTCGTGCCCGCCCGCGCTGAGCAGCCCGCCGAGCCCTTCCGAGTCGATGGCGTTCTTGGGACACCCCAGGGTGACGAGGGCAACGCGGGACATCAGGTCGCACCCTCGGCCGCGGCCTGTCGCTTCAATCGCTTGTAGTCCTTGGGTAGGCGGACCGTTACCGTGCCCTCGCCGGCCCCCGACGGATCCCCCAGGTTTTCGCCTTCGATGATGAGGTCGACGTTGCTGGGAGCCCCGAACATGACGACCATCCTCCTCCGGGCCTTGAAGGTCTCGCTCTCGAGGACGGTCAAGGTTTCGGTGTAGACGCGCTTGCCGTCGACCGTGACTTCCAGGTAACAGTCGCCCGCGTCCGCCTCGATGACCACGTCGATCCCATCCGCGAAAGCCTCCACCCCACCGGGGACCCGGGGACCCTCCGTCTCGGTGGGTGTGGCTTCCGGCGAGGACGTCGGCTCCTCGGTCGGAGTGGGCGACTCCGCCCCGCGGTCCCCCGGCCGTCGCTGCTCGTCGGGGTCCTGAGCGAGCCCGATCAGGGTCAACAGGATCAATATGACCGCGGCCCCCGCGGCGATGAGCCACCCGCGGCTTATCTCCGGACGGGGCCCCCGAGGGGTCCGATCCCGCTGGGTCAGAGAGATGATCTCCGACGTATCGACGCGACCGGTTCCGAACCTACGGTCGAACTCCTCCATCAGGGGCTCCGGATCCACGTGGAGGAAACGGGAGTAGTTCTTCAGGAAGCCGCGCACGTATGCCGGCGCCATGAAGTCGAACTCGTCCGACTCCATGCGCATCAGGAAATCAGCCCTTATTCGTGTGTCTTCAGCAGCTCGTTCGATACTTATCCGGCGCCTGCGTCGCGCGGCCCGGAGATACGAGCCCATGGTCGAGGGTTCCGTCACGGCACTCCAAGAAGCACTTCTAGATGTGCACGGCCGATCGAACGATCATCATAGCTATGCGAGGTATCTAGCGGGGATGACGTCCTCGGTGCGTGTCAGACGGGCTCGTCCGCTGCTTCCGAGGAGTCCCGCGAGGCGTCCAGCTCGTCAACCGTCATGAGCACGTCCCGGGGCTTGGACCCATGCGACGGCCCAACGACCCCGCGCTGTTCCAGGAGGTCCATGAGCCGCCCGGCACGAGCGAACCCGACCTTGAGCTTACGTTGCAGCATCGAGGTCGAGCCCAGCCCCGACCGCACCACGAGATCGAGCGCTTCGTTGAGGAGCTCGTCGTCGCCGTCCATCCCGCCGTCGGATGCACCGCCGTGCGACTCCTCGGCGGTGACGCCCTCGACGTAGGTCGGATTGGATTGGCGTCGAGCGTGACCGACCACCGCGGCGATCTCCTTCTCCGTGACCCACGAGCCCTGGACGCGCTGCGGACGCGACGAGTTGGCGTGGAGGAACAACATGTCCCCGAGACCGACAAGCTTCTCGGCGCCACCTTGATCGAGGATCACTCGCGAGTCCTGCTGCGACGCGACGTTGAACGCGAGTCGCGACGGGATATTGGCCTTGATCAACCCGGTCACGACGTCGACGGAAGGGCGCTGCGTCGCGACGACCAGGTGGATCCCCACGGCGCGCGCCATCTGGGCGATGCGCGCGATCGCGGCCTCCACGTCACGCGGCGCCACCATCATCAGGTCACTCAACTCGTCCACGACGACGACGACGTACGGGAGCGGCTCGGGGTCGGGATCGTCGTCGTTGCGCTTGACGACCGCTCCTCGGGCGACGGCCTCGTTGTAGAACTCGAGGTTACGCATGCCGCAGTGAGCGAGCACCTCGTAACGCATCTCCATCTCGCGGACGACCCAGCCGAGGGCGGACGCAGCTTTCTTCGGCACCGTGACGACGGGAGTGATGAGGTGCGGGATACCCGCGAAGTGACTGAGCTCGACCCTCTTCGGGTCGATCAGGATCATCCTGACCTGGTCGGGACGGGCCCTCGTGATGATCGACGTGATCATCGAGTTGATGCACGACGACTTGCCGGAGTTGGTCGCGCCGGCGATGAGAAGGTGGGGCATCTCCGTGAGGTTCACCGTGACGGCGTTGCCCGAGACATCGTGGCCGAGGGCCACCATGAGCGGGTGCTTGTCCTTCGTTGCCGTCTTCGACCGAAGCACGTCGCCCAGCGTCACCAGCTGGCGGGAGCGGTTCGGGACCTCCACGCCGATCGCGCTGCGCCCCGGGATGGGAGCCAGGAAGCGCAACTCGCCGGAGGCGAGGGCGTACTTCATCTCATTGCTCAGAGACAGGACCCGGTTGACCTTCACGCCGGGCCCGAGCTCGATCTCGAACCTCGTCACCGTAGGTCCGGCCGTGTAGCCCGTCACCTGGGCATCGACGTTGAACTCCTCGAGGGTCGCCTCGAGCACCCGGATCGTCTCGTCGATCGAGCGCGCCGACACCTGACGCTCGCCGCCGAGGGCCAGGAGGTCCATCGGCGGCAACTTGTAACGCTTGCTGTCTCCTACTGAGATGGAGAGTTGGTGTGGCTTCCCGGTGCCGAGGCCGTTCGACGTGGCTTCGCCGGCCGCGCCAACCCCAGCCAGAGCAGCAACCTCCGCTGCCCCCTCTTCTTCGGCTTCGTCTTCATCGAGCTCATCGTCGTATCCGACCTCCCCGTCGTCTTCGTACTCGTCGTCCTCTTCCTCGTCTTCGTAGTCGTCGTGGTGAGCCACCCCGGTGGCCAACCCCTCGACGAAGGCCCAGACGTGATCGAAGCCGGCCACCGCCCAGCCCCACGCCCGTTGTGGCGGCGTCTTGGTGATGATCAGGACCCCCGCGCCCAGCAGGGCCACGAGAAGGGGCCAGACGACCCAGACGGTGACCAGGTCCGCGGTCGGACGCGCTATCAGCGCGCCGAGGATGCCGCCGACGTGCTGGAGCTTCTCGATCGGCGTGTCGAGGGCGGGATTGTCGCTCGAGAGGTGGACCATCCCGGCGATAGCCAGGGCGCACACGATGGAACCGGCGAAGATGCGACCGGCCTCTTCTCGCGTCGGCCGCATCATCACGAGCATCCCCGTGATGACGACCATGACGGGCATCAGGACATCCACACGTCCCACCGCCAGGGCGCCGACGTAGCGGACGCCGCTCCCCACTGTGCCCGCGCCGCCCCGGTAGATCCCGAGGCCCGAGACGACTCCGAGCGCCACGAAAACCACGCCCCACGCTTCCGCGGGGGCGTTCGTCATCTGGAAGGCGCTCCAGCGGACGACCCCGGCGGTTCCCCGGAACACCCCGCGCACGACGCGGCTCGCGACGCCGGTGCTCTTGCGGGTCCGCGGCCGGCGGCTGGGGGGCCTGCGAGCGGGTCGACGCGAGCGCGGCCGGGGACGGCCTCGCGCCGGAGGCCTGCGAGCTCTCGCCGGCGCGCGCCGGCGGGTGCGTGTTGCCAAATCCATCTCCTGAGGCTCGTAGGGAGGACAACTCTAACAATAGTTGACAGAAATCACAGCCTCTTTCCTGGGAGCCCCGGGGGCTGACCGCGACGTGAAGCCTGCGAGGGCCGGCGCCGCTCTGGGTGGTAACCGAACGCAAGATCGTCGGTGATGTTCCCCACTAGAAATCGGCTTCGGCTAAAGGTCCAGCAACCAGTTCTGCCCGACGAGGTCGTGGCCGAAGCTGTGGTGCCTTTCTTCCTCGACGAGTCGGAACCCCACGCGCTCGTAGATCCTTCGAGCGTCCACGAGGACATCGTTAGTCCACAACATCATCTGCTTGTAACCGGCCCGCCTTGCGAAGCGGACGCACTCCTCCACGAGACGAGCTCCGATACCCATCCCGCGAGCGCTCGGCTCGACCAAGAGGATTCGGAGTTGCGCAACATCCGCTTCCTTCTTCATGCAAAAGACGCACCCCACGCGTTCGCCGTTCACTTCGGCGATCCAGGCTGCGTCGCGCTTGGGATCGCGTTCATCCACGTAGTCGGCAACGATGCGGGCGACCAGGGCCTCGAAAGTCTCGTCCCACCCGTATTCCTGCGCGTACAACTCGCCGTGGCGTTGCACGACCCAGCCGTAGTCACCGGAAACAGGCGCACGAAGGGTGACAACGGGAGAAGCGTTCTCGCCTAGAAGAGATTCGATCACCGCTATCGAGGACATCAAGCGGTCCTGTGCGTCGTCGCTCAGAGCGGACAAGAGTCTCCGGACCTGTTCCGACGCCCCCTCGTCAAGCAACCTGAACGCCTCCCGACCATGGCTCGTAAGGGACACGATTTGGCGCCGCCCGTCATCCGGGGAGGTCTCCGCACGAACAAGACCCCGCTCCTTCAGCCCCGATAGAACGCGACTTGCGTAGCCCAGGTTGACCTGAAGCTGTTCGGCCAGGTGACTGGGGGAGGTGGCCTCTGACGTTCCAAGCTCGAAAAGGACACGGCTCTCGGCGAGCGAGTAAGGGGTATCCAGAAGACCGTCCCTAAGAAGGCCGAGGAGCCGCGTGTAGAAGCGGTTAAAGGCCCTCAGCCGTGTGACCCGTTCGTCGGTCGTCAGCTCCACTCCTTGCTTACGACAACTAGTTTACTTGCCTTAGGCAAGGATACGAGCCGGCTGAACTCGGGTCAAGCCGGTCCGGGGCGTCGCGTCAGGAGCAGAGCATGGGGTTGACAAGTTACGGAACGGAAGCGTGGAACCGGAACGTCGAGGGACATCTCACGGAGGAACATGCGCTCCGTCTCGAGAACGATCCTCGGCTCAGACATCCATCACTATGGGAAGGATCATCGGACGGCGCCGGGTCTCCTGCCACACGAATTCGCCGAGCGCCTTGCGACAAGCCTTCTTGACGGCGGCCCAGTCCGTGATCTGATCCTTCTCGAGCGTCTCGACGGCGTCGGCGACGCGGTCCGCGGCCTCGTCCAGGAAATCCCGCGACTCGTCCATGTGCACGAAACCGCGACTGATCAGATCCGGTCCCGAGATCAGCTCTCCGTTGTGCGAGTCGATCGCGACCACGCATACCAGGATGCCGTCTCCGGCGAGGTGCCTGCGATCGCGCAGCACGACCGGGCCCACATCCCCCACACCCAGACCATCCACGAGGATGGTTCCCGCGCGGACCGACTCCCCGCGCGTGACCTTCCCGTCGTCCAGCTCCAGCACGTCGCCGTCTTCGACGATGCGGATCCGATCGCGCGCGACACCGGATCCTTCCGCCAAACGCGCGTGGAGGGCGAGTTGCCGGAACTCACCATGGACGGGAGTGAAGTTGCGGGGATGGACGAGACGAAGCATCTCTTGGAGCTCGACGGAGGCGGCGTGGCCGGACGCGTGCACCTTCGCCGTTTCGCTGTGGAACACCGCCGCCCCCGCCCGGTACAGCCCGTTGACGACGCGGTGGACGGCGGATTCGTTGCCGGGGATCGGGCTCGCCGAAAGGATCACCGTGTCGTCCGGTTGCACGCGCACCCATTTGTGCTCCCCCGCCGCGATCAGCGACAGGGCACTCAGCGGCTCCCCCTGCGAACCCGTGCAGACGATCACGAGGTTCTCCGGGCGATGATCGTCCACCGTCTCCAGATCGATCAGCGTCCTATCCGAGACCTTGATGTGCCCGAGCTCGCGGCCGACCTCCACGTTTGCGATCATGGAACGACCGGCGAGCGCCACCTTGCGACCGACCTCCTCGGCCGCGGCGAGGACCTGCTGCACCCTGTGGAGGTTGGAGGCGAAACACGCCACGATGATCCGGCGGCGGGCGGCGCCGAAGATCTCCCGGAAGGCATCGCCGACTATCGACTCGGATGGGGTCCGTCCCGGGGTCTCGACGTTCGTCGAGTCCGACAGGAGGAGATCGACCCCCTCCTCGGCGAGCTCTCGGATCAGCCCGACGTCGGTATGGCGTCCATCGATGGGCGCCTCGTCGAGCTTGAAGTCGCTGGTGTACAGGATGCGCCCGTCCTCGGTCTTGAGCGAGATGCCGATCGCGTCCGGGATCGAATGCGACACGGGGAAGAACGTGCAGTCGAATGGCCCGATCCGGCCACGACCGGGGGCCTCGACCGCGACCATCTCCGCCTTCACGCCGTGCTCGTCCAGACGGCGGCGAGCGAGCCCCAGCGTCAAGGGCGTGCCGTACACCGGTACCTCGACCTCGCGCAGGAACCAGGTGAGGGCCCCGACGTGGTCCTCGTGCCCATGCGTCAGCACAACCCCGACGCAGTCCGGCGCCCGGTCGACGACGTAGGAGAAGTCGGGAAGCACCAGGTCGACCCCCAGCATCTCGTCGTTGGGGAAGGACAGCCCGACGTCGACGATCAGCAGCTTGCCGGCCTTCTCGAACACCATCATGTTCCGGCCTATCTCCCCCAGCCCGCCGAGGAAGACGACGCGGGTGCTACCGGATGGGCTCACAACAGGCCGTAGCGCTCCAGGGTCGTACGGATCGTCTTGGACTCCTCGTCCGTTGGCGGTACCAGCGGGAGCCGGGGCTCACCTACCACCACACCGATCATGTTCATGGCGGCCTTCACCGGGATCGGGCTGGCCGTCAGCGTCATCATCGTCCGGAACAGAGGCAGGAGCTCGAGGTAGACCCGCCGAGCCTCCTCGACCTTCCCGTCGTTCCACGCCGCGAAGATCTCCTTGATCCGGAGCCCGACGAGGTGAGAGCAGACGGAGATGATCCCCACCGCTCCCGCCGCCAGATGCGGAAGCAGTAACGGGTCATCGCCCGAGTAGATCTCGAACTCGTGGTGCCCGGCCTCGTCGAGATCGCTGCGAAGGGCGCTCGTCTCGGCGGCATCACCGACAGCCTCCTTGACCGCGACGATGTTTCCGTGCCCTGCGAGTTCGACCATCGTCGGGCGTTCGACCCGCCGGCCGGTGCGACCGGGGATGTCGTAGATCAACACGGGTGCCGAGGCCGCGTCCGCGATCGTGCGGAAGTGAGCGAGCAAGCCGTTCTGTGGGGGCTTCGAGTAATAGGGCGTCACGACCAGACAGGCGTCGACGCCGACGTCACAGACTTCCTTGGTGAACTCGACCGTCTCGGCCGTGTCGTAGGTGCCGGTGCCCATGATGAGGTTGGCCCGGCCCCCGACCTCGCCCCGGACCGCGTCCAGGAGACTCAGTTTCTCCTCGTGAGACAAGGTCGGCGACTCGCCGGTCGTTCCGCAGAGGACCAGTCCCTCGGAGCCGTGATCGACCAGGTGACGCGCTAGCTTCTTCGCTCCCTCGACGTCCAGGGAGCCGTCCGCGCCGAACGGCGTGAGCATCGCCGTGATGACCTCTCCGAATCGAGCCATTCCCATCTCCTCCTGGGGGTCGCCGGAACCCCCACGCTACCGCGTTACCTCCGTGACGAGTCGGACGCCGCGGGAGCGTTCGACCTCTTCGACGTCCGACACGATCACGGCGTTCGCTGCGACGCCGGGCTCGTCCGGGGCCTCGATCTGGAACCGGACCTCGGTCGACTCGCCCTCGGGGAGGGAGCCGAATACGAATCTCACGCCCTCCAACGAGACCGCGTTCGGCTCGGGCTCCACGCCGTCGATCGATGGGCTCTTCTCCCCCGAGCCGGCCGCGACCAGCGGGGTCGGCACCGTCTCCCCGGCGGCCTTGCCGACCAGCGAGAACTCGATCGAGAACCCGCTCATGTCGCCGGGCCCGGGGTTCGTGACGGTGATCGACGCGGATTCGACGGAAAGCCGCTGCACCCGGGCCGGGAAGTCGACCGTGACGTCGGGTTTGCCCTTGCCGGACTCGGTCAGGTTGGGATCGGGACCGAAGCACGACGCGAGAACCAGGCCGGCGAGTGCCGCTGCGAGAGCCCTGCGCATCTAGAGGTCGAGGAGATGCTCGAGGCCCACGGTTAGCCCGGGCCCGTCGGCCACCCTCTTGACCGCGACCAACACCCCGGGCATGAAGCTGACGCGGTCGACGGAGTCGTGACGGATGGTCAACGTCTCCCCGGAGGCTCCGAGGACCACTTCTTGATGGGCGACGTATCCGGGGGCCCGAACGGAGTGGATGTGGATCCCATCGCTCCGTCCGCCGCGGCTGCCCTGCAGCGTCTCCTTCTCCTCGGCCGGCTCGACCCAGTCCGCTCCGCGCGCCGCGTTCATCAGCTCTGCAGTCCTCAGCGCGGTCCCCGACGGCGCGTCCAGCTTGCGCTCGTGATGGCGTTCGATGATCTCGGCCGAGTCGAAGTAGGAGACGGCCTTCGCGGCGAACTGCATCATGAGCACAGCCCCGACGGCGAAGTTGGGAGCGACGAGACAGTTGGCCTCCGATGCCTTGGCCCACGACTCGATCTCGGCCAGGTCGACGGCCGTGAGCCCGGTCGTGCCGACAACGGCGTGGATGTCGTGCTCGAGACAGAACCGGACGTTGTCTTTCACCGCCCCCGGGGTGGTGAAGTCGACGGCGACCTCGACGCCCGACTCCACGAGGAAGTCCACCGGGTCGTCCCGGCCCACCCGCGCGCCGAGCTCGAGCTCATCGTCGTTCATGACGGCCTCGCACACGGTAGAGCCCATGCGCCCCGCGGCTCCGAGCACCCCGACCTTGATCATGCGAGGCATCCTCCCAAATCCGGGCCCTAACCGCGTGAGTCCTATGAAGGATGGGGGTGTATGCCGAGGGTTGGATGCCTTGCGATTCGATTAGCCCAGCGCCCTGGGCCCTGGAACGAAGATGTTGTTTACGGTGTACTGAGCAGTGGAATGAAGCGCCTCTTCATCAGCGCAGTCGTGGCCCTAGCCCTCCTCGGCAGCTGCACCTCGTCCCCGCCCCAGGTCGCGGATGAAACTCCAGCGGAAGCCGCAGCGGCAACATCCGGCAGCCGGGTTGTCACCCAGGAGGTTCGAGCTACTGGAGACCTACCTCGGGCGCCTGATCCATGCCAGCCGGCAAACGTTGGGAATCTCGTAGTTGACTTCTTCGATGCCGTCAATCGCGGCCACGGCGACCAGGTGGCGGGATTCTTCACCGAGAACTTCGAATGGTACTCGGCAACCGAGGGCAACCCTCGAAACGGCGGACGACATTTCGTCGCGTACCATCGGGCCAAGCTGCAGGCTTATTTTCTTGAACGTATCTCGCACGACGAGCGGATGTATCTACTCGAGATCGACGTCGGATACGAACGGGCGCGCAATCTGGGTCATGTCGCGTACAACCTGCTCCGGACCGCAGACGACCTGACGGAGTATGCAGCAGAGGCGGGAGGCAAGGGCGCAATCGACTGTGATAGCGGTCGCATCGAGGTCTGGTCCATGGCACAGGGCCCGAAACCCCAACCCGTCGGCGATCTCTGTCCGGAGGAACCTGTTCCGCCGGACATCGCGATCGCCTGCGCCCGCAAGTAGCTCCGAAGGGGAGATCTTGGCGCTGAGCCACGGTGGAGCGGTGCTGCATCGCCGGGGTCTTTATTCGGGGTTCGATCCCGGCAGGTGCAAACTTCGGTGGCGGCGACTAGCGTCACCCGTTCATGCGCGGTGCTGCTCCTCGGCTGAGCTGCCTCCCGAAGTTCATCCCTATCCGAGACCGCCGCCGCTCGGGGCCGAGGGTTCGCCTCCCATCTGAGATAGACCTAGCAGGTGGCGTCCACACAGTTGGTGATCCCCATCGAGGAAATCGAACGAGGACCCGAGTTTCCCAGGGTCTGTGTCGTGACCGGCTCGCCGGCGCAGACGACGATCGCGGTAACGCGACAATGGACGCCGATATGGGCGTATCCGTTGATGTACATCGGGCTAGGCCTCTTCCTTGGGATCCACGGACTCCTGGGGAAGCGACGGACCATCCACCTGCCCGCGAGCACCGAAGTCGCTGAACGACGTCGCAGGCTCGCCAAGGCTTCGAGGGTGAGCCTTTACCTCAGCTTCGCGTCATTGCTCGCTGCGGTGACGGGTTGGCCGGGCTTCTTCTTCCTCTTCCTCGGCCTCGTCCTGGCGAGCGTCGTCCTGGCGGTTCTATCCTCACGTTTCGGGCCTCGAGTGAAGATGCGCAGGAACGATCTGCTGCTCAGCCGGGTGCACCCGAACTTCGTCGTGAACTATCGGGCACTCCACACCCGGTCCGTTTGATCCAGTAAAGGATGCGGTCCCCTTGCGGTCAGGCCTGACTGCCGGCCAGACCGCACACGTAAGCGCTCGTTGGTGGCCAGCGGTCCTTCTCGATCCAGGTTGGCCAGCGCCACGAGGCATCGAACTCAGCCTGCGTCGGCAGAGGCGCCGCACGGATCTCCTGGGTGGGACGGGGCGGCTAACTCCCTGGTTCTGCGGCCTCGAGCCCAGCCCCCTGTGCACGTGCACAAATCAGGGTGAGAAAAGGGGCGAAATGCGGGCAGATCGCTTGACAGGCTGGGCGTGAGATGCGAACATATGTTCGATATGAAGGCGGATACGAAGGCGGCGAAGGTCACGACCCTGGCGGGGGAGTCGGGGGCCGCACCCCCCGACTCCGATCCGAGCGGGGGCGAGACGGCGGCACGAGAGAACGAGATCCAGGCGGCCATCCGGGCGTCGAACGACGACGAGCTGGACGACGCCCTGCACCAGTTCCACGGCATCCACTGCCTGGCCCACATCCAGATTCTGCGGGTCGTCGTGGAGAAGGAGCGGAAGGGCGCCCTCGACCGTGACGGCGTCCGCAGCGGGTGGGAATGGCTGTCGTTGAAGCTCGGGCTGAGCTCCAAGGTCGCCCGGGAGTGGGCCGCTGTGGCTCGCTCGCTGGAGTCGCTGCCGCTCATCTCCGAGGCCTACGAACGGGGCGAGATCTGCTGGGATTCGGTACGACACCTGGTCGAGTTCGCCACGCCCGAAACGGAGGAAGAGCTCGTCGATTGGGCCAAGGAGGCTCCCGCCGACACGATGCGTATGGCGGCGACCCGGCACCGGGTTTCCCGACGGGTGGGCGATGCCGGCTACGAAGAGTGCTTCGTGCGCCTCTCGAAGGCGGGCGGCAACGCCCCCTGGCGTCTGTCCGGCCTGCTGACCGCGGAACAGGGTTCCACCGTCAAGGCTGCGTTCGAGCGGTTGTCGGAGGAGCCTCAGAAGACGGAGCACGACGACCGCACCTGGGGACAGCGTTACGCCGATGCCCTGACCGAGATGGCGGGGGCCAAGCTCGCCGACGACCAGGATCCCGACCGCGCCACGGTCGTCCTGCACGTCGACGTCGAGACCCTCAGGGATCGCGAGGGCGCCGGTGACTTCGAGGACGGAACCAGCGTCCCGGCCGAGGTGGCGCGACGCATCTGTTGCGACTCCCGGCTGCAGATCGTCCTCGACGACGCCAACGGCCGGTCGGTCGGACTCGGCCGCACCAGCCGCTCACCGAACGCGTCTCTCCTGCGATACCTCAAGTTTCGGGACAAGGGCTGCCGGTTCCCGAGTTGCGGACGAACGAGGTTCCTGAAGAGCCATCACATCGAGCACTGGATCGACGATGGCTTCACCGATCCCGACAACCTCGTTCTGTTATGCGGCTTCCATCACAGACTGGTACACGGGGGCGGTTGGTCGATACGAGGGAACCCGGAAGGTCGATTGCGCTTCGTCCGCCCGGATGGCCGGAAATTGATGATGGGCCCACTCCAGCTCAGACCGGCCTATCGAGACCGATTGTTCCGGAACTCAGGCCCCCTCGCGCCCGTGTGGTAGCCCCCGGCATACGCGCGCGCCCTCTTGCAGGTCACGGCGCCAAACCTAGGCGGCGTATTTCTCGAAGGCATCCTCTTCGAACGGGCCGACGATCTGCACCCGGAAGTCGCCGGTCCCCAAGACGCGCTCGGTAACCCGCACGATGTCTTCCATCTCCAGGCGGTCGAAGCGCTCTATCAGCTCGTCGATGGACAGGATCTCGCCGGTTGTCAGTTGCTGTTTCCCGACACGGTTCATCCGCGAGACGGGGTCTTCGGACGACAGCACCAGCGAGCCCTTCACGTGGCCCTTGGCGCGTTGCAGTTCCTCGTCGGTGATGCCTTTGTCCAACAGTGAGCCGGTCTCGTGGCGGATCAGGTCGATCACGGTCTCGGCGTTCTGGGGCGTCGTACCCGCGTAGATGGAGAACGTCCCGGTATCGGCGAACATCGCTCGGTACGAGTAGACGGAATAGGCCAGTCCCCGCTTCTCACGGATCTCCTGGAAGAGCCGGGACGACATCCCACCACCCAGGATCGTGTCGAGCACGGCCAGAGCATGACGGTCTTCGTGGCCGCGTGGCAGGCCTTCGGTGCCGAGGACGATGTGGGCCTGTTCGGTCGGACGCTTGAGGACCGAGACGCCGCCCAGGAGCTCCGGCGGCCCGGTCCCCCGCTCGGCTTTGGCGCCGACGAGCGTGCTGCTGAGCGCCTCGACGCTGGACACGAGCTCGCCGTGGTCGAGGTTCCCGGCCGCCGCCACCACGAGGTTGGCCGGCGTGTACAGCGACTGCCAATAGTCGGCGACGGCGTCGCGCGACACGTTACCGATCGTTTCGTTGAAGCCCAGCACGGGCCGTCCCAGTGGGTGACCCCGCCACATCTCTCTGTAGAAGAGATCGTGGACGAGCTCGTCGGGCGCGTCCTCGTGCATCGCTATCTCCTCGAGGATCACCTTGCGCTCCGACTCGAATTCGGTGGGATCGATCAGCGAGTTGATGAGCATGTCGCTGAGCACATCCAGGGCCATCGAGAGGTCCGTGTCCAGGACGCGGGAGTAGAAGCACGTGTACTCCTTCGACGTGAACGCGTTGATGTCGCCGCCGACCCGGTCGAACGACTCCGCGATGTCCTGGGCGCTCCTCGTCGGGGTGCCCTTGAAGAGCAGGTGCTCGAGGAAATGAGACGTACCGGCGATCTCGTCCGGCTCGTGGCGCGAGCCGACGTCGAACCAGAAGCCCACCGTGACGGAGCGAACCTCGCTCATCGCCTCGGTCACGACGGTGAGGCCCGAATCGAGCGTGGTGCGCTCGAACTTGGTGGTCGTCACGTCAGTCTTCCCGGCGAGGAGCGCGCTCCCGACGAGGACCTCCGCCGTTCCCACCGCGACCGCCGCGGTCCCGATCCCGGCCGCCCCGATCACGGCCGCCGCGGTCCCGGTCGCGTCCGCCGCGATCGCGGTCGCGACCACCACGGTCACGGCCGCCGCCCCGGCCCCCACCACCGCTCTGGGTGGCGGAGGCGCGAGCCTCTTCGATC
>WHSQ01000569.1:270-581 GCA_009380005.1 Actinomycetota bacterium | reverse complement strand
ACGATCTACGCCTACGAGAACGGCGACCCGCTGACGCCCGAGGTCGTCGACCGGTACTCGACCCTCCACGTCCGCTGCGGCACGAACTTCCTGTTCATCGTGATGTTCCTCACGATCGCAGTCCACTTCGTCCTGGACCTCGTGCTGCCACATTCGGTGCCGATCCGGCTGGGGGCCAGGATCCTGGCGATCCCCGTGCTGGCCGGCTGTGCCTACGAGGTCATCAAGGCGGCCTCGAGGAACGAGCGCTCGCTCGTCTTCCGGGCGGCGAGCCTGCCCGGCCTGGCGCTGCAGAAGATCACGACCCGTCC
>WHSQ01000569.1:0-260 GCA_009380005.1 Actinomycetota bacterium | reverse complement strand
ACGCACGACCAGATCGAGGTCGCCATCCGGGCGATGGAGGCGGTGATCGTGGCCGAGGGGCTGGACCAGCCGGTCGACGAGCAGCCCCCGGCTGAGACGGGCCTGGCGTGATGCCGTCCCCCGCTGCGGCGTTGGCTGCCGCGCCCGGCGGCGGCTCGTACGCGAGCTTCGCCGTCCCGCTGTGGGTCTGGGCGGCCTTCGCCGCCTTCATCGTGGCGCTGCTGCTGATCGACCTGGTCCTGGTCCACCGCACGCCCCAC
>WHSQ01000568.1:305-581 GCA_009380005.1 Actinomycetota bacterium | reverse complement strand
GATGGGCAACTGGCCGAACTGGCGGCGCGCGTGGCGGCGATCGTTGACCCCCTGGTGTCGAACGGGCGGCCGTACGTGTTGGGTCTGTTCCGGTCGGTGGCGATGGTTGTGGCGCTGATGCGTAAGAACGTCACCCAGGAGTTCGCTGGTGCGATCTTCGGAGCCAGCCAGTCCACGGTGTCGCGTCGCTGGGACCTGCTGCGTCCGGCGATCGGCGAAGCGCTCGCGCCCTGCGTGCCCACCCCCATGGAGGCCGCTGGCGACTCGACGGTGCTG
>WHSQ01000568.1:0-296 GCA_009380005.1 Actinomycetota bacterium | reverse complement strand
GGCTACCCCGGCATCAACGTCCAGATCGCCGCCACCCTCGACGGGCGCCTGATCGCCATCGGCACCCAGCCGATCCACGGTGCCCGCCACGACGCCCACGCCTACGCCGCCAGCGGACTCGCCAACGCCCTGACCGACATCCACACCGTCGCCGACCTCGGCGTCGACGGCATCGACCTCGCACCGATCCGCAAGCCCCAAGATGCCGAGTTGCACGAGTCGCAAACCGCGTTCAACACCCAACTCTCCCGAATCCGCGCCGCCGTGGAACACGCCATCGCTCACCTCAAAACCTG
>WHSQ01000567.1 GCA_009380005.1 Actinomycetota bacterium | reverse complement strand
CTGATAGTTGCTGCGAGTGGACGCTTTACAACAGACGCCATCACGTGGACAGAACGGCGCAATGACTCTGGAAGCCGTCCCTTCGTGGAGCTTTGGCCGGAGTCTAGGCTTGAGACGCTCCTCGCCCAAAAGCCACACCTAGTCGCAGCTCATCACCTCCGCTAGCTGCTTTGCCGATTCTCAATCGGTGCATCCTGCTACGTCGCGATGGCGCAACTGGGTTGCACAATCGGGCTCTTCGTCTGGAAGTGGGGGGAGCGGGCGTGACGAGGGGCCGCCGTCGAGGTCCTTCGTGAACGCCTGAAGCCCTCCGAGACTCCTAGTGGCAGTTAGTTTCCCGCCGAGAGGCCGCTACCCGAGTCGAGTGCACTGCTGGCAGCGACGGTACCCGCCTGTGCCGCTCTGTCGATTCCGGGGAGGGATCTGCTGCCCCGTAGGACAGTCGTCGTGGTCGTGATAGACGTCCGGGTCGGAAGGGTTGTTGGAGTGGTACGGCGGCACCTTCGCCATGGCATTTGACCTTTCGGATCGCAAGACTGACGAGGTGGAATGTAGCCTATCGGTTGTGACGGTCGGGTGGAGGTCA
>WHSQ01000566.1 GCA_009380005.1 Actinomycetota bacterium | reverse complement strand
ATCGACCAGCACCTCACCCCGGTCGTGGCCCCGGCGGCGCTGTTTCGTTCCCGCCATCGCCGCCGACAGCCCGTCCGCCAGCCCCGTCGCCTCAGCCAGATCGCACAACAGCCGAGCCCCAGCGTGGCTCACCACACCCCGCCCCCCAGTGGTCACCCTCAGCCGGGGACGAACTCGATTACGCTTCACCTTGGAAGTGCCCTCCTCGGCAAGAGCTACTGGCCTTCGACAAGCGCAGTTTCTCTTGCCAGGAGGGCTTTCTCGCGGTGCGCCCAGCGAAGCTGGGCTCGACCAGCAGGTGGAAGTCCTGCCCGGGGAGACGCCAGGGTCCCCGGTAGCTGGCTCCCGGCGCCGGGTGAGAGCCCGTCGTCGAAGCGGAGTGACAAGCCCCGTCTGGCGGGGTGCGAGTTGGCGGTCCGTAGCATGAAGCGAATCCTGTAAGCGTCGTGAATGCCCCCCGAAAGGGAAGAAGAGGGTGCCGAACCTCTCGCGAAATGGTGAAGGCCATGGAAGGTGCCAGAGAACCTGGAGCGGGCACCGAAGGACCCTCCGGCGTACAGGGATCGGAACGTCAACACGGTCGAGT
>WHSQ01000565.1 GCA_009380005.1 Actinomycetota bacterium | reverse complement strand
CGGTCAGATCGGTGCCGGCATCCTGCGCGCTCCACTTCCATGCTTCGAGGCAGCCGTTCAGGGATACACGAAGGTCTATCCCTCCTCCGATCGATCGGATGGAACGACGAGATCGCAGGATGACGAAAGCAGTTAGGTTGAGATCGAGCTGATGCCAGCATTCTTCCGGACGCTTAGGAACGCGAGACTGGATCGCTGGCGTTTCGCACGCAATCTCCTTCGCTGCCAGAGATGCCACCAGCGCTCGTTCGACGCGGAAGTGGATCGCTGCAGGGTCTGCGACTACACGCAGGACGAGGCGTGGGCGGCGATGGAAAGCGACGAGGCTTCATTCCTCCCGTTCCCATTTCAATAGCTAGATGCCTCAACCCAGTAGCTGGTGTTGTAAAGGCGCAGGAAGCGATCGAGGGTCGAGCCGCAGCCCGGTGTATTTGGGAATCAGGTAGCGGGCGAAGGCCGGTTTCCAGCACTCGTCGAGGATCGTCTTCTGCCCTCGATGGCTGAAAGTAATCGGTGCTGCATCAGGCTCACGGGTACGGCGACCTAACTCTGTCGGAGGTCAACCCGTCCTCGTCGGCGAGCGACGA
>WHSQ01000564.1 GCA_009380005.1 Actinomycetota bacterium | reverse complement strand
GCTCGCCCGTGTCCACGGTGATGCTGTGGGCGTCAGGCATCCCCTGCCCCCGCGGCAGTGCGATGCGCTCGCGTCGAGGGTTCGAGCGCGTGGGTTGCGGAGGGGGCGGACGAGCGCTGCGGGGAGCCGGGGCCCCACTGGAACGAGGTCGAGCCGGACCACCTGGTCGCCTGCATGGCACATTGACCTGGACTGAGGAGGGACGTCATGGAGGAACTGTCGCACGTCGAACCGCTGGTCCAGAAGGACCCCGGCTGGAGGGCACGAACTGGCGGTGGAGATCTGGCCGAGCTGCGTCGTGGTACCGGCGGGCTACCGCCTCGCGCTCACGGTCCGGGGCAAGGACTACAAGTACGAGGGCCCGCTCGACGACTACGGCCAGACCTTCCACTACGCCAGCGAGGGACGGGCGGCATGACCCACGAAGACCCCGACGCCCCCGTCGAGGTCTTCGGCGGCCAGTTCGATCTTGGCGTCGGTCGCCGGCGCCGCCTCGCTTATCGACCTGCTGTCTTCCTGCTGCTCGCGCTGGTCGTCAGCTCGCGTACGGCTTCCAGGATCTGCGGGTAGGTGCCGCACCGGCAGAG
>WHSQ01000563.1:284-589 GCA_009380005.1 Actinomycetota bacterium | reverse complement strand
CATACGATGGACTTGTTGCTGGAGAGTTCAAGAACATGTACTTAGAGATGGTGTCGACACTGGGCGTTGTGTTTGACGCCGGGCAGGCCTTTATCGCGGATGTACAGGCCTTGAAGTCGTCACTGGATGACATGCAGGACAGCTACTTCGCCATCACCGATGAAGCCGCTCGTCTCAATACCGAATGGCAACAAATAGCCTGGTACAACCCGTCCGAGGGTTGCCTGGCAGCGGCCTAACGATAATCTGAGCGAGACCCGCTCCTCCGCAACAATGCTCAACGGATTCAGCTCGGCCCTAGACCT
>WHSQ01000563.1:0-274 GCA_009380005.1 Actinomycetota bacterium | reverse complement strand
GGCAGCTCACCCGATAACTAGGCGGTAATCGCTCAGAAACCAGCGGCAAACATGCAGGTGAGCATGGCGGTGAGTGCTGGATTCCTCGTAATGAGCAGGTCAGGGGTTCGATTCCCCTTCCCGGCTCCGACCAGCCAAGTCGTTTCGGCTCCTTCCAGATGCGAGATGTCGGCGATCCATGGTGGCGGGGTGATTACGGCCCGTGATTCGGGGTACTCCCTCGTCGAGTGAAGAGGCGGTGTGGGGGCGCGGCAGCCGGCGGATGACCCTCTCG
>WHSQ01000562.1 GCA_009380005.1 Actinomycetota bacterium | reverse complement strand
CCTACAGCCGTTGGTTCACGGAGGAGGTTCTGCCCGCAGATCCGCGTATCAAGACTATGGTAATGCTGCCTCTCAGCGATCCGGAGGCTTGCCTACGGGTGGTCGAGTACTTCGGGGATCACCCGAGCGTGGTTGGCTTCATGGTTGCCTCCGCACGGCGTACACCTGTGCACGACAACAAGCTCATGCGCGTGTATCGGGCGATCGAGGAGCGCGGGATGCCGATAGGTTTCCACGCGGTACACGATCAAAAGGAGCGCATGTTCGAAGGCATGAACCGCTTTATCTCGGTGCATTCGCTCGGCTTCGTGTTCTTCAACATGGTGCACATTACGAACTGGATCTTCAACGGTATGCCGGAGAGATTTCCCGACCTCAAAGTAGTGTGGATTGAGAGCGGTTTGGCGTGGGCACCGTTCCTTATGCAGCGATTGGACAACGAGTTCATGATGCGTACCTCCGAGGCGCCGTTGCTCAGAAGTAGGCCCAGTGAGTACATGCGACAGATGTACTACAGCAGCCAGCCGATGGAGACGGACAATCTCGAGGCCGTCGAGATGACTTTGAAGATGATGAACGCGGATACACAGGTA
>WHSQ01000561.1 GCA_009380005.1 Actinomycetota bacterium | reverse complement strand
GTCACCGAGGCTCCAGACCGGGGAGGCGCGCCCACGGAAAATCCGGAAGCGCCCTGAAGGGGGAGCCCACGCGCCCAGCCGAGAAATGCCAGGACCGCGGTCAGCCCCACCACCACGATGCTCAGGACACGCCCGAGGCGCTCCAACCCCTCCTGCAAGGGGGCCTTCCCCCGCTGGGCCCGCTGAGCCAGCTCGGCGACCCGCCCGACCTCGGTGCGCTGCCCCGTGCCGACCACGATCCCCCGACCGCGACCCGTCTGCACCGTGGTGCCCATGAAGAGCATGTCACCGCGCTCGGCGGTAGGCGCATCCCTGGGGACACGATCGGGGCTCTTCTCGACCAGGGCGCTCTCGCCGGTCAGGGCCGACTCCTCAGCGGTGAGATCCTCCGCTTCCAGCAGCCGCACATCGGCGGGCACCCGCTCCCCCGCATCCAACCCGACGATGTCCCCCGGCACCAGCCCCCGGGCATCGATTTCGTCGCGCCGGTCGTCGCGCTCCACCTCAGCCCGCGTGGTGACCAGTTGCCGCAGGGACTCCATCGAGCGAGCCGCTCGAAGCTCTGTGACGAAACCCGTAAGCGTGTTGGCCACCAG
>WHSQ01000560.1 GCA_009380005.1 Actinomycetota bacterium | reverse complement strand
GGTCCACACCTGCTGCCAGACGTCCTCGGCGACCTGCATGACCTTCTCCTCGACGGTGAGGGTCAGCTCGTGCACCGTGGTTTCCGGGCGGGCGGGAGCGGCAGGATCGCGCCGCGGCAGCGGCGGCTTCGGGCCCTCGTACGCGGCGGCGTTGTCGGGGGCCGCCGCGTCACCCTGGGATGTTGAGGCAGAAGCGTCCATGTCGGCATCCTCGCCGCCCATGATGGGGATGGCGGTTCGCATGCCCGCCGCTTCGTGTCCGGGCACGGTGCACAGGAGCGCGAGTTGGCCGGAGCCAGGCGCGTCAACGGTCATCTCGTGGGTGTTCCCGCCGTCCAGCAGTGGCGAGGCCACATCGCCCACATGCAGGTCGTGGGGGACTTGCCCGTCGTTGCTGATCTCCAGCGTGACCCTGGCCCACGCGGGGATCTCCTCGACGTCGGGGGTGACGGCGAACTCGGTCAGGGACACGGCCACGGTCACCTCAGGTCGTTGTGCGGGCGGAAGTGCGGCGGCGCCCGGGGTGCCCTCGCCGGCCTCGTCGACGCCGGCCGGCTGCGCGGCGGTGTCTTGGGCGCGGGCGAGCAGCGCCTCGTAG
>WHSQ01000055.1 GCA_009380005.1 Actinomycetota bacterium | reverse complement strand
GGCAGGGCACACGCGATCACGGCACCGATGATCAAGCCGGATGCCGTGGTGATCGACGTCGGCATAAACCGCACGGACGCCGGACTCGTCGGCGACGTCGACTTCGAGGCTGCGAAGGAGGTCGCTTCCGCGATCACCCCCGTCCCCGGTGGCGTGGGACCGATGACGATAGCGATGCTCCTGAAGAACGTGTGCGCGCTGGCGCGCAGCGCCGCCTAGCCCTTAGTCTGCTTCGCGGCCTCGGCCTGGAAGATCACCATCGATGCCCGTTGCTCCAGACCCCCGATGCGCGTCACCCGCGCGGCCCGGTCGCCGCGTTCCAGGCCCTCGACCAGGTCCCAGGCATCCCCGAGATGGCCGATCGCTTCGTGCGTGAGGTCTTCGGCGCGGTCGGGATCGTCCAGCATCACGATCTCGGCCCGGGTGAGCAAGTTGCGCGCGCTCCGGATCTCGCGGTCGATCTCTCGGATCGGAGCCGATGCGAGCCCGACCTTCTTCAGCGCGCCCCGGATCGGGTAGAAGGAATCGCCGGGAACCGCGCTCCGCCCGGCGAGGATCAGGGCGGCGAGCACCGAGGCCACCGCGATCAACGTGATCAACAGCCGCACGGACAGCGGCGACCGCTTGCGCAAGCCGGCTCCACTCGTGAAGAACAGGGACTCGGCCCTCGCCTCCGGGACCTCGGCGGCGAACGCCGATCGCAGCTCCGCCGCCGTCTCCGCGAGCGGAGCGACGTCGTCGCCGTGCGACTTGCCCGCGAGGGCTCTGTCGAGATCTCTCTCGAGGGTCGTCATCCGGCTTTCACCTCTTGTCCATCAGGTCTCGCATCCCCTGCAGGCCTCGGAACTGCAACCGGCGAACCGCGTTCGCCCTGCGTCCCATCACCTTGCCGCACTCCTTCGTGTCCAGGCCGGCGGCGAACCGCAGGAGCAGAGATTCCCTCTGGTCTCCGGGAAGTGAACCGAGCGCCTCCCGGAGCTCGTCTCGGATCTCGGGGAGCAGGAAGGCCCCCTCCGGTTCGAGGTGCGGCTCCGTTCGCTCATCCACACCGTCCGGGACCCCAATCCCGGTTTCCCGGATCCGGAAGCGCAGCTGGTCCACGACCACGTTCGAGGCGATGCGGAAGATCCAGGCGTCGAGACCGCCTCCTTTTCGCCCGAAGCGATGCAGGCCCTTCAGGACCTTGGCGAACGTCTCGGCGGCCACGTCCTCCGCATCGGCCGGGTCGCCCAGCTTCGCCAGGGCGTAGCGATAGACGCGGGGATAGAACGCGTCGAACAGCTCCCCGGCGGACGGTTCATCGCCCCTGGCGGCTCGGCGAACCGCTCGCTTCAGGTCCCGAGGTTCCACGTACCTCCTTCTAACCGGATCGAGGCGATCGCGTTGGGCCCAGGATCTCTTCTCCGACGGCTCCCCGACGACCTCCTTCTCGCTCCACCCGGCAGCAGGGACTCCGAACGGATCGCAGCCGACGTTGTGGGAGAGAGCGCCTTCGGGCGCTCGTTCTCACGTCTCTGTGCGTTAGTTCCGTTCCGAGAGAGGGACCCACGCGCGCGGTTCCGGGCCCACGTACGCGTGGTCGGGCCGGATCAGACGGTTGTCGGCGTACTGCTCTCGCACGTGCGCCGTCCATCCCGCTACTCGGCTGCACGCGAAGACGGGCGTGAACAGATCCGTCGGGATGCCGAGGTAGTTGTAGACCGAAGCCGCGTAGAAATCGACGTTCGGGTAGATGCCTTTCACGTCCATGACCGTCTTCTCGATCTCTTCGGAGATCTCGTAGTTGCGAGGTTCGCCGGTCTTGTCGGCGAGCTCCTTCGCCATCTTGCGCAGGACCGTCGCGCGCGGGTCTTCGGTCTTGTACACGCGGTGACCGAAGCCCATCACCTTCTCCTTGCTTCCGAGCCGTTTGGTGATGTAGTCACGAGCCTTCGACTTCTCGCCGATCTCCTCGATCATCCGGAACACGGCCTCGTTCGCGCCTCCGTGGAGGGGTCCCTTCAAGGCCGCGATGGCTGCCGTCATGGCGGAGTGGATGTCCGAAAGCGTCGCGGCGCACACCCGTGCGGCGAACGTAGATGCGTTCATCGTGTGGTCGGCGTGCAGGGTCAGGCAGACGTCGAAGATGCGGGCGGAATCCTCGTCCGCCTTCTCGCCGTTCAGCATCCACAGGAAGTTCGCTGCCTGGGACAGGCTGGGATCGGGCGGGATCAGCTCCCGATCGTTGCGATGGCGGTCGTAGTAAGCGACGAGGGTGGGGAAGCGGGCCGTGAGGCGGATCGCCTTCCGGTAGATGGCCTCCTCGCTCTGATCGTTCGAGTCCGGATCGTGGGGCGACGACGCCGACACGGCGGTGCGCAGCATCGACATGGGGACCGCGTCGTTCGCCAGCGTGGGGAGGAGGCTGAGCACGAAAGGTTCCGGCTCGCGCTCGGCCGCAAGCTGGTTGCGGATCTCGTCGAGCTGGCTCCGGTTGGGAAGCTCGAGCTGGTGAAGGAGATAGACGATCTCTTCGAAGGTCGCCGCTTCGGCGAGGTCTGCGATGTCGTACCCGACGTACCAGAGCCGTCCCTGCTGGCCGTCGATATCCGAGATGGCGGTCTCGGCTGCAACAACGCCTTCCAGACCCTTGCCGTTCCCCATGCAGCAGTACGTCCTTCTTCCCAAGGCCCGTAGGGCCACCTCACCCGGATGCGCGGCCAAGGCTATCAGGTAGCTTTAGGGGGCTTTCTCAGCATCGACCCACGACAGGGGAGTCCGAACACATGTCACAGAAGGCTTATCGCGTAACGCTCATCCCCGGCGACGGCACCGGTCCCGAGATCTCCGAGGCGACGCGCCGTGTGCTGGAGGCGACCGGCGTCAGGTTCGACTGGGACGTGCAGTATGCGGGCACCGACGTCATGGACGAGTACGGCACGCCGTTGCCGGACCATGTGCTTGCCTCGATACGAGCCAACAAGGTCGCCATCAAGGGGCCCATCACGACGCCGGTTGGAACCGGTTTCCGCAGCGTCAACGTGGCGCTGCGCAAGGAGCTCGATCTCTACATGTGCCTGCGACCCTGCAAGACCTACAAGGGCGTTCGATCCCGGTACGAGGACATCGACCTGATCGTCGTGCGCGAGAACCACGAAGACCTCTACGCCGGGATCGAGTTCGAGCAGGGTTCCAGCGAGGCGCGCAAGCTGATCGACTTCCTCACCGACCTGGGCGCCCCGCGCATCCGTGAGGATTCGGGCATCTCGATCAAGCCGATCTCGATCACGGGGACCCAGCGCATCGTGCGTGCCGCCTTCGACTACGCGATCAAGAACGGTCGCAAGAAGGTGACCGCGGTGCACAAGGCCAACATCATGAAGTTCTCCGACGGCCTCTTCCTGCGAACGGCCCGCGAGGTCGCCGAGGAGTACGCGGACTCCGGCATCGAGTTCGAGGACCGGATCGTCGACAACATGTCCATGCAGCTCGTTCAGAAGCCCGAGCTGTACGACGTGCTCGTGCTGCCGAACCTCTACGGCGACATCATCTCGGACCTGGGCGCGGGGCTGATCGGGGGCCTGGGGGTGGCGCCCGGCGGCAACATCGGCGACGAGGCCGCGGTGTTCGAGCCCACCCACGGCTCGGCCCCCAAGTACGCAGGTCAGAACAAGGTCAACCCGATGGCGATGATGCTCTCCGGGATGCTGATGCTGAGGCACCTGGAGGAGATGGAGGCGGCCGATCGCCTGGAAGCTGCGATCGCAGCGGTGATCGAGGAGGGCAAGAACGTCACCTACGACATGAAGGAATCGCGCGACGACCCGAGCGCCGTCGGCACATCGAAGGTCGCCGAGGGCGTGATCGAGAAGCTCGGCGCGTAACGACCGGCAAAACGGCGAGGAGGCTGCAAACGCGATGGCGGATGGCAAGAAGGTAACTGTCGTCGGAGCCGGGAACGTCGGTTCCAACACCGCCCGGCGGGTGGCCGAGAAGAACCTGGCCGACGAGGTCGTGATGACCGACATCGTCGACGGCCTGCCGCAGGGCCTCGCTCTCGACATCAACCAGTCGAGCCCGGTCGAAGGATTCGAGACGCGCGCGGTCGGCTCGAACGATTACGGGGCCACCGCCGGTTCCGATGTCGTCGTGATCACGGCGGGGCTCCCGCGCAAGCCCGGCATGAGTCGCATGGACCTCCTGGACAAGAATTCCGAGATCGTCGGCGGCGTGACGAAGGAGATAGCGAAGCACTCGCCGGAGGCGATCCTCATCGTGGTCTCGAACCCGCTCGACGAGATGACTTTCCTCGCGGCCGAGGAGTCCGGGTTCCCGCGCGAGCGCGTTATGGGGATGGCCGGTGTCCTGGATTCGTCGCGTCTGCGCTTCTTCATCGCGGAGAAGCTGAACGTGGTTCCCTCCGAGGTCCAGGCGATCACGCTCGGCTCGCACGGCGATCAGATGGTGGCATTGCCGCGCCACGCGACCGTGCAGGGCAAACCGTTGCCGGAGCTTGTCGATGAGGAGACGTTGGAACAGCTGTTCCAACGCACCCGCGATGGTGGCGCGGAGATCGTGAAGTACCTGCAGAAGGGTTCCGCCTTCTACGCGCCGTCCTCGTCGGCTGCGGCGATGGTCAACTCGATCCTCAACGACGTCGACGACGTGCATCCGACGTGCGCGTGGACGACCGGCCAGTACGGCATCTCCGACGTCTACCTGGGCGTCCCGGCGAAGCTCGGGCGCGGCGGGGTGACCGAGATCGTGGAGCTCGACCTGAACGAGGCCGAGCTGACCCAGCTGAGGGAAGCGGCCGAGGCCATCCGCTCCAAGTGTGAGGAGCTCTCGGCCCGACGCTAGGTGCCGGCCAGCTCTTCGACGACCGGAGCGAAGTCCTCGTACGCGTTCCCGAACACGGTGAAGTAGCTGATCCCGAACTCGTCGCGCAGCCACCGGAGCTTGTCGGCGATCTGTTGCTCGGAGCCCAACAAGCCCTCCGGCATGTTCAGGATCGCCTCCGCGTCCGTCTCCCACTCTTCCGCGATCCTGCGTGCTTCCTCCTCGACGTCGTCCGTGACCCGGACGAACTGCACCAGCAGGTTCAGCTCGAGGTGATCGAAGCGGTCGCCGGCCGCTTCCCGCAAGACCCCGACGCGTCTCCGTAGCCCCTCCTGCGTGGCGTCGGCGTCGTCGATCCCGCTGCCATCGGCCTTGCTCTTGGCCTGCATCCCGACGATGTCGGCCTCCCGGCCGGCGATCCCCAGGATCCGCTTGCCGCCGCCGCCGATGAAGATCGGAGGGTGCGGTCTCTGGACCACGTTCGGAAGCCCCTCGAGCTCTTCCACCTGGTAGTGCTCGCCCGAGAAGCTGAACCTCTCCTCGGTCCAGAAGCCCTTGACGATCCTCACGGCCTCTTCGAGCCGGGAGACCCTGACGCCCGGCGCGTCGAAGGGGATGCCGGTCTGCGTGTAGTCCTCAAGCTTCCACCCCGCGCCGATGCCGGCCTCGACCCGTCCGTCGGATAGCACGTCGAGCGTCGCCAGCTCCTTGGCGACGACGGCCGGATGACGGAGATCGTTGTCGAGCACGAAGGTGCCAACGCGCAGCTCTTCGGTCGCGGCGGCGGCCACCGCCATCGCGGAGAAGGGAGCCACGCCGGGACCGAAATGGTCGGCGACGAGCAGGACGGAATAGCCCATCCCCTCGATCTCCCGGGCCTTGTTCTTCCAGTCGGCGCCGTCCTTCGCGATGAAGGCCGACACGCCGAACCTGAATGGTCGCAACATGAGCTCCTTACTAACAGCCCCCAGCGTCAGGTGGGGCGGCGGATCTTTCCGGTGGGGGTTCGCGGGAGCTCGTCCCACACCTCGATCGTGCGGGGGGTCTTGTAGCCGGCGAGGCGCTCGCGGGCCCACGATCTGAGGCGATCCACATCGAGCGGATGCCCGTACTTCACCACGACGGCCGCACAGACGCGCTGGCCCCAGTCATCGTCGTCGACGCCGTAGACCATCACCTCGGCGATCGCGGGGTGGGACGCGAGCACCGCTTCGACCTCCTGCGGATAGACGTTCACGCCGCCGGTGATGATCGTGTCGTGCTTGCGACCCTCGATGAACAGGTAACCGTCCTCGTCGAGCCGGCCGAGGTCTCCGACCGTGAACGCGTCCCCGCGCCATGCCGCACGGGTCTTGGGTTTGTCTCTCCAGTAAGACCAGCGTTCGCCCTTCGGCTGACTGATCCAGATCTCCCCCGCTTCGCCGCGCGGACGCTCGGCCCCCGTCTCGTCGGTGACGAGGATCTCCACCCCGGGGTCGGCACGTCCGACGCTGCCCGGCTTCCTCAACCATTCGTCGCTCGAGATCCGGGTGGCCTGGCCCTCGGTCGAGCCGTAGAACTCCCACAACGAGCCGTGCGGGAAGAGCTCGATCGCTTCTCGCTTGGTCGATCCACGGATCGGTGCTCCCGCATGAGCAAGCAGGCGGAGCGATGACATGTCGCGCTTCCCCAACTTGTTCCAACCGAGTCCGAGGATCCGTTCCAGATGGGTCGGCACCAGGAACGTCGATGTGATCGAGAAGAGATCGATCGCCGCGAACGTCTCCTCGGGATCGAACTTCCCCAACAGCACCACGGTGCCACCGGCTTCGAGCGTTCTCAGCGCGAAGCGCAGGGGGGCCGAATGCGTCAGGGGAGAGGCGGCCAGGTGGATGTCCTCCGAGGTGATCGACCACGAGCGGCGGAAGCGCTCGGAATGCTGCACTGCTCGCTTCTCGGGATGGGGCTTCACCCACACGCCCTTGGGGCCCCCCGTCGTCCCCGAGGTGTAGTGCATGGGGCGACCGAGAGCGACGGACGCGATCCGGGCGGGCTTAGCTTCGTGCAGCAGGCGCTCGTAGGCGTCTCCGAACATCACGATGCGATCGGGAGCCGGATGCTGGATCGGCCGGTCGCTGAACAGCCATCGAGCCCCCGAGTCTTCGAGGATGTAAGCGATCTCCGGTTCCGTCAGCAGCGGGTTGATCGGCACCGGGACGATCCCTCCGCGAAGGGCACCGGTAACCACCTCGAGGGAAGCGATGCTGTTGGCGCCGAGCACCGCGATGCGGTGGTTGCGGCGAACGCCGGCGCGTTTGAGTGCGCCAACGAGCCTCCTGTGGCGGTCGTCGAGCTCCTCGAACGTGACGGTCGGTCCGAGCGAGGCGATGGCGGTCGTGTCGGGTGCGGTTCGGGCGTAGTAGCCGATACCGCTCATAACGGACGCCATCGAACACTAGGCGGCCGGAGCGCCCGGCGGCGGGCCCAGCCCGCGGGCTAGGGGCGGCGTGTAGTCGGCATCGCCCCGCTCCCAGGCCGGCTTGAGGGGGGCGGGGGGCGCCGGCCGTCGTCCGAGCCAGCGGGCGGCATCCCCGGCCAGCCGGTAGTACCAAAGCCCCTGGGCGACGATCAGGGCGAGGAAGGCCCAGAAGCCCGCTCTCAGCCCGGTCAGGACGAAGGTCGCGACGCCGTACGCCAACGTCAGCCCCACCATGCCGGCCGCCACCCACGCCACGGTGGACGCCAGCCGGTCCCGGCGGGGATCGGATGAGATCCTCTCCCCCTCGATCGCGGCCAGGCGTTCGGTGCGAAGCACCCTGTAGCCGCCGAACAGGACCTGGCCGACGGCCACGACCAGAAGGATCCTGAACCCCCAAATGCCGCTGCTGCCGGGGAGCATGGCGTCGCGCCGAAGCCCGCTGACGAATAGCTCCGGCAGCCGGAAGATGGCGACTGCCACGACCGCGACGACCGTTCCAACGACCACGAACGGGATCCGCCGTCGTGTCACGAGATCGTCCATGACGCGAGCGTAAACTGCGGCCGCGCCGGGGACCGTGAATGAATGCACCGGATGAGGGGGATGTAGGGCCGATGCCTCTGCAGCGACGAGTGGTCTACATCATCATCGACGGGATGAGCACCGAAGCCTTCGAGCAAGCGACGTCTTCGGGCCGAGCACCCGCGCTCGCATTCATCAAGGAACGCGGCCACTACGTGCGCGACTCGGTCGCGGTGTTCCCCACCATCACGCCGGCAGCGACATCCTCGCTCGTGACGGGCGAGGTTCCAGCCAGACACGGCATCCCCGGGATGTGCTGGTACGACCGCCAAGCGGCGCGCTACGTCAACTACGGCCAGAGCCCCCGGGCCGCGTTGATCCAAGGCGTCAAGCAGGTCGTCCGGGACTACATGCACAACCTCAACCAGGAGCACCTGAGCAAGGACGTCAGCACGATCCATGAAAGCCTGGACCGGCTGGGACTCACGACCGCGTCCATCAACTTCATGGTTTTCAGGGGCCCTCACAAGCAAGAGCTACGTCCCGGGCTGTTCAAGCGCATGCTCTTCCGCAAGCCTCTTCCCGACTACGTCTACGGTCCGAAGGAGCACTACTTCGCCGACGTCCTAGAAGGAAGCGCCGATGGAGTGTGTCGGTCGATGCTGTCCAAGCGCGGGCTCGAGGAACGCATGAAGGCCACGGATGCGTGGGCAGCGTGCGTCACGCGTGACTTACTCGAGCGTAGAGCGGCGGACATGATCCTCTTCTACCTGCACGAGAACGACCACATGTCGCACCGGAACGGTCCTGCTTCCCAGACGGAGAACATCATCGCGGAGGACGAACATGTGGCCTACGTGCTCGATGCCTTCGATTCGTGGGAGCAGGCCTGCGATGAGGTCGGTTTCGTGATCACCGCCGACCATGCGCAGAGCCCGGTCTCGGACGAGGAGGAGCACATCCTCGAACCGGCCGAGATGTTGGATGACTTCAAGCTGTTGCGCCCGAAGCGCGGGAAGGAGCGCATGGATGGCCGGGATCTGGCCGCCGCCGGTAACGGACGGGTTGGCTTCTTCTACCTGAACCAGGACAGGGCGAAGAAGCTGCATCGCCCCGTGACGGACACGCTCCTGTCGTGCGACGGGATCGATCAGGTCATGTGGCGAGAGAGGGACGGGTACGTCGTGGCCTCGGACCGCGGCCGTGTCTGGTTCAACCAGGCGAACTACGAGGGCCTGGTCGACGAGCGGGGCAACAAGTGGCGTTACGAGGGCGATCTCGCGGCGATAGACGGCATCGTCGAGGAGAACCAGATCCGCACTCCCGAGTATCCGCTGGCGATGTGGCGCATCAAGTCGGCCCTCGACCTCGACCGGATCGGCGACGTCGTCGCCACGACCAGCTTGACCTACGAGCTGCGTGACCTCGGCGGCGCCGACCACAAGGGCGGGGGAGACCACGCTTCGTTGCACGTCCAGGATTCCATGGTTCCCTTCGTGTCCACGCTGGACGAGCCGCCGTTCCACCCATCGACCGTGGACGTGGCGCCACACATCGTGAAGCATTTCGAACGCGTACGGACGTGAATCGCGTCGTCCTCGTTTCCAATCCGAACTCCGGGAGGTCGGACGAAGAAGCTCTGGAGCGCGTAGCGAAGCATCTCGCGGAAGTCGGCGAGGTGGTTCGTGTCACGCCGGCTTCGGTCGAGTCCTTCGCCGGCGAACTGGCCGAGCCCGCCCGGGGCGCGGATCTGGTCGTAGTGGCAGGGGGCGACGGCACGCTCAACTGTGCCGTCAACGGCTTGGGGAACAAGCTGCAGGAGACTCAGCTGGGCGTCGTCCCGATGGGCACGGGGAACGATCTGGCGCGCACCGTGGGGATCCCGCTCGACCCCGACGAAGCTGCGGCGGGGATCGTCGCGGGGCGCCCGCGTCCACTGGATGTCGGTCTTGCGCGCGCTCAGGACGCCCAGCGTCTCTTCGTCAACGCCTGCATGGGCGGGTTCCCGGTGGCCGTGGACGAAGCGATCGAGGGACCGATCAAGGACCGGTTGGGGCCGTTCGCGTTCTGGGTCGGGGGAGCCAAGGTGCTGACCGATCTGACGCGTTACGACGTGCGCATCGGCACGCGCCGTTGGCAGCGCCTCGTAGCGATCGGAGTCGGGAACGGGAAGACGGCGGGGGGCGGGATCAGGGTCTTCCCCGATGCCGATCCCAGCGATGGTCGATTCGATATCTGCGCTTTGGGGGCCGACTCGGTCGCGGATGGACTGCGCATGCTGACGCGCATCCGTTCCGGGGAGCACGGAGAGCTCCCCACTGTGGATCACGTTCGCCTGGAAAGGTTCACCGTCGAGGCGGAGCCCGAGCTGGAGTTCAACGTGGACGGCGAGCTCGTCGATCTGATCACTCCGGTTGAGTTCAGCGTGTTCGGTTCCGCCATGTTGCGTCACTAACCCACGGGTCCATCCCGGCGAGGTCGTCGCCGGTAGACTGCCGGGACATGAACATGCGCGAAGCGATCATCGCTGCGCTGCGCCGTGATCCGGACTTGATCCCCAAGGTGGCGGTAACCCTCCGCGACAGGATCGATCACGAGAACGGGCGGGTCGGCCGGGTCGTGCAGGCGGCCGAGGCCGTCGCACCCATCTTGGAGGACGCGGTTCGCAAGCGCCCATCACGCCTCGGCAAACTGGGGCTCAAGTCCGCGCACCTCCTCGCCGGGCTCGCCTCGGACGACGACGGGTCCAACCGGAAGCTCGCCGCGATCGCGAACGGATCAACGGTCGGCATCGTGTTCATCGATGTGGCGGATTTCACCCGGTTCACCGCCGAGCATGGTGACGAGGTTGCGGTCGCTCGACTCTCCACGCTGGAGGATCTGATCGCCCGTGCGATCCGATCCTGCCGGGGCGAGATCGTGAAGGGGCTGGGTGACGGGTTCCTCCTGGCTTTTCCCTCCGCCTCTCAAGCCATCCGGGGGGCGTTGACCGTCAAGACGGCGGTCGCCCGCAAGGGTGAGCGAGGCTTCGATCTCCGGCTGCGCATCGCGGTTCACGCCGGCGAGCCGCTCGTGGAGCAGGACGATCTGCTTGGTCACGACGTGAACCTGACGGCGCGCCTTTTGGACCACGTCAAGCCCGGCAAGGTCCTCGTGTCCGAGCCGGCGAAGGAGCTGGCCGGGAACCGGTTGAAGACGGCGAAGTTCCACAAGCCCAAGACGTTCAAGATCCGTGGTCTGGCCGGGAAGGTGACGGCCTACCCTGCAGAGCCCCGTCCGAAGGCCAAGGGGAACTCTCCCCTTCCAGGGCAGTAGCGGGTACTCAGCGTCCCCGGTGAACGGCAATATTCAAAACCCCTTGAACTGGAATAGTGGCCGAGACCGAAACGGGGATCCGACCGCCCTCCACCAAAGCAGGTGGTCGGATCGAGGCAACACCTTTGGTCCTTCGCCGGCGGCGACCACGATCGGTCCGCGATTCCCCTAGCATGAGCGGAAGCGCCATGAGCTTGCGGCCGGCCCGGGTTTCCCGTGAGATCCGAAAGGTGGGAACGATGGATCAGGGAGAAGGAACTCTGCCCCGCGGAGATGGCGGCGGAGGCGCGGCTGTGGCGAACGGCGCTGAAGCCTCGCGTCTCGCCGTTCTGCGGGATCTCGAGATCCTCGACTCTCCGCCCGAAGAGGAGTTCGACGAACTGGTCCGGCTGGCGTCGTATGTTTGCAAAACGCCGATCTCACTGCTGACCCTCGTGGACGAACACAGGCAGTGGTTCAAAGCCCAAGTGGGACTGGAAGTCAGTGAGACCCCCCGGGAATGGTCGTTCTGTGCTCATGCCATCGAGCAGCCCGAGGACCTTTTCGTTGTGCCGGATGCGGCGATGGATGCACGATTCAAGGACAACCCGCTTGTCGTCGGCGACCCCAACATGCGGTTCTACGCGGGGATCCCGTTGACGGTCTCCGGGGGACGAGCTGTCGGAACCGTCTGCGTCATCGATACCGTTCAGCGAGATCTCGACGACGAACAGGTCGCGGCTCTGCGTCTCATCGCGCAGGAAGTAGAGCAGAAGATCGAGCGCCGTGCTCGGCTCAAGCGCTCGGCGATCGCGGCTCGCGACGCGGAGCGGAAGCTGCAGGAGAGCGAACGCCGTTTCTCACTCTTGGTGCAGAGCGTTTCCGACCACGCGATCTTCTTGCTCGATGCCCAAGGGAGGATCGCGAGTTGGAATACCGGGGCTGAGCGCATCTTCGGGTATTCGGAGGAAGAAGTCCTTGGGCAGCACTTCGCTCTCTTCTATCCGGATGATGCAAAAAGAGTTGGGAAACCCGCGGAAGAGACGAGGCTTGCAGCGGACGCGGGCGTTTTTGAAGAAGAAGGCATCCGTGTGCGCAAGGATGGCTCTCCTTTCTGGGTGACCACCGTGATCTCGGCGATCCAGGACGAGCAGGGTTCGATTCAAGGGTTCGCGAAGGTCACGAGAGATATCACCGAGCGCAAAGATGCGGAGGAGAGGCTGCAGGCGGCATTCAAAGAGGTCATCGCTCGCCTGTCTGCTGCTGCCGAGTTCCGGGACGAGGACACCGGCAGACATATCGAACGTGTTGGACGTTACTCGGAACTCATCGCGCAGCGCATCGGCCTGCCAGAGGAACGGTGTGATCTCCTGAGGTTGGCCGCTCCGCTGCATGACGTGGGCAAGATCGGGGTTCCCGACGCGATCCTCTTGAAACCTGGAAAGCTGGACGCCCAGGAGTTCGAGACGATGATGAGCCACACCGAGATCGGCCACCGGTTGCTGACGGGATCGTCGGCAGAGATGCTGAAACTCGCTGCGACGATAGCTCTGACTCACCACGAACGATGGGACGGCGCCGGTTACCCACGAGGTCTGTCGGATCATGCGATCCCGATAGAAGGCCGGATAGTTGCCGTTGCGGACGTCTTTGACGCACTGACGAGCAAGCGCCCTTACAAGTCGGCGATGCCGATCCCAGAAGCACTCGCTATCTTGAAGTCATCCCGTGGGAGTCATTTCGAGCCGGAGGCGTTGGATGCATTCCTGGACCTCTCCGAGGAGATGGGTGCCATCCGGCGCGACCTCAGGTAAGCCCCTGTGCGATTCCGGCAGCAAGAGCACAACTCGATATCTACGCTTCCCTAAGGATCCCGAGGGCGGTGGAGCCCACTTCCGGACCGGCATCTTGCCTCGAGGGCGTCCAGGATCGTCGGGCACATATCCACTTCGTAGAGGTGCTCGACGGCCTGGAAACCTCCCGCGCTCTCGGCGTTGATCTCGATGACCTTGTCGCCGATCGCGTCGATCCCGACGAAGAACATCCCGTCGGCCACCAGCTTGTCGCGCATCGTCTCGGCGATGCCGCGCTCCACATCGCCCACTTCTGCCTTGCGTAACCGGCCGCCCGTGCTGATGTTGGCACGTGGATCGTTCCCCTGCGGAACCCTCCGGAAGGCGGCATCGATGCCGTCGGCCCGGAGCAGCTCTCCCTCCAGGATGAAGATCCGGAGGTCTCCGTCCTCGCCTCCTTCGACGTATCCCTGGGCGATGACGTAGCCATCTTGCAGCACCGCTTCGGTCATCTGGGCGAGGTTGGGCTCGTCCTTCCCGTGCACGACGAAGACGTTGCGGCCCTTCGCTCCGTAGAGAGGCTTGAGGATGGCCGGGCCCACATCCGCCACGAAGTCCTTGATCTCGTCGGCATCGCGCGTCACCAGCGAGGGCGGCCGGACCTCCGCCGGGAACTCCTCGAGGTACAGCTTGCTCGACGCACGGGACAGACCAACGGGATCGTTCACGACGGTTACCCCCCGGGATGCCAGCATCTGGCCGAACACGATGTGGAGATTGTTCGCCCACGGACGCTCGTGGAGGTCCTCGATCGAGTCGTTGCGGAGGAAGACCGCGTCGAGGTCGTCCAACCGGATCCGTTCGGGATCGCTCGCCTGGGCGCGCTCCAGGAAGGTCGTCAGCGTGTCGTCCGGCTTGGCCAGGGCCGCCCGGGCCACGGCGGCGAGTCGCTGGTCGGGCGTCTGAGAGATGTCTCCGAGGCCCACGTACCAGGCCTCGTGGCCCTCGATGGCGGCGGCCTTCGCCAACCGCGTCGTCGTGTACTCGTCGATCTCGGTGCTCACCTCGTTCACGAAGAAGGCGATCCTCATCAAACCGTGCTCCTCTCGAACAGGTCCGTGACCGTCATCCCCGCCCGTAGCCGATCCAACCGCGCGCTTGCGCCGGGGACGTCCAGCCATCGCGGTCGGATCCACGCCGGGTGCAGCACGCCGCGTTCCATCAGATCCTCTATCAGGGGGAGGTGGTCGAGCGAAAGCTTCCCGAGGAGAAGGAGGTCGAGGTCGCGCCCCTCGGCCATGAACGCCAGGATCCGCGTGATGCCTCGGAGGTAGATGATGTCTTTCGTCGCGCCACCTCCGACGATGACTCGGATCGCGATGGACCATGCGGTCCGTGCTGCGAACCCGTACCGATCGCGCAGCTCACCGAACACGTCCAGGAAGTCGGCACCGTCGACCATCCTCGAGACGGCGATGACCCGAGCGGCCAGGACCCGTAACCTCCGTGGATCGAGTCCTCCCGTAACGTATTCGGCGAGGACGGCGAGGCCCTCCTGGGTCTCGTCGTAACCCGGCAGACCGATGGCGAGCAGTTTCAGAGGTTGCTTGGCGCCGTTCTGGTAGGTCACCACGTGCGTCCCGATCTCGTGGTGGAGAAGCGCTTCGACGCGATCGGCGCGGATCGCAGCCGTCTCGGGGATCAGGAGGCAGCCATTAGACACCATGAGCTCCGGGACGTCGTCACGAACCTCCATCCGGATGGGGAAGTCGGGATACGACGCGCGATAACGCTCGAGCTCCTCGCGAGCGGCATCGGCGAACGCGCCGGCCGTGACGGCACTGGTGGCCGCCGGCTTCTGCACCGGGATCAGGTCGAGCAGATCCTGGGCGCTCGACGCGAGCTCATCGCCGATCTCGCCGAACAGTTGCAGCGATCCATACCGGAAGCGAGAGGTGTCTCGGTCCTCGAGCAGGGTTATGCGGCGCGCGATCTCGTCCCGCTTGGCACGGAACAGGGCGGCGAGCGCCGGATCGCTCACCTTCTCCACCTCGAGGTCGAACAGGTCCCGGCGGACGAGGTCGGGATCGAAGTCCAGGGGTCTGAGGCGCAGCGTCGGCTCGGTGGCGAATCCGCTCCGCTCGAAGTCCGCCCACGCTTCGGCGGCATTCACCGGCGTGACGTTGAGAAGCAGGTTCAGTCCGCGCTCGATCTCGGTGAGACGAGCGTCAACGGGGATCGCGGGAGCCAGTTGCTCCGACAGGGGGTCCACGCAGCGACGTTACCCGGCGATGGAAACAAGCAACCCCGGTCACCGGAGACGGAGGCCCATGATGCGGTAGGGGGCCGGGGTCCCGCCGAACCAGACGTTCTCCAAAAGGGTCCTCCAGCCCTTGCGTTCGTACAGCCTCAACCCACGCGTTTCCTCCTGCAAGGTCGAGAGCATCGCGGTACGCGCCTCGACGCGCTCGAGGAGAGCATCGTGAAGGGCGCCTCCGATGCCGCGACCCTCGTAGCGCGGGCGAACCGCGAGCTCGGTGAACTCGAAGGCATCTTCCAGCCATTCCATGGACAAGTTCGTCCCTAGAGCTTCCGCTACCCGATCGCGCCACCACCCGCCCGGACGGCTCGCGTACCCGTAGGCGAACCCGACGACGCCGCCATCCGCCCGAGCCACGGTTAGACGGAAGCCGTCGCGCTCGACGTGGTTCTCGAAGAGCGAAGCGAACATCTGAACCTCGGCGAGGCTCTTGTTGTAAGGCGATGGCATCAGTGCTTGCGCGTAAACCTCGAGCACGGCGTCGATCACGCGGGCCGCGCCGACACGGTCCAAGTCCTGGACGACGACGCCCGTCGTGCGCCCGGCCGATCTCATCGGTCGAAGAGCTCGTACACGGTCAGCGAGACGACTTCGTGGACGAGCTCGTCGACCTTCGTCTCCCGGCTGCGGTTCAGGGAGACGTAGGAGGCCGGGCTCGCGAACGCCTTATCGAAGCCCAGATCGGTAGCCATGCGTTTCACCCTCTCCGAGTGCAAAGGATCGGAGACGAGCAGGACCGAGTCGATCCCGCGTTCCTCGGCGATGGCCCGCACGTTCGTCAACGATTCGAGGGTCGTGCGGCCCTCGATCTCGGTCAGCACATGGCTGCCGGCGACGTTGGTCTCGTTCCCGAGGTAACGCTCGCCCGCCTCGGCTTCGCTGATCTCGTCGCCCTCGGCCCGGCCGCCGGTCACGATGACGACGTCCGAGAACCCTTCACGGTAGAGGTAGGCGGCGTGGTCGAGACGCGCTTTCAGGACGGGAGAAGGGCGACCGTTGTAGTGGGCGGCTCCCAGGACGACGATCGCGTCGGCCCGGCGGGGCAGCTCATCACGGCCTGACTGCTCCCAGATCTGGTAGCCGAGCCAGGCCGGGTAGATCAGCAGCAGGAGCCAGAATCCCACCGCGAAGAGGATCAGCTTCTTCACGATCTCAGCCTAGCGGCGGGCTGTTGGCAGCGGGAGGCTAGAAGGACCGGAGTAGGGCGGCCCGCTTGACCTCTTGGATCGCCTTCGTTACCTTTATCCCGCGTGGGCAGGCGTCGGTGCAATTGAACACGGTGCGGCATTTGTAGATACCCGTCTTGGCCGACAGGATCTCCATCCGGTCGTCACTCGCCGAGTCGCGCGAGTCGAAGATGAATCGATGCGCGTTGACGATCGCCGCCGGGCCCACGTATTCCTTATCGGCCCAGAAGATCGGGCAGGCAGTCGTGCACGCAGCGCAGAGTATGCATTTCGTGGTGTCGTCGTAACGGGCTCGGTCCTCCGGGCTCTGGATCCGCTCGCGCTCGGGCTCTTTGGCCTCAGGGTCCGGGACGAGCCATGGCATCACGGCGCGGTAGCCGGCGAAGAACGGCTCCATGTCCACGATCAGGTCGCGCATGACCGGTAGACCACGGATCGGCTCGACCTTGATCGGTTGCTTGAGGTCCTTGATCAGCACCTTGCACGCGAGAGCGTTGCGACCGTTGATCAACATGGCGTCCGAACCGCAGATCCCGTGAGCGCACGAGCGCCTCAACGCCAGGCTCGAGTCCTCGTACCACTTCACCTTGTGCAGGGCATCGAGCAGTTTGTCCATCGGATCGGCTTGGATCATGTAGTCCTCGAAATGGGGCTCGGTGTCGGTCTCGGGGTTGAAGCGACTGCCTGC
>WHSQ01000559.1 GCA_009380005.1 Actinomycetota bacterium | reverse complement strand
GCGACCTACGGGGCAACCAAGGCCGCCATACACCACTTGACGGTGTGCCTTGCACGCGAGTTTGCCCGCCATGGTGTTCGCATCAATACAATCATTCCGGGCCCGGTGGAGACCGCATTCGTCGGCGGCGGTGCGCTTCAACAACTGGCTGAAGCTACCCTGTCCGGCAGGATTGGCCAGCCCGATGAGATCGCTCGCTGGGTCACGGCCCTAGCCGATCCCAACGCGCAGTGGGTGACGGGGGCCAGCCTTACCGTTGACGGCGGCTTCGTCATCGGGCCGTGAGCAAGGGTATGCTCCAAGCCCGGACGCGCGCCGAGAGAGGTGCGTGTGCTGAAGTCCGCGCCGCGTCAGGCCGCAGGCTGCGGCCGGCTGGATGGAATCTCTGGCTCAGCCGAGTTCGCGAACGCCCGCGGGCCGGTTACGTCGCATCGGAGCCAAGGCAGAATTCCATTCGGAGATCATCTGCTGCCTCAAGCGTTTGGTGTCGCCCGTTCTCCTGGCCGAAAACACGCCGTTCACATCAGCTCACCGATTTCGGTCGGCTGAGCCGCACTCAGGGGATCCACGGCGCCTTGGGAGCTCATTCATAAGTGGTGA
>WHSQ01000558.1 GCA_009380005.1 Actinomycetota bacterium | reverse complement strand
GCTCTCTCAGGAACCTACGCCCGTGACGCTTTTACACCGAGGATGGGCCGCCACCTCCTTCCAGGTCAGGGGGTCTTTGCGTCGCAACGAGCCCCGCTCACCGAGGACCCACATGAAGAGCCGGGGCTAGTAGCTCTTGCCGCAAGCCGCCGCTTGCCAGGACAACGATGTCGCAGTCGGCTCCGCTGCTCAGGCAGCCAAGCTCACAGCTCGAAGCTGCCCTTGAGCACCAACCGTTCGGCCGTTGATGTTGCCCATGTTTGACGCGCACCCAGCTTTACACAATGCGAACCTTGCCGTGCTCGTAGACGCGCCGGTCATCTCGCTTACTGAGCGGCATACCAAGGTTCGAAGGGACGGCTACCGAAGATCGGTACCGCTTGCGAGGTGATGTCGCAGGCCTCAATGCGGATAACCCCTTCGATGCCCGTGTCTGGTTGGATGCTTCAATTTCCGGACGTAACCCGCGCGCGAGGGCCGCCGCTGTCAAGTGGTGTGCCGCCTCGCCGGAGAACACCCGTCCGCTGTCGCCGACGGGTCTAGGACCAATACCGTTCAGTTAGAACTACATGCGTGGTATTCTCTCGGGGAGACCGGGAG
>WHSQ01000557.1 GCA_009380005.1 Actinomycetota bacterium | reverse complement strand
GGGTACGGCGACAGCAGGGTGATCGGCGTCGAGGGAGCGGGCAGTTACGGCGCCGGACTGGCGCGCCACCTGCTCGATGTCGGCGAAGACGTCTACGAGGTGCCGGCGTTCCTGTCCTACAGAGAGCGCAACAGAAACCCGGGCAAGGCCCTAGCGGCTGCATCTCCAACGAGAAGAAGGCCCCCTTCGGGGGACCTTCGTGGTTGCAGGGGCGGGATTTGAACCCGCGACCTCCGGGTTATGAGAACGTCCCGGGCTCCTCGTTGGGGCCGCCACGGCGGTCATCGGCGGGCTCTTCTGGCGACGGCGCCGTCGGCGCGTGCTCACCGAGCGCGAGGAGCTCCGCGGGCTGCGGTCGTCGGGGCAACGCTCCGAGGGCTGACCGGAAGCGCGGCGGCTCCGCCGCCCTCGAAACCGTTAAAGACTCGTGCGGACAATCGGCCCTTCAGGACTTGTCCGGAGGCCGATGAGGGCTCCTCTTATCGCAGCAGCTCCCTCGTAGCGCCGCCCCCCCGGGTGGTTGAGCGGGCTTTCTCCATCGGCTAGAAATCCGGCCGTCCAAACGGTAGGGGGGTAGATTAATAAAGGGAACTCCAGTCATC
>WHSQ01000556.1:365-604 GCA_009380005.1 Actinomycetota bacterium | reverse complement strand
CGGGGGCTTGACGGCTGGTTGTCAGGGGGAAGGCCCGGTGTCCTGCAGGGATGCGTCCAGCGGGTCGCTGCCGGGCCGGACTGGCTGGCGCGCCGCCCTTCCCTCGCGGCAGGATCGGTTTGGGCCTCATGGGCGTGACTACGCAGCTGTGACACAGCAGCCGGCGTGGGGCGGCTGGTGGTGTGGTGCCGCGCTGCGGACAGCGGCTGCCGGCCCGCGTCGGGCTGCAGCCCTTCGCC
>WHSQ01000556.1:0-355 GCA_009380005.1 Actinomycetota bacterium | reverse complement strand
TGCTGGTCGAGGGCGAGGGTGCGGGCGCGGCTGGTGGCGATGAGGCGGCCGGCGAGAGACTTGCTAGGCGGCGGGGCCGAGTTCGATATAGGTGCTGGTGGTAGTGGGAGTTGGGATGGGGTCGCCGGCCTCGCGGAGGCCCTCGATGTGGGAGGCGATGGCGTCGCGCATGAGCGCTTCGCATTCCTCGCGAGTGTCGGCGGCTGCGACCACGCCGGGAAGGTCGGGTGAATAGGCACCCCAACTGTCGGGGCCCTGTTCGAGGATCACCAAGTAGCGGGACGGCTCGCTCATGACTCCTCCTGTCGCTGCAGTCCAGCTTGCCGCAGGATGCTCGCCAGCGTCTTGGGAGGCA
>WHSQ01000555.1 GCA_009380005.1 Actinomycetota bacterium | reverse complement strand
AAGGCATCAAGGCTGCGCTGCCGGGTTCGGTCAGTGAGAATCGTGCCGGCACGTTGGCGACCGTGTGGGACATGCGACTCAGCGCCTGTACTTCACAGCTCGAGGATCGCGCCCAGAAGCTCACGGCGGCGGCTGAGACCTACAGCCGCAACGACGATGCTGCCACGGATGACTTCGGCGATATGGCGAGGCCGCGTTAGATGGTGTCGTGGGCTGACGTCAAACGCTGGGATCCGGTCGCCTTGGGCGAAGCGATCGACGCACTAAAGCGCGACGGCGACCGGATCGTCGGTGTCAACGACGAACTCGACGCCACCGGGACGCCTCCGAGCTGGCACGGACGCGCCTCCGAAGCAGCACACGAAAACCTACAGTGGTGCACCCGCAACCTGCGTGCACTCGCAGCAGAGGTGGCAGCCGTGCGCCGGGCGGGACACGAAACCGAGATCGCGCTCGAAGCGACGAAGCGCGCCATCACTGAGGCCGAGGATCTGGCTGCCCACCACGAGTTCACCATCACCGAGGCGGGCCAGATCCAATCCACCGCTCCCACCGACCAGGACCTCGCCGAAGACGAAGTGCGGACGCGCCAACAAGTCCAGGCT
>WHSQ01000554.1:252-605 GCA_009380005.1 Actinomycetota bacterium | reverse complement strand
GCCATGCCGCCGCAACCGGCCCAGCACCTGCACCCGCTGGCCGTCCAACGGGTCCTTGGGCCGCGTGATTGTCACCGTGGTCATCGGCCCGCCACCCCCGCCAGCCTCTCCGCGGCCGCGCGATGGCCGCCGGCGTGGAGCACCGCGCGGGCCACCAGAACGCTGTTGGTCGCTTCCAGGCCGGTCACCGCGTCCCCCAGACCCAACGGAACGCCCTCGGCGATACTCGCGGCGATCAGCAGGATCTGGGCCTCGCTGCACGAGCACGGCAGGGTTCTGGTCTGCACAGCGTCCGCCGCCGCGAGCCAGTCCACCCACGCCAGCGCGGGCACGCCGACCAGTGCGGTCTCGGC
>WHSQ01000554.1:0-242 GCA_009380005.1 Actinomycetota bacterium | reverse complement strand
ACAGCCGCCATCGCGCCAAATAAACCCTCTGCATGCGTGCGCAGCGCCGCCGCAAGGTCATCGAAGCACGTAGTGTGTCGGGGATTCCTTGGGCTCGATCGACCACACGGCCCTGATGGACCGGGTGCGTGCTCGGATCAAAGATAGACGCGTGCTGGCGTTGGTGAAGGCGTTCCTCAAAGCCGGTGTGATGACCGAAACCGGCAGCCGTGAGGACTCCGACACCGGCACCCCGCAGGGGT
>WHSQ01000553.1 GCA_009380005.1 Actinomycetota bacterium | reverse complement strand
AGTCCATCGAGGTGTCGAGCACGAGCAGCGTGATGCCGATTCCGGGCCGCGCTCTGTCCGGGAGAGGCTTGTCCCCCTCCGACCTGTCCCGCCGCGGTGATGGTTCAAGTCGGGCCAAACGCATACACCTCCGGACTTCTGGGAAAAACCTACCTCCGCGGTGGGTTCGCTCTCTAGCGAACCAAGCAAGCCCAATGCTCTGAATAGACAAGCGCACATCCCGAACTCGGCACCGGATCGAATAGCTGCACCGGTCCAGCGGCGGACTCATAATCCGTTGGTCGCTGGTTCGAGTCCAGCCGGCCCCACAGTTGTTTCCGCAGGCGCCCATAGACTGCGGGGATACGCGCCGCTAAATGACGCATTGCCTATTTATTGGCCGTGCGAGCTCGTTTTGCGAGGCTCTTGCGGGACGACCTCGCTACCAGCACGATGGTCGAAGCTCCGACCCTGTCGTACGACCTGGGTACGTTTCCCGTAGACGCTGACAAGAGGGGAGGCCATGGCACTGCTGGCGCGGGACACCGTTGATTTGAGCTGATTTCGCCTGGCACGAGCGCCAGAAGAAGTCGCCGAGGTTTCTTTTACCAAGACCTCTACGCCGTT
>WHSQ01000552.1 GCA_009380005.1 Actinomycetota bacterium | reverse complement strand
CTGCCGTGCCGGGTTCTGGTGAGAAGCATGCCCTGACCTGGGATTCGGACAGCGCGCGCAGCGCGCCCGGAGGGATTCGAACCCCCGACCCTCGGATTAGAAGTCTGAATCAGGGTTGCCCGTTGACCTGCGGTTTCTGACTAGAGCCGGTCCTGACCTGCGTGTTCTTGTGCCGAGCAGTTCCGAGTGTTCACGATCGTTTCTGGTTGGCTCGCGGAGTTCTCGCGGGGTCAAGGCACTTCCTACATCCGTGCACGACCGACCTCGGGTTTCGCGCCGTGACTGATCATCGCTGGAAGCTTTGAGATTCCGAAATCGCGTTGGGCACGCTATTGGAAACTGTCAACGAGCGGCATGAGCGAACTAAAGGCGGACCGGGGATCGGATCAAGAGAGTGGACGAGCTTGTCCGAGAGCACTATCATCTCGGGCCGACACGTCAAAGCGGTCCTCGCCAAGTTCGTTATGCATTACAACCGATCAAGACCCATCGCGGGTTGGTGCTATGCACATCGACCCCCGCGCAGTCGTTCGAACGAAGCTTGTCCTCGTCGCAGAGCAACAAGATCCTCCCGTCTCATTCATGAATGTGCGCTGGCAGCATGAC
>WHSQ01000551.1 GCA_009380005.1 Actinomycetota bacterium | reverse complement strand
GCAAGACCGACGGGATCGAGGGTTATGAGGTCCCCGACCATTGTGCGAGCGGCTAATGGGCCTGCATCACCTGATGAGAGGGTGATCTCTCAGCCAACCGGAGGGTGAGCACTGTCCGCGGCAGGGCCTATGAGCTCTACGCCTAGATCGTGCCCCCTTCGGTCGGCGAGGAGAGATGAGGGCTCGTGGGATGTCGTGCCGTAGAGCACTGATCCATTAGGACGCCACCGATCTCCTCGGGGCTGATGCCGTTGTCCGCCGCGTCGAAAGGGGGTCTGTTGGTCTTCGTCGGGATCGACTGGTCGGAGAAGCACCACGACATCTGCATCGTGGATCAGGACGGCGAAATCCTCGCCAGGGGCCGGGTGGCTGAGGGGATCGAAGGAGTGGCGCGACTGCATGCGATGGTCGCCGAGCACGCCGATGACCCGGAGGACGTCATCGTCGGCATCGAGACCGACCGCGGGCTCTTGGTGGGGGCGTTGATCGCCGCCGGCTACCGGGTGTTCGCCATCAATCCGCTGTCGGTCGATCGCTATCGCGATCGCCATTCGACCTCTGGAGCGAAGTCGGATCCCGGTGACGCCAAGGTCCTGGCCGACATCG
>WHSQ01000550.1 GCA_009380005.1 Actinomycetota bacterium | reverse complement strand
AAGGCCTTGGCGCGGTCGACATCGGCGACGGGGAGCAGGACGAGCTCGAGCTTGAACTCCATGAGGTGCCTCCGTGGTGGGCAGGATACAGAAGGTGAAACGTCGCCGCCATCGAATACTCATCGGTCATCCGACAAGTGGATCATCAGTAACCAGTCGGGGGAAGGAGCGTTCTGGGTGAGGACGGCGGCAGATCCGTGAGTCAGCAGAGGTCCGCGTGCGCTAGTCCATTGGAGATCACCCGGTGATCACGTCCTCGTCGTTGACCGGTTGCGCGCGGCGAGGACGACGTGCTGCGGGCGGTCGCCCTTGACACATTGGTGGTTGATTGCACTATACTGTGTGACACACGCTATAGTGTGTGAACACACCACCAATTGAAAGGGCGAAGCCATGAAGACCGCTGTCAAGGAGACCGCAACCGACCGCAAAGTAATGCTCTCAACGCTGTGGATAGTGCTGATGTTCAACTACCTCTACCGCGATGTCCTCGGGCTCAACGATCCTGAGCATCTGAAAGCCATCCAGTCAGGAGTGGTTGCGGGCATCGACTTCACCCCGGAGTTTCTGCTGGCCGCCGGAGTAATGATGCAGATCCCCATCGCCA
>WHSQ01000054.1 GCA_009380005.1 Actinomycetota bacterium | reverse complement strand
GCCAAGCGGATCGCGTTGGCGATCATCGATCTCGTGTCGAGAAAGTGGATCGCAACCCTGGTCACTTCCGAGGAGTCCTCGACCCAGGTCGAGGTCATCTTCGATGCCGCGCTCAATGCCGAGGGGTTGGCGGCGGAGATCGAGCGGCGCGCCCTGTCGGTGGTCGAGTACGACGCCGAGCTTCCGATCCTGCTCGCGGTCAGTGACAACGGTCCGCAGATGACCTCGGGAACGACCGCCGAGTACATGGCGCTGTGCTCGATCGTGCAGCACTTCGGCCGGCCCGGGACACCGACCGACCAAGCACCGGTCGAATCGTTCTTCAGCCACCTGAAGGGCGAGCTCCCGCACCTCGAGCAGATCCGCGATCCCGTCGAGCTGGAGATCGAGCTCGAGCGCCAGCGCGTCCACTACAACACGGTCAGGTTGCACGCCGGCATCGGTTACGTGACACCCGAGGACGAGCACACCGAGCGCGCCGATGCGATCCGCAAGGCTCGCCGTGAGGGCCTTCTTCGCGCTCGCAAGGAACGCATCGCGTACCATCGAGCACAGACAACAAGATGAAGGATCGTTTGGTTGGGTATTTCGAACCGGGTTTGGCTCAAAGAGTCAGAAGCGCCTCAGTCAGAGGGCATTTGTCGCGCTTATGCGGCGATCACTTCAAGTCATCTTCGGTGGATCGGGGCTAAGGCCCGTCGGGCCAACCACCGCCTGCTCCAAGTCCAGCTGCCGGTCAGGACTGTGCCATCGAGAGCGCTCTGTTCGAGCGGATCTCACAGCCCTACGAATGGGAGGGCCAAAGAACCGGAGCGTTGCGCTTCGGGGACCCACGCGTCATGGCCCTGGCCGGCGCTCTCTGTCTGCTGCTCAACACCGTCGCCGGCTTCACCAACCGGAGCCTTCGCGCCCACGTCGCCGGACTGCTCGGTGCCACCTACAGCAGCCACCAGATGACCTACGACCTGCGGCGGCTGCGCCTCAACGGCCTCATCCGCCGCCTCGAGCACAGCAACACCTACGTGCTGCGCGTGGCGCTCTTCTACACCAAGGTCCACGACCGCCTGCTCGCACCGCTGCTGGCCGCCGACCGACCACCCGCTCCACCGCCGCTGCGCGCTGCCCTGCGCGTGGTGGACAGCACCGTCGACGACTACATCGACCACGCCCGACTCAAGGTCGCCGCATGACAGAACTTGCCGCAAACCTCGAACCCTAGGCAACCAAGGTGGAGTTGACCCGGTTCGACGGACACCTACCTTGAGGCCGATGAGGCCGGAATGGGAGTGTCCATGTCATCGAGTAGCCGTCCCCGACGGAAGTTCACAGCGGAGTTCAAGGCCGAGGCCGTCGCGATGGTCGAGGCGTCCGGCGGGCAGATCGCCAAGGTCGCCCGTGAGCTCAACGTGCACGACTCCTCGCTGGGCAACTGGGTTCGCCAGGCCCGCGAGGAAGCCGAAGGCGCCCCGACCGCTGAGGAACGCGCGGAGATCCGCGAGCTGCGCCGTGAGCTGGACCGGGTGACCCGCGAGCGGGACATCTTGGGAAAAGCGGTGGCCTACTTCTCGGGCTCGCACCCGAAGAACGTGTGATCGCGATGTACACGTTCATCGCCGAGGAGCAGGCCAACCCCGACTGTGCGTGGAGCGTCGCGCAGATGTGCCGGGTGCTGGAGGTGTCGCGGTCGGGGTTTTATGACTGGCAGTCCCGGCCGCCGTCGGACCGGGAGGTCACCGACCGCCAGCTGGCGGCCGAGATCGAGGCGATCTGGGAGTGCTCGGCGCGCACCTATGGCGCACCGCGGGTGCACGCCTGGCTGCGTCGTCAGGGCTGGCGGGTGGCCCGCAGGCGGGTCGCGCGGATCATGCGCGAGCACGGCTGGGCCGGCGTGATGGGCCGCATCCGGGTGCGCACGACCCGCCGCGACACCACCGCTGCGCCGGCGCCGGACCTCCTCGCCCGCGGCTTCAACCCCGACGCGCCAGACCGGCTGTGGGCGGGCGATGTGACGTATCTGCGCACCGCCCAAGGGTGGCTGTACCTGGCCACCGTGATCGACCTGTACTCGCGTCGCGTGGTCGGCTGGGCGCTGGCCGACCACCTGCGCGCCGAGCTGGTCTGCGACGCGCTGACGATGGCCGTGGCGACCCGCGGCGGCCACGTCGACGGGGTGGTGTTTCACTCTGACCGCGGCTGCCAGTACACCTCCCGGCAGTTCCGCCGGCTGTGCGCCCGCACGGGTGTCGCGCAGTCGATGGGCGCGACCGGGGTGTGCTGGGACAACAGCCCCTCCGAGGCGTTCTTCGCCACCCTCAAGCGCGAGCTGGTGCACCGCTACACCTGGGCCACCCGCCGGGCCGTGCGCCTGGCAGCGGTCCGCTGGATCGAGGGCTGGTACAACCCACGCCGGCTGCACTCCTCGATCTCGTATCTCAGCCCGATCGAAAAGGAGGACAGCTACCTACAGATCAGCCGTGCCGCATAACTGACCTGTCCGTTGAAGCGGGTCAACCTCACCTGCGGCGCTGCAACGCATCTGCGACCGGCTCGGGTCGGGCGCGGTGAAGCGGTTCTTCTGGCGCTGGCAACGGCGGCTGCCGTCGCCGTCCACCGCTGCGGACCTCCGCGCTGGGTATGTCTACGACCTGGCGTTCCGCCAGTTCGAGATCTCCGACACGCAGGTGTTCGACCGGCCCGCCGCCGGCCGGGCGTTCTTCGAAGGGGTGATCCGCGACCACCTCGACGTCGGCCGCCCCGACCAGGTGGCGCTGATCTTCGACCGGCGGCTGCGCCACAACACCCCGGGGACGTTTCGCACCAAGGTGATCACCAAGGGCGTGGACCCCCAGATCACCTGCTACTACAAGTCCTCACGCATCAAGCAGTACTTCAAGGAGCATCGGGCGTTGCGCACCGAGACGGTGGTGGGCGACACCCGCGACTTCGGGATCGGCCGTCGTGTCACCGCGGACAACTGGAACGCCCTCCGGGCGGCTGGCGAGCACGCCAACAAGCGTCTGCGTGACGCTCAAGCCGCGGACGCGCACCCCGCCCCCGACGTGGTCACCTTCGCCAAGGTGACCCAGCCGTCCAACGACGACGGCTTGCACGCCCCAGCCCTGCGCTTCGGGGACCCACGAGCGATGGCGCTGCTGGCCGCGCTGGTCAACTTCGCGCACCTGCTCGCCGGCTTCACCAACCGTCCAACTCGTCGAGCTGGTCGCCACCCTGCTCGACACCGGCTACACCAGCCGCCAGGCCACCTACGACCTGCGCCGCCTCAAACGCAAGGGGCTCATCACCCGCCGTCCCGGCACCTTCCGATACCAGCTCACGCCCACCGGCCGGGCGGTCGCGGTGCTGTTCACCAAGGCCTACGGCCGCGTGCTCACCTCCGGCCTGGCAGCCTGCGACCTCGCCCTCCCGGACGAGATCGCCAAACGCAGCCCGCACGACTTCATCGACGCCGCGCTACCCGCGGCCGCGTGAAAGTCGACCGGAAACTTGACCTGCTCGTGAACTTCAAAACCCCCAAGTCGGCCTAGTGCGCCGGGATAAACCGGCATGGAGAAGGAGATGAAAGAGCTCTACATCGAAGGGGTAGCGACCCACGATGACCCCGAGCCGTGCGTCGGCGTTCGCAAGGGCGCAGGCGAAGCGTCGGTAGGGGCACGCGTAGGCCAGGCTATTGAGCCGCGAAATGGTCAGTTCGGGGTGCCGACGCTGTTAGTAGGGCGGAAGGCAACACCGGCGGCAGCGCTAGCGCGAGCTGCTGGCGGGCCTCGCGCGGTCGAAGAACCCGCGCATGCGTGGAATCTCCATGCGCGAGAACCGGGAGGTCCCATGCTCGCCCGTCTGGCCGATCACCAGACGGGCCGCTCAGGGAAGGCCGAGGCCGCACGCCTGAGATGAACGAGCATGGGAAGTCAGACAGCCCCGTAGTACCTGCGAAGCCGTTGAACAAGGCGTAAGCCGCGGAGGCGGTGGAGGGAAGGGGGCTGGCCGAGGGGAACACGGCGAGGCCTACACGTCCCGGACACAGAGCCGGGTCAGGCGTGCCAAACGGGCTGGACCGTGTGCGCGAAGTAGCACGCAAAGACAAGGATGCGCGGTTCACGGCGCTGCTGCACCATGTCGACCTCGACCGTCTGCGGGCGGCCTACCGGGCGTTGAACCCGAGGGCCGCCGCAGGTGTGGACAAGGTGACGTGGGACGCCTACGGGCACGATCTGGAGGCCAACCTCCAGGACTTGCACCGACGTGCCCACAGCGGTGCCTACCGGGCAAGCCCATCGCGCAGGGCGTACATCCCGAAGGCAGACGGGCGGCAGCGGCCGCTCGGCATCGCCACGCTGGAGGACAAGATCCTCCAGCGGGCGGTCGTCGAGGTGCTCAACGCCATCTACGAGGTGGACTTCCTGGGCTTCTCCTACGGGTTCCGAGCGGGGCGCAGCCCGCACGATGCGTTGGATGCGCTGGCGGCCGGGATCTACAGGAAGAAGGTGAACTGGGTGCTCGACGCGGACATCCGCGACTTCTTCACCAGTCTCGATCAAGGCTGGCTCCAGAAGTTCCTCGAGCACCGCATCGCGGACAAGCGAGTCCTGCGGCTCATCCGCAAATGGCTGAGCGCAGGGGTCATCGAGGACGGGAAGTGGTCGGAGACCGTGGAGGGGTCGCCGCAGGGGGCATCGATGAAGCCACCTCCCGGTGGTGTCAGGAGGGCAGACGCGTCACCGCCGACCCTCGAACCCTGTGCGGGTCCCTTCTGACACCTCCGGAGGTGAAACTGTTGGAACCGCTGCGTCACCTATATCAGCTAGGCTCCCTGAGCAGCCGGAGGAGAACTGAGGGGATGCCGAACATGGCGAGAACGCAGGAAGGACGCGACGCCGCCCATGAGGTCGCCGAGCGCTTCGCAGGCCTCGACCCCTGCTCCGTTCCGGACGAGGTCCTCGATGCCACGAAGCGCTACATCGTGGACTGCCTCGGCGCCGCGATTGCGGGAGCCCACGCCCCGGGCAGTGCCGCCATCCTGGCGCTGGCCTCGGATTGGGGTGGGCGTCCGGAGGCGACGGTGTGGGGCTCAGGGGAGAAGGTACCGGCCTTTCTCGCAGGCCTGGCCAACAGTCAGACGGCTCGTGCGCTGGACTTCGACGATGTGTCCGGAGCCACGTTCGCCCACTTGACCTGTTCGGTGCTGCCGGCCGCGATGGCGATGGCGGAGGCCACGGGCAGGCGCGACGGCAGGGCTCTCGTAGCGAGTGTGGCCGCCGGGCGAGATCTCATCTGTCGCCTGGGGCTGGCCACCGGCACGGTGAGCACCGAGGGCGGTCGGGCGAACATGTATCAGTTCAACGCGTTTGCGGTCGCCGCTGTGGCCGGCATGTACCTTGAGTTGTCGCCGGAGGGAATCCTGTCCGCGCTCGGACTCGTCTATGGCCAGAGTCTCAGCAGCAAGCAGGGCTTGATCGAAGGGGCACAGGTTCCGCGCGTGCACCAGGGGCTGGCCACGCAGCTGGGGATCCAGTGCGCGTACCTCGCCGCTCGAGCGTTGATCGGCGCTCGCGGTGTCTTTGAGGGGCGCTTCGGTTATTTCACGCAGTACGAGCGGAACCCATTCGACCGGGAATCCCTGTTAGGCGCGATTGGGGAACGCTATTACGGGTTGGACAGCGGCATCAAGAAGTATCCGGTCTGCATGCAGTCGCACACCGCCATCGATGCCACCGTTCAAGTGCGGGCCATGCTCGGTGATCCACCGCCGTCGGCGATCAGCTCCATCCGGGTGGGGATGAGCAGTGAGGCCTATCACATGGTCTATGACCCGATCGGACACCGTCGACGGCCATCCACAGCCGCGGAGGTTCAATACAGCCTCCCCTGGGTGGTCGCGCTCGCAGCCGCGCACGGCGGTCTGCCCCTGGACCACCTGGAGCCAGATCCGGTGCGAGACCGCCACATCGCGCAGCTCGCCGACCTGGTGGAGGCGTGCGTCGATGCCGACATCGACGCCCAGTCTGCCGCGCGCTTCTCGCCAGCCTGGGTCGAGATCACGCTCGGAGACGGGCGCCGGGGGCGGGCACACGTCGACGTACCCCCTGGCAGTCCCGGCAGGGAGCTCGATTGGGCCGGAGTGGAGGAGAAGTTCCGTTCCTGCTGCTCCTGGACGGGTGACCCCGTCGATCACGCCGCGGTCCACCGTCAGCTGTCGCTCCTCCGATCCCTGGAGGACGTGGCGGACGTGGGGCAGGTCGCCAGCGAGACCGCCCGGCTGGCGGAGCCGAGCCTCAAATAGTGGCTTGGGCACACGGTCCAATGCTGCGAGGATGAGCGGCGCCCCTCAACCGTTGACGCATCGCAGCTCCACACCGTAGGATGCCCGCTCGAAGCATTGGTTGTCGGCATGATAAAAATCCCGCCAGCGCGGGGAAGGGACGGGTTCAAGCGTGTCAGAACACTATGTCGCTGACCTGACGGAGCTCCAGGACTCCGGCCGCAAGATCGTGCGCGTCGGTTCCACCGACATCGCTCTGCTGCTGTTCGAAGACGACGTCTTGGCGTTCCAGAACGTGTGCATGCACATGGGTGGCCCGGTAGGCGAGGGAATGCTGATCAATGCGATCACAGCCGAGTTCGACGCGGACGGCAATTATGTCGGCGATCGGTTCGTTGAGGACGAGATGCATCTCGTGTGCCCATGGCATGGCTGGGAGTATGTGCTCCCCGGAGGGCAATGCGCGGCCGCTCCGGAACGGCGGCTGCGTTCATTTCCCGTCAGCGTTCGCGACGGGCGTGTGCTCGTCGACATGGAGGCGGACACGGCCATCTCCAACGGCTAGGACACGGAGCCCCACGTGAACGCACAGACGGACATGATGACGGCGGCACAGACGCTGGCCGTGGCCGACGTCTCGATGCTGGCAGAGGAGATGCCGTCGGAGCTGCTTCAGGAGCTGATGACACGTCTCACCAAGGCCTATGTCGTGAAGCGTGAGGCGGGTGAGTCCTTCCACCCCGTTGGTCCGGGCATCACCGCAACGGAGGCCGCCGTAACCGTCAGCGGGATCGTGGCGGCGGCTGACATGCAGATGTTCGAGCTCACATTGTGGAATTCCTGGGGACGGCTCGACTGACGCACCGCTGGCGCTTGGATCTCTTCCCGATCCAACCTGAGAACCGAGGACGGCACCTGTGACAGACCAGTTGCTCAACAGAACCGGAACAGATCTCATCAACACCGGCGTCCGCGAGGGGTTCAACACCAGAGAGCACCTTCGCAACGCCGAACGCCAAGCGCAGGATCGGGGCTTCGACAAGTTCACGATCGTCGATGTTGACGCGCACCACTATGAGATGGACCACTGGCCCGCGATCATCAAGTACATCGAAGACCCGGTCATCCGCCATCGGGCGGAGGCCGCCATCCATAGCTCCGACCCGGCGCGCACGATTCTGCACAACTCCCCGCTGCCCCAGAACATGGCCGGACGCATCCTTCGCGAGCGGTACCGCCGCGGTGAGCCCACTGATGGTGACACCCACCATGAGGTTTCGGTGATCCGTCGTCAGATGAAGGCGATCGGCATCGACTACCAAGTGGTGTTCCCCACGCCGATGCTCGAGCTGGGGCTGCACCCGGATCCCCTCATCGAGATAGCGGTCAGCTGGGCGTACACACGCTGGTTCACCGAAGAGGTCCTTGCCGATGACCCCGCCATCAAGACGATGGTCTACCTCCCCATGAACGATGTGCGCGCCAGCCTGCGGACGATCGAGCAATTCGGGGGCAAGCCCGGCGTCGTCGGTTTCATGATCACGTCGGGTCGGTTCCAGGCCATCCACAGCAACAAGTATGTCCCGGTGTTTCGAGCCCTGGAAGAGCGTGGTTACCCCCTTGGGTTCCATGCGATTCACAACGCCAAGGAGCGAATGTTCGAAGGGATGAACCGGTTCATCTCCGTGCACGCACTCGGATTTGTCTTCTACAATATGGTCCACATGACGAACTGGGTCATCAACGGGCTGCCGGAGCGCTATCCCAATCTCAAGGTCATCTGGATCGAGTCGGGACTTGCTTGGGTCCCGTTTCTGATGCAGCGGCTGGACAACGAGTTCCTGATGCGCTCCTCGGAGGCGCCGCTGTTGCAGCGCCGGCCAAGTGAGTACATGGGTGAGATGTACTACAGCACCCAGCCGATGGAGACGGTCGACCTTCAGACACTGCAGCAGACCATGCGAATGATCAACGCGGAAACGCAGTTGATGTTCGCGTCTGACTACCCGCACTGGGACTTCGACCTCCCCAGCACGGTCTGCGACCTCCCATTTCTGTCCCAAGAGGCCAAGCTGAACATCCTCGGCAGGAACGCCGTGCGACTGTTCGGTAAGGAGCATTTCGATGCGGAGGTCGATCTTGGCACCGCGGTCGAGGGCAACGGTCGCGCGAGGGTATCGCAACAGTGATGTGTCTACTACGGAGGGACGAACAGAATGGTTCTCACTGTCGGTGAGCCGGCTCCTGACTTCACACTGCCGGACTCACAAGGCTCGGAGACGGGGCTGTCGGATTTCGCCGGCCGATGGCTTGTGCTGTGGTGGTTCCCCAAAGCGAAGAGCACGGGCTGCACGCTCCAGGCCCGGGGAGTCGACGCGCTGGCGCGGGGGTTCGCCGGCGCGCCCGTGGTGTTTGTCGGCGTTTCCTACGACCCTCCAGACGTGAACCGCGAGTTCTGCCTGGAGTCCGCAGAGACGGTGACGTTCCTGTCCGACGCCTCGGGCGACGTCGCGGCGCGCTACGGGACAAAGCGCGGGCCCGAGGAGGAGTTCTCGGGCGCACCCCGGCGCATGACCTTCGTCATCGACCCGGACCAGCGCATCCGCCGCATCTTCACCGTGCAAGACGTGTCGGGCCACGCTGACGAGGTGCGCGGCGTGCTGGTCGAGGCACTGAAGTCCAACGCGTGAGCGGCGCCCGTGCTGCTGCGTTGATGCCGGGCTCGAGTTGACCACGGCGCCGCGCGGTGCCTGAGCGGGAGATGGGCATGCCGAACGGCTTCGACGAGTCAGCCGACGTTGTGGTGCTCGGCAGCGGCGCTGCTGGATGCGCGGCGGCGCTGACCGCGGGGCAATCCGGGCTGGAGGTCGTGCAGCTTGAGAAGACCATGGTGCTGGGTGGCACCACGGCGCACTCCTACGGGTTCATCTGGGTGCCGGACACCGGCGAGGCGGGGGCGTCGGCAGCCGGCGAGGCCCTGAAGGACGCGGTCCGCTACCTGCGTTTTGTCAGCGCCGGTGGTGTGAGCGAGGACGAGGCGCGCCACTACTGCACACAGGTCGTTGAGGCCTTGGATTTCCTGGCACGCAACGGCGTGGAGTTCGAGCCGTTGCCGGATGTCCCCGACCACTACCACCCCTCGGCTCCCGGCTCGCGGGGAGGCGGGCGCATCATCGCGGCAGCGCTGTTCGACGCCCATCGCCTCGGCGAGCTCCAGCCGGCTCTCGGTGTCTCCAAGTACGTGCCCTGCGGCCTCACGTGGACCGAGGTGGCGGCACGCGGAGGGTTGGGCAGCCCCGAGGCCTGGAATTCGTCGCTGTGGCCGGACGGTCGCTCGGAGGGCGACTACCGCGGCTTCGGGATGAGCCTTGCCGGATTCCTCGTGCGCAGCGCCCTCGACAATGGCGTGGACCTGCGACTGGGTCACCAGGCGACCCGGCTGATCGTGCAGGACGGCCGCGTGGCGGGATGCGAGGTTGCCGTCTCGTCCGGCGGAGAGCCCCGCCTGGTGACGATCGGTGCCCGGCGCGGGGTCGTGATAGCCACCGGGGGGATCGAGGGCAATCCTGACCTTGTGCTGCGCTTCGAGGATCTCCCTGACTGGCAGAGCCACTTCCCGGAGGGTGTGACCGGGGACGGCATGGTGATGGCCACGGAGGTCGGCGCGGGTCTGCGGCGCAATCCCAACAACCTGCGGCCGATGATGGGCTACCGCGTCCCGCCCCACGACGGTGCGCCGGCAGTGTTCCGGGGGGCAGGCATCGAGGAGATGGCGGCCCCCCGTACCGTTGTCGTCAATCGCCTTGGGCTCAGATTCTCGGACGAGTCGCGCTTCCAGCACGTGGTCAACGCGGTACGGGAATTCGACGTCGCCCGCCATGAGCACCGCAACTATCCGTGCTATCTGCTGATGGACAGCGAGTTCTTCAACGGGGCGTCGTTCGCAGGGCGTCCTCACGGGGCAGCGCCGCCAGATTGGCTCACACGCGGCGATGACCTCGTTGGCCTGGCCGACCGGCTCGGCATCGACGCCCAAGGGCTCGCCGAGGAGCTCGCCCAGTTCAACGCCGACGCACACGAAGGCGTGGACCACCGGTTCGACCGTGGAACCGCGCCCTTCTCCCGCATCCTTGGGCGGCGATCGTCGGCCGCGAACCCCAACCTGGGGCCGTTGGAGACGCCGCCCTTCTTCGGCCTGCCCCTGGTCCCGACCGGCATCGCATCAACAACGTTGAGCACGGACAGCTACGGACGAGTCCTGACGATGCGGGGACAACCTGTCGATGGGCTCTATGCGTGCGGCAACGCCGCGCCCAACATCGACCGTGGACCTGGTTACCAGGCCGGGGTGTCGCTCGGCCAGGGCATCGCCACGGGCTGCGCCATCGGATGGGGACTCGCTCAGGAAGCGCCCGTGGATGGCGTTGACAACCGTTGACAGGTCCGGCAGACAGGCCTTAGTTTCCACAGTCGGCACGTACGAATAGGAAACAAGCGGTCGGAGGGGCCTTACGAGGCTCCCGCGTTCGGCAGCGGTTTTGTTGGCGCGGCGCCTGCTTGCGTCGTGATGGCCAGTAGCTGAGGAGTGCTGCCTGATGAGCGAGCGCAATGCCGATCGGTTCTTTTCCACACGGACGGTGAAGGCCCTCCTGAGTGTCATGTTCGTTCTGCTGCTCACCGCCTGCGGAGGACCCGCCGAGGTCGAGGAAGCTGCGGAGACCGGCCAAGCCGAAGCGCCGGCCACGGACAGCGCGGAGGCCGGCGGTGTCGAGGGCGAGGTCGCCTCCCGCGCCTCCATCGGCACGCACTCGGTCGGCCAGTCCTACCACACGGTCGGTTCCGCGGTCGCCTCGCTGATCTCCAGCCACACCGACATCGCCGCATCGGTGGTTCCCTCTGCGGGCCCGAACGCGTGGATGCCCGACCTAGAGGCGGGTGTCATCGACTTCGGCGTCCTGTCGAGCGTCGACGTGGGTTGGGCGATGGAGGCGGGTCCAGGCTTCAACGAACCCGCAGAAAACATGCGCATGGTGCTGCAGGGAGCTCCGGTGCTCGGTGCCGGCTTCGCGGTGCGGGCCGACTCGGGCATCGCAACCATCGCCGACCTGGTGGGCAAGCGGGTCGCCTCCGACTACGGCGGCAATGTCATCGCCGGGAAGATCCTGGAAGCGAATCTCGCGTCGGTCGGCATGACGTGGGATGACGTCGTCGAGTTCCCCGTGCCCGACATCTCCACCGGTGCCGACGCCCTGCGCGGCGGGCAGGTCGATGGGATGTTCGGGGCGAGCCCCGCGACGGCCATCATCCAGGACCTCGATGCCGCCGTCCCGCTTCGCATACTGCCGATCGGCGACTACGAGCCGGCTGACATCGCCGACGAGGTGCCCGCCGACGCCCAAGCCATGCTCGACGAGATCCTGCCGGGCGCGACGCTCGGGATCGAGGAGGCCGGGACGGGGATGCTCGAGGAGGACACCGTCATGGTCGAGCACCGCGTCACCTTCGTGTCCTCCGACCGTGTCTCGCCGGCAACGGTGCACGCGACGCTCGCAGCGATCTGGGAGAACTACGAGGAGCTGCAGGACGCCCACATCATGGCGCAGTGGGTGCCCGATGACATGGTGCCCGCGGCCCCGCGCGCTCCGTACCATGAAGGCGCCGTCGCTTTCTATGAAGAGCAGGGCGTTTGGACCGAGGAGCACCAGGCGGCGCAGGACGAACTCCTCGCGAGCATGCCCCAGGGGTGATGGGCAGGGGTAAAGGGGGCGCCAGCGACGAGGGCGACTCACCCGAGTCGGAGGATGCGATGGATGACACCAATGTGAAGGACAAGGCCATGGCCGGGGCCAACGCGCCGTCGGCGGTCAAAGTCAGGCATCGCGTCCTGCAAGGGGGGCTTGGCCGCCTGCAGACCATGCTGTTGATCTCCATCCCGGTCATCGGGCTGATGTTCGTGTCCAACGTGCACCTGTCCCTCGGGCTGCTGGTCTTCACCGAGCAGTGGGTCGGGCTGTTCCTCAGCATGTGCCTCGCGGGCGTGTTCCTGACGTTTCCTGCGGTCAAAGGAACCGCCGACCGTCGACTCCCCTGGTACGACGCGGTCCTGGCAGTCATCGCCATGCTGCCGGGCCTCTACCTCGCCGTTGCGTATCCGTCGATCGTGCGCACGTTCGGTGCGCACAATGCCGTGCGAGCGACCTTCTCCGCCATCGCCATCGTGATCATCCTCGAGGCCATTCGCCGCACCGTCGGCTGGCCACTCGTCAGCGTGGTGCTGGTGTTCCTGGTCTATGCCAAGTTCGGTGCGGCCGTGCCGATGATCGCCGCGCAGCCCACAGGGTGGAGCCGGCTGCTGAGCTACCTCTACGTCGACCCGGGCGCGCTCATGGGGATGCTCCGCCTCGCCGCCACGATCGCCCTGGCCTTCATCACCTTCGGTCAGCTGCTGCTGCACTTCGGAGTCGGCGATTCGCTTACGAACATCTCGCTCCTCCTCCTGGGCCGCTTCCGGGGAGGGACGGCGAAGACGGCGCTGCTGGGATCGAGCCTCGTCGGCACGATCACCGGGGCACCGATGTCCAACGTCTTCCTCACGGGAACCATCACGATCCCGATGATGATCCGCAGCGGCTACGCACCGGCCACGGCGGGCGGGATCGAAGCGACCGTGTCCACCGGCGGGCAGATCATGCCACCGGTGATGGGGATCGCGGCCTTCATCGTCGCTGAGAACCTCGGGATCCCGTACTCCCAGGTGGCGCTGGCCGCGCTCATCCCGGCGATCCTGTTCTACCTCGGCGTCTACGTCCAGGTGGACCTTGAGGCGGGCAAGCGCAACCTCCTCGGGGTGCCCCGCGACCAGCTGCCCAAGCTGAAGGCGACCATGAGGGAAGCGTGGGTCATCCTGCCGATCCTCGGCATCCTGATCTACACGCTGTTCATCATCCGCATGAACCCCACGAACGCCGCCGCCGTATCGACGATCGCGGCGGTGCCGTTCCTGCTGCTGCAGGTGGTCAACTGCAGGGGGCTGGTCCGCCGGATCCTCAGCACGTTGGAGACCTCTGGGCGCCTGCTCCTCGACGTGACCGCCGTCCTCGCGGCCGCCGGGTTCGTCGTGGGCGTCGCCTCCGTCAGCGGGCTGGGATTTCGCATCGGCTTTGCCGTGCTGGAGCTCTCGGGCACCGGCGGGATGCTGCTCGTGCTGGTCATCGCAGCCATCGCTTCCATGTTCCTCGGGATGGGCATGCCGACCGTCGCGGCCTATGCGCTGGTGGCGGTGCTGGTCGCTCCCGCCCTCACCGACTTCGGCATCAGTCCCATGGCCGCCCACCTGTTCATCCTGTACTTCGCCGTCATCGCCAACATCACGCCGCCGATCGCAGTGGCCGCGTTCGCCGGCGCCTTCCTGGCCGGGGCGAGCCCGTTGAAGACGGCCATGGAGGCCATGCGCGTGGGCGTGCTCATCTACATCGTGCCGTTCCTCTTCGTGTTCCGCCCGGAACTGCTGCTGGAGGGCGAGCCGGTGCGGATCCTGCTGTACTTCGTGTTCGCGATGATCGGTGTGCTGATGGGCGGTTTCGCGATGGTCGGCTACACGACTCGCCGACTGACCGTGCCGTCGCGCATGGTGGCCCTCGCGAGCGCCGTGCTGCTGCTGGCCCCGATCCAGACCATCAATACGCTCGTCGTCGTGCGCGCAAGCGGCGTGGCGCTCGCGCTTGCGTTCGGCGCCACGGAGCTGATCGCGCGACGGGATGCCAAGGCGAAGTTGGCCGCGGCGACGGCTGAACCTGAGGTGACAAGGACATGACAGCACAAACGGCTGGGCGACTCGCCTACCCGAAGGCCCTTGTGGAGCCCGTCGAGCTGTTCCCCGACCGGCTGTACCTGCTGGGTGACACGGGTCTGATCGACGGCAACTACACGTGGCGGGACGAGAGCCATGACGGCCGGCACGAGTCGTTCAACGCCTACCTGCTGCTGTCCGGTTCCGGGGCAGCCATGATCGAGACCGGTGTCGCCATGCATGGCGACACCGTCCGCCGCCAGATCGACGCTGTCCTGGGCGGCGCTCGCCGGCTGACTGCGGTGGTGGGCACACGCCTCGAGCCGGACTGCTTCTCGAATCTGCCCTCCATGGTCGACAGGTCTGGTGGACAAGACATCGATGTCTACGCTCCGGGAGGGTTGAACCCGCTCGACTTCTTCGACGACCTGAGCACCCAGGAGTTGATGAAGCGCTTCGGAGTCCGTGTGATCCTCCTGCGCTCGGGGATACGGATCGAGCTCGGTGGCGAGGACGCGCTGGACGTCACCGTTCCTTCGCTGCGCACGCTCAGCACCGGTTGGATCTACGATCCGGTGTCTGCCGCTCTGTTCTCCTCTGACTGCTTCAGCCACTACTCAACGGCGCCGGGTGAGAATCGCGTCGTCGGCGCAGGGGGCGGGCCAGCGCAGCCGCATACCGGCGAGGCCCTACTTGGGTTCCTGGGCCGGCACCACCTGACGAAGTTCGACTGGTTGCGACGAGCCGACGTGGGCCTGATGATCCGCGAGATCGAGCAGCTGTTCAACGAGCGGCCGGTGAGGACCCTGGCGCCGACTCGAGGCTGCGTCATCCGCGGCGAGGACGAGGTTCGGCGCAACGTCGACGCACTGCTCGGCATGCTTCGAGCGATCAGGGACCAGCGGTTGGGCAACGCTCCGGCCGAGCCCGCAGGGCCGAGGAAGGAGGCACACGGTGGCTGAACCGATGGAGGTGGAGGAAGAGCAAGCGCTCGACATCTATCGCGAGTTCGCACCCGGGGTGTTCTGGGTGGGCGGGTGCCTGATCGTGCGATTCCGGACTCCCAACATCCATTCCCACATGTCCGCCTACGTCGTAAAGGGCTCGGAACGGACGCTGTTCGTCGACACGGGTCATCCCAAGGACGGGTCCAGAGTTCGAGAGCACATCGACGACCTGGTCGGTGACAGGGGTCTGGACTACGTCTTCCCCACGCATCAGGAGTACCCGCATGCCGGAAACCTGGGCTTGCTGCTGCAGGCCTACCCGGAGGCGACGGTCGTGGGCGACGTGCGGGACTATCACGCTTACTTCCCGGCCTTCTCCGACCGCTTCAGGAAGGTCGCGCCGGGCGAGCAGTTGGATCTCGGCGACCGCCAGTTCGTGGCGCTTCCGGCTCCGCTGCGCGACCTGCCCAGCACGCTGTGGGGTTACGACACGCAAGCCCGTGTCATGTTCGTCTCGGATGGGTTCGCCTACTCCCACCAGCACCTCGCCGGAGAATGTGATCGCATGTCGGACGAGCTGGGCAGGAATCCCTCCGAGGAGGAGATCACCTTCGTCAACGAGCGCGCGCTTCACTGGACCAAGTTCGTCGACAGCGATCCCATGTTCGAGGAGGTCGCAACCTTGCTCGAGCGCTATCCCACTGACTTCATCGCCCCAGCCCACGGCAACGTCATCAGCAATCCCGACGCTGTCGTCCCACTGATGCGGGAGATGATGGGACAGCTGCAGAAGGCCTTCTAGTGCCGTGTCAGGCAACGTTTGCGCGTTTGACGAGTTCGCGTAGCGTTTTGTCGTGGGCGTTGCGGTTCCGCCATGCGATGTAGCGGCGGATCATGCTGTTTTGCTCTTCGTGGGAGCGGTGGTCGGTGCCGTCGAGGGCGAAATAGCGCAGCGCCTGGAACTGCGCCTCGATTAACCGGCCCTCGGGGTGATGTCAACCCGCTGGTGCGGATTGGTGTTCGCCGGTGAGGCGGCGGAGGTGGCTTTCGATGCTGGCGATGACGCGGGCGTGGCGGGCCACTTCGGAGTCCCAGCCGCGTGCTTCGGCGTCGTCGCGCAGGGCGCGCACGTCGTCGAGTTGGGCCTGGAGTTGGGGGACGAACTCGGCGGTGGTGACGTAGTTGTCGCACTGCTCGCAGACGTTGGCGTACGGGCAGGCGTCGGCGGCCAGGTGACGGGAGCAGTAGCCGTGGGCGACTCGGGTCTTGAGCAGCTCGCTGCGGAGCCACTCGACGCGGTCGGGCACGGCTGGCTTGCCACCGATGACCAGCGGTAGGGCCTGGCGGGTGCGGACCTTGGCCATGGCCTGTTCGTAGGCTGCGCGCACGGTCGGGGAGGCCAGCGACGCATACCGCAGGGTCATCTCGGCCGAGACGTGTTTGATATGCGGGTGATCCGACCGGTCCGCTGAGGCGGCTGCCGGGCCAGAGCCGAGGAGCACCTGATGTTCAACATGTGCTTGACGCGGTCGTTCGACGGGACGCGGCTTCGGAGGGTGCAGCTGGGACAGCCGCTGCTGGACGACTACCTCGCGTTCGTGGCGGCTCGCGCACGCCAGAACACGCTGTTGGCGACCGCGTATGACCTCAAGGTCTTCTTCGAGATCGTGGGCAAGGCCCCAGTCGAGGTGTCGACCGCCGACGTGCTCGGGTTCATCGCTGCCCAGCGCATGCCACGGCACGGCGATGAGGTCGTGCGGCTCGATGACGGCGAGGCCGGGCTGGCGGCTCGCACGATCGCGCGGAGGCTGTCGAGCGTGCGTGGCCTGTTCAACTATCTGGTCGCACGTGAGGACACCGGTGTGGAGGTCAACCCGGTGCCGACCGGGCTGGCGGCTCGGCGTCCCGGGTCGCAGCGGCGACGCGGCGAGCCGCCACTGATCCGCACGCCGCGCACGCTGCCGCGGGTGCTGTCGCCTGTCGAGGTCGATGCGCTGCTGGGCGCTCTGCGAACCCGACGGGATCGGGCGATGGTCGAGGCGATGCTGCTGGGCGGGCTTCGCCGCTGCGAGCTGCTGGGTTTGCGCCTGTCGGATCTCAACGTCGGTGAGCGGCGCGTGTTCGTGGCCGAGGGCAAGGGCGGCCGGCAGCGGATCGTGCCGATCTCCGCACGGTTCTTCACCAGCCTCGGCGACTACCTGGACGAAGAGCGGCCCAGGACCTCGGCGACCGACCGGGTCTTCGTCGTACTCAAGGGGCGGACCCGGGGGCAGCCGTTGTCCCCGTCGGGTCTGGACGAGGTCCTCGACGGCGCTCGCGCGCGGGCGGGCCTGTCCAGCGCGACCTGCCACCAGCTGCGGCACACCTGCTTCACCCGGTTGCGCGAGGCCGGTATGGCGTTGGAGGCGATCCAGGCCCAGGCGGGCCACGCATCGATCGAGTCGACCCGGATCTATCTTCACCTGGCCAACGACTGGCTCGAGGGCGAGTATCTGCGCGCCGTGGAGGCCATCGACGCGCAAGCCGACCCGGCCGTAGACGGTCCGCGATGAGCGCCTCACCGCGGACCCGTTGCGAGGTCGAGGACCTGGTGGCGGCCTACCGCGCCGACCTGAGCGCCGCCGGCATGTTCGCCGGCCACCCGGTGACCTCGGTGGCCCGCACGTTTTCACCCGCGTGGGTGTCGACGGCTGGGCGGCGCTGCCGCTCGAGCAGCAATGCGCGACCTCGCTCAAAGACCGCCGCGTCGTGGGCTGGCTGATCGTGACCGGCCGGCTGCGGCCCACCGCCGACTACCTGGTGGCGGGCAAGCCCTACGTGGGCGAGCTGGCCGCCCGCCACCAGCCGGCGTTCCACCAGCGGTTCACCGCCGCCTCGGCCGAGCTCGGGTTCGCCGCGAAGGTCACGCAGCTGCAATGGTCGGCGCTGGTCAAGATCGCGGCCCTGGCCGGCGTGAGCGTCGACCGGCTCACCCAGCCGATGATCGACCAGGGGCGCGTCGCGCTGAGCGACGCGATCATCCGGCAGGCGCCCGCCGGCCGCAGCCTCAAGCAGTTCACCGCAGCGCTGTTCGGCGCGCAGACGGTCCTGTTCCACCTCGGTGTGGTCGACACGCCGCCGTCCAAGCGCGGCCACGGCGAGTCCGCCGCCCGCGCCACCGCGTGGGCGAGCGTCGCGCCTCAGCTGGCGCGAACGCTGCTGGGCTACATCGAGCAGACGCGGCTGTCGCTGCGACCCTCGACGATGGTCCGGGTCGAAGCGTCGCTGCGGGAGTTCGCCTGTTGGCTGACCGCAAACGCCCCCGACGTCTCGTGTGTGGCGGACCTGCGCCGAGGCCACATCGAGGACTACAAGCTGCACTTGGCTGCCCGACCGTCGGCACGCGGCGGCACCCTGTCCAAGTCCGCCATCGCCGCGCACGTGGGCACGCTGCGCACCTGCTTCGAGCGGCTCGCCCAGTGGCACGGCGACGACGTCCCCACGGGCGTGCTGATGTTCGCCGGTGACCTGCCCCGGCGTGACGAGCCCCTGCCGCGGTTCCTCGACGACGGCGCGTCGGCCAAGCTGCTTCAGGCCGCCCGCGCCGACCCCGACCCGTTCGTGCGCCTGTGCGTCGAGTTCCTCGCCCGCACCGGTCTGCGCAAGAGCGAGTTCCTCGACCTCACCGTCGACTCGGTCGTCCAGATCGGCGCCGCCTACTGGCTGCACGTGCCCGTGGGCAAGCTCCGCACCGACCGCTACATCCCTTTGCACCCCCAGCTCAAGGAGCTGCTCGACCAGTGGATCGCCCAGCGGCCAGCGGGCCTGCGCAGCCCCTGTGGCCCGCCCCGAGGGTTCCGGACAGTAGGTCCACTAGGATCCGCGGTCTGGAAT
>WHSQ01000549.1 GCA_009380005.1 Actinomycetota bacterium | reverse complement strand
TGACGACGGCACCGATAATGAAGTCCCGAGCTCTCAGTCGGCTCATTGGGAACGCCCCTCATCCATGCCAAACATCCTTACCTTCCATAGTCGAGACCGATTAGCTCGCCGACCCGCATAACAAGCTCTCCGAATTCCGAGCTCATCTTCATGTTTAGCTCACGAGGCCGCGGAAGTTCGATGTCGACCTCATCTGCAACCCGACCGGGTCTCGGAGTCATGACGACCACCTTGTCCGCCAGGAACACGGCCTCCTCGATGTCGTGGGTGACGAGAACCGTAGTCTTGTTGGTCTCCATCCAGATCCTCAACAGTTCGAGGTTCATCTGCTGCCGCGTCAGCTGGTCGAGGGCGCCGAACGGCTCGTCCATGAGCAGCAACCGTGGGTCGTGCACAAGTGCCCGTGCCATGGCAACTCGCTGCTGCATGCCACCGCTGAGTTCCGCCGGATGGCGATGTTCGAATCCCTTGAGGCCTACAAGATCAAGGATCTCATGTGCCTTCTCTTGGTACTTCCGCGTGTCCTGCCGCAAGATTTCTATCGGGAAGAGGACGTTTCTAGTGACGTCTTTCCACCGGAGAAGGACGGGCTCTTGGAAAATCATTC
>WHSQ01000548.1 GCA_009380005.1 Actinomycetota bacterium | reverse complement strand
CCGCTCCTGTCGCCAACGCCACGATCTCGGGCGTCACCACGGTCACCGCCGACGCGCACGATGACTTCAACATCGATCGGGTCGCGTTCTACTTCGATGGCAACCGCATCGGGGAGCCGGACGCGACGGCACCCTACGGCGTCGCGTGGGACACGCTCGATCCCGGCCAACCGGCGTTCGACGGCGCCCATGAGTTGACCGCGCGCGCCTACGACAACCACGCTCAGATGACCGTCTCGGCACCGGTGACGGTCACGGTCGCCAACACGTCCGGGACCAAGTTCCAGGCGGGGATCGCGGCCGCCACCGCGCCCCCGCAGGCGATCACGTACGACCCCGCCAAGTCCGTCCAGGACAAGCATGGGGTCGACATCGCGATCACCAATAACAGCGGGCTGACGCTGAAGAACACCGAGGTGGTGCTCCGCTACCGTTGGTACACACCGGAGGGCACGCTGCTGTCCGATTCGGCCGACATCCCGCTGGGCTCCGACCTGCTCAAAAACAAGTCGAGGACGCTGCGCGTTCAGGTCGAACCGCCCGCCCTTCCCGATGGCGTGGACAAGGCTCAGTACAGGCTGCGCTTCGATCTCTTCGACAAGCCTTCGG
>WHSQ01000547.1:327-609 GCA_009380005.1 Actinomycetota bacterium | reverse complement strand
CTCAGCGTCTGGGGACCGCGGCCGTGGGTCATCGTGGTGACCGTGGGGATCTCCCATGCGCCGCGCACCGCCAGGATCATCCGCGCGGCCGTGCTCGACGTCGCCGCGCGCGACTACGTGCGGGCGGCGGAAGCGCTGGGGATCCGCCGCTGGCCGGTGCGCCTCGCCGATCTGCTGCCCAACGTCACGGGTCCGCTGATGGTGGAGACGGGTCTGCGGTTCACCTACTCCATCGGACTGGTGGCCGGCCTCAGCTTCCTCGGCCTCGGACTCCAGCCGCCG
>WHSQ01000547.1:0-317 GCA_009380005.1 Actinomycetota bacterium | reverse complement strand
CCCAGGCCTCGGCCGGCCTTGACCGGGAGGTCGACGAATGAGCGAGCAGCAGGCGGACGAGTCGGTGGCGGTCACGTCGAAGGGCGCGTCGGTGCGCGGCCTGCGGGTGGAGACGCCGCAGGGCACGCCGATCGTGGAAGCGCTCGACCTGGACATCGCGCCGGGCCGGATCCTCGGTCTGGTCGGCGAGTCGGGCTCCGGCAAGACGACCGTGGGCCTGGCGATGCTAGGTCACGCGCGGCGCGGGATGCAGATCAGCGGCGGCGGTGTCTGGCTCGACGGCACGAACCTGTTCGGCCTCTCCCATCGCGAGCTGC
>WHSQ01000546.1 GCA_009380005.1 Actinomycetota bacterium | reverse complement strand
CCGCTCCTGTCGCCAACGCCACGATCTCGGGCGTCACCACGGTCACCGCCGACGCCTTCGACGACTTCGAGGTCGACCGAGTCGAGTTCTACTTCGACGGCAACCGCATCGGGGAGCCCGACCCGACGGCAGACTACGGCGTCGCGTGGGACACGCTCGATCCCGACCAGCCGGCGTTCGACGGCACCCATGAGTTGACCGCGCGCGCCTACGACAGCCACGCTCAGATGACCATCTCGGCACCGGTGACGGTCACGGTCGCCAACACGGTCGGGACCAAGTTCCAGGCGGGGATCGCGGCCGCCACCGCCCTCCCGCAGGCGATGACTTACGACCCCGCCAAGTCCGTCCAGGACAACCACGGGGTCGAGATCGCGATCACCAATAACAGCGGGCTGACGCTCAAGAACGCCGAGGTCGTGCTCCGCTACCGATGGTACGGACCGGAGGGCACGCTCCTGTCCGATTCGCCCGACATCCCGCTGGGCTCCGACCTGCTCAAGAACAAGTCGAGGACGCTGCGCGTTCAGGTCGAACCACCCGCGCTTCCCGACGGCGTGGACAAGGCTCAGTACAGGCTGCGCTTCGATCTCTTCGACAAGCCTTCGG
>WHSQ01000545.1 GCA_009380005.1 Actinomycetota bacterium | reverse complement strand
GGGTCGAGGTCCGCGCCCCGCGGGTGGACGACCGGAGCGAGGGTGGGCAGTTCGTCTCGGCGATCCTGCCGCCGTATATGCGCAAGTCCCCGAAGGTCACCGAGGTGCTGCCGATCCTGTATCTGCGGGGGTTGTCGACGGGCGATTTCGCGCCGGCGCTGGCCGGGTTCTTCGGCTCGGACGCCGGGCTGTCGGCCTCGACCGTGAACCGGTTGACGGTCGCGTGGCAGGCCGAACACACCGAGTGGTCCAAGCGGGAGCTGTCGGCGCTCGACTACGTCTACATCTTCGCCGACGGGATCCATGTCAACGTGCGGCTGCCCGACGCTGAGGGCAACGCGGATCGGCTGTGTCTGCTCGTGATCGTGGGCGTACGGCCGGATGGGCGCAAGGAGCTGGTCGCGGTCACCGACGGCCACCGTGAGGGCACCGAGTCGTGGCTCGACGTGCTCCGCGACCTGCGGATGCGTGGGATGGCCGCACCTGAGCTCGCGGTCGGTGACGGCGCGCTGGGATTCTGGGCGGCGCTGCGGCAGGTGTTTCCGACCACCCGCACCCAGAAATGCTGGGTGCACAAGACCGCGAACGTCCTCGGGGCGTTGCCCAAGCG
>WHSQ01000544.1 GCA_009380005.1 Actinomycetota bacterium | reverse complement strand
ACACCTGGGGAGATTCAGCGATCATGACTGGGGAGTTTCCAGTGATCGTGGGCAACGGGCTGTCCCGCCGCGACAAGGTCGCGCAGCACACCCCGGGTACGACCCGGCGGGCGCCGTTTGCACGGGTCGCCGTCAGCCGCGCAGTGGCTTAGTCTCGGGCTCTTTCCAACGGGCGGGGACGACGTCTCCGGTCACCTGACGGCGACCGCGCCATCCGATGCCGTTGACAGGGGGCCGGCATGATCGTGATCCACGCCGTAGCAGCCGCCGCTGCGATCCTCGTCGGGGGGGTCGTGCTTCTCCGCCGGAAGGGCTCGTCGTCGCATCGCCTGCTAGGCCGGCTGTATGTGGCGTGTGCTGCAGTGATGGTCTGGTCGTCGTTCGCCATCTACGAGCTGCGTGACGGCCCGAGCATCTTCCATGCTGTGTCGGTGTTGCTGACCGGCGTGATCGCGGTCGGCGTCGTGCAGCCACGGTGGCGCCGGCGCACTGCCACCCGGCGCTACTGGCATGCAGTGTGGATGCCCACATCGCTGTTGATGATCGTCGTCACCGGCGTCGCACAGTTCTTCGACCGGCTACCGCTGTCGAGCGACGCCGCGAACGCTGTC
>WHSQ01000543.1:322-612 GCA_009380005.1 Actinomycetota bacterium | reverse complement strand
ACGAGTTTCCAGGGTTCTCCAGGGTCCCAGGAATCTGGAGAACCCTGGAAATCAAGTTCCCTTACGACAGAAGTAGGAGCGCTCTGTCGCCGTTGACGCCCTCAGCCGCTCGGCTCGAAGTGGATCAGGACTGCTGGTCGATGTTCTCCCGCGTCGCAAGGATGTGAAAGAAGTCTTGTTTGGGCCATATGGTGTTGCGAGCAGTTCGCACGTCGGGATCTAGTCATCTGAGTCAGTAGTTCCTGAACTTTTTGCAGGACCCGCGCGCCTTGGTCGCGAAGTCATCCCTC
>WHSQ01000543.1:0-313 GCA_009380005.1 Actinomycetota bacterium | reverse complement strand
CACGTCGGGATCTATTCGGACGCGGACAAGGAAATCCCTGACATCCGATGTGGGTTTCCCCTCGAGCACGAGGGTCGAGCCGTGCGGCGCTACCTCACGAAGGTCTTCGAGGAACACATCGAAGTGCTCCACGCGACCCAGTTGAACAGCATCTTCGTCCTTGCCTAGCCATTCGACGAGCAGTCGCGAATCGTCGTCCTGATCTCCAGCGCCTCTACTCAACAGTCGTCTCAGGAGCCTCATTCGCCGTGTGCCTAACGCGTTGGAGCTGAATCTTTCTCTTCTTTCGTATGATGACGAGCACAGACTTGAC
>WHSQ01000542.1 GCA_009380005.1 Actinomycetota bacterium | reverse complement strand
TGCGACTTCACCCCGCGCCAGACCCTCAGCGACCCACAACTACTTCAGGAGCGCCCAATTTGATTGAGATCGCCCAGACGAGGATGTCAAGGACCGATCCTCGCGAGCATGACAGGGTCGCCTTTGACCTGATAGAGCAACTGTTCGCCGTGATCTCCGCCTCCACGCTGCCGGCGGTCCGCCTGCTGGTCGCCGAGACGCTCAAGGATCTGCTGGCCGAGGCAGTCACCGCGCTGGTGGCCGTGGACGCCAGAGCAGCCGTCGAGATGGGGATCAGCGTCTCGGAGTCCGTGCACGACGCACTCGCCCCGATCCGGGAGGGAAGGTGATCAGTCGCATGCGACGCATCGACTGGCCCGCCGTCATCGACCGGGCCGCGGTCATCGTCGAGGGCTACGACACGTCGGTGACGCTCCGGCAGTTGTTCTACCGGCTCGTGACATCCCAACTCATCCCGAACAGCAGCACGGCGTACAAGCGGTTGTCGGCGCTGACCGCGCAGGCTCGTCGCGACGGCACCTTCCCGGATCTCATCGACCGGGGCCGGCAGATCCCACCGCTACGAGCACTGGACCAGCGCCTCCGACGGTCGTCGAGGACACGCTGCGGTACT
>WHSQ01000541.1 GCA_009380005.1 Actinomycetota bacterium | reverse complement strand
CGAAGGCCGCCTGATCAGCGCCAGCGGGTCCAGTGCCGCTGACCATCGCTCGAGACACGCAGGAACCTGAACTCGTTCCGACCGCGCCGCAGTTACACCGTGTCAGTAGGAGCATGAGGCGAGTGTCACCGTCATCCAGGTACGCGCCAGGCCGAGCAGCAAAACGATGGAGGGGCCGGGTCCAGATCGGATCCGGCTTGTGGATCCTCCTTCGCCGTGACGGCCAACGTACAGTGTGGCACGGTCATCCCCCACTGCCTTATGGGCGATGTGGGCCTGCCGTTAAGCTGGTTAGATGATGAAGAACGCCACCGAGTTCGAGGCCCTCACGGACACTGCGGATACCGCGTCCCCCGAGTTCGATGTCACTGTCGCCCTTGCCGTCCATAACGAGGAAGGCCACATCGAGACCGAGCTCCAGAGGATCCGCGACGCTCTGGAGCCCTCCGAGTACAGCTACGAGATCATCGTGGTGGACGACGCCTCGACCGACGGCTCTGTGGAAGAGCTTCGACGGATTCCCGACATAACGCTGATTCAGCTCGCCAAGAACCGGGGGTCCGGCTTCTCACGGAAGACGGCGACCGCCGCGGCTCGAGGCCGGATCGTGGTCT
>WHSQ01000540.1 GCA_009380005.1 Actinomycetota bacterium | reverse complement strand
GGTTGTCCGGCACGCCCGTTCGGTGCTGTCGCTGGCCGAGTTCCGCCGCAGCTACTTGAACATCACCGATGAGCGTCGTGGCGAGCCGGTGATCCCGGCGGCGAAGTGGGCCGCATGCGGGAAGGACGGCCGGGCCTATCCGCTGCCGAATCCGGTCGCGTTGGCGGTGGACGTGTCTCCGGATGGGTCCACTGCGATCGGCGCTGCGCACGCGGCGAAGCGTGTCCAGGTCGAGGTGATCGAGCACCTGTCGGGTACCGGCTGGGTGGTTCCTCGGCTGGCCGAGGTGGCCAAGCGGCACAAAGCTTCGATGATCGCGCTGGACCCGTCGGGCCCGGCCGGGGCGCTGCTGCCGGACATCAAGGCGGCCGGGTTCGAGGTGGTCGCCGGCGCCTCGAAGGAGGTGCCTCAGGGCGCGGTTCGTCTGGTGTCGACCAGGGAGCACCAGGCCGCCGCCGGCGGGATCCTGGCCGACATCACCGAGGCGCGGCTTGTCCATACGAATCAGGCGCCGCTTAACGCGGCGGTGGACGGCGCGGACAAGCGTGCTGTGTCCGATTCATGGCTGTGGTCGAGGAAGGCGTCGTCGGTGGACATCTCGCCGTTGGTGGCGGT
>WHSQ01000053.1 GCA_009380005.1 Actinomycetota bacterium | reverse complement strand
TAGCCGCTCGCACAATGGTCGGGGACCTCATAACCCTCGATCCCGTCGGTCTTGCTCTCGAAATCGCCTTGGCTCGCGTCGATGCCGAGCCCTCGTCGAGCGAACGTTCGCCAGATGAGACATTCGTTGGCGCCCGGCACGCCGTTAGCGACGTCACCCGTCAGCGCCCCGTCGGCAGCGATGATCGCATCCCGAGCGTCGGCGAAGCCCGGTTCGCACGGCGCGAACTTCATCCCGTCCACGACCAGTTGGAGTGCAAGGTTGTTGCCGCCCGTCTCCCACGACTCGTACGGGTTCGGGTTGAAACCGTGCTCCTCGACCAGGTTCCAATACAGATCCCAGAGCATCGTCGCCCACACGTAGCCGACGCCGTGCGGCTCTGCCGCCGTCTTGATCGTGTTGTAGGTCGACGGGTTGACCGACATGTCGGTCGAGTACGGAGTGATACGGATGCCCGGCCCCGAGCGGCCCTCTTCGTGATAGACGACATAGGTGCCGATTCCGCGGGGGGTCGCGCCGTCGTCACCGGGTCGCATGGTGAGCACGTAGGACCACCAGTCGCTCCACCCTTCGCCCTCACGCTCGTCGTGCGTTCGCAGGCAACTGATGTTGTCGGGTCCGCCAACCAGACGGTTGGAGACCCCGTGTCCGTACTCGTGAGCGATCACGCCTCCATCCAGGTCGCCGTCTCGCACTTGTCCGCTGTATTCACGAACGATGTCCTCGGGCTCCAGGCCGAGGGAATCGAAGGCGTCCACCCAGAGGTACATCTGCATCCGTCCCGGAACGCCGTCCGCCGGGGTGGCGAAGTTCGCGTTTAGGACGCCGCTGCCGTCTTGAGCCTCGGCCTGGACCGCGTCACCGCCGCGGCCACGGCCGCTGTAGTTGGAGGCCTGGAAGTTGCCTGCTTGCTCGTCGAAGCCGTAGCGGTGGGTCACATCGTGCATGACGTTGTTCCAGTAGAACAGGTTGTCGACCGCCGCATCGCGGTAGACGGCCGGGGTCGCGTCGAAGGTCGGGATCGGATGGTTGAAGTCGAGGCCCGGGCCCCCGTCGGGCTGGCTGGCCGGGTCGGGGGAGTTGTCGTGGATCGTGTCGGCATAAGCGTTGACGTTGTTGCCGCGCGTGATCGTGAATTCGGGACCCACCAGGCCGTTGGTGTCGTGCCATCCGAAGGGAGACGCGACCGCATCCGCGGGGTTCTTGACGATGGACCGATCGCCGTCCTGCGGACTCTCCGTCGGCATCGCGTAGACGTTGTAGCTCGAACCGTCGTCGGCACGCTTCGGTGGCAGCACCGGGTCGAGGAGCGCCTCGGCCAGGTGAGCATCCTCGCCGCGGGCCGTCCTTGCCGCGATGTGCTCCTGGCTCTCGCTGTCCATCAGGTCGTACCGGTCGAGGACCCGGCCGTTCTCGGCATCGATCGACAGGTTCCACCAATGCCGTTGCGTCTGGATCTGTACGTCGTACGCGAGGCGGGCGGTACGGTCGTCCAGCACCCGGTAGAGGAGCTCCGGCGGCTTCACGACTCGAGCGCGGTCATCCTTCACGGCCGCGGACGCGAGGTCCCGCGCCGCGCCGGCGCTCAACACTGGCCGTCCCGAGACGGCATCACCATCGATGAAGCGCGATCCGCTGTAGACGACGACTCCATCCTGAACGTTCACGGTGGCATCGGCGCCGGCGATATCCACCCCGTCCGAGATCTGACGCAGATACACGTGAGTGACGCCGTTGTGCTCGGACGTGTATTCATCGGTGATCCTCACCGTGTCCGGATCGACGCCGAGATGCTCGATCGCGATCCGCGCCGCCTCACTGGGTTCGTCTTCGGCGGAGACCGCGGTGACCGGCAGTGCCGCCACCATCGCTAGACCAACGACGAGCGCGATCGCCTTCGAACGCATCCATGCCTCCCATGTGCTGTCGTCTCGATGGGCGTTTCGCCCCATTCGCTAGGTTCGACGCGAGGGGCGTGGACACCTACCTCCCGGCGCAACTAGACGTAGGCAAGCAAGTCAAGGTCCTCGAAGGGGGCCTCACGATGAGGCCCGGGGGCCAACGATTCATCCAGAACCTGGTTCCTTTTGGCCGGCCCCGGCGCGACCATCACGACACGCAGTTGAACGGCACGGCGGACAAGATCGGTTGCCTGGCGCTTCTTCGAAGCCGCGGAGCAGGGAGACAGGTATGAGGGCACGAGGAGGGGTCGGTTTCGGTTCATGTGCCCTGCGCGGTGCGATGCGGTTGCTGTTCGTGGTTGCGTTCGCCATCGTCTTGTCTGCCTGCGGCGAGACGTCGACTGACGGGACGGCGGCGGGCGACTCCACGACCGGATCCGACTCGAACGGTGGTGAGAACTCTGGGGACTCGGGTCAGGACGACCGCGAGCGACTGGCTCTTCCGAACGGGGGGCCCGTTGACGCAGTCTTCCCGCCGGGGACGAACGCCTACGCATTGCTCGCCTCGGGGAATTGTTCGCAGCTGAACGACGAAGTCGCCACGTGGGATGCCAGCGTCGCCGACGTCGAGGGACGGGACACTATCGAGCTGTACCGGAGCGCGGCCCACGCGTGTCTGGGACAGTGGGATGAAGCGAACGCGGCGTTCGATCGACTGGGGACCCCGCCGGGATTCCAGAACAACGTATGTTCGCGCGACGTTGTTTACTCCTGGCTCGGGCGCCTGATCGAGGCTCGAAGGGCCGATCCCGAGTTCGATCCAGAGTTCTCGCCGTCGACACAAGATACGTCTTGCCCCGACGAACCACCCGCTACGGATGAGCCAACCGACGACGCCGGATCGACCGAAGATCCTCAATCCGAAGATGACGGCGAGACTGATACGAGCAGCGAGGATGGAAGTTGAGGACAACGCCGAAGTCGATGGTGAGTGAGCCGGAGACCGACATGCCTGCCGTGGCAGTGGCGTCCGATGCCGACGCCGGAGTTCCTACCAGGTCGATGCTCGCGACCCTGCGCGGCATCGGGACCCTGGTCGCGCCGACGAGCCTTGTTACCGCCCTCCTCTATTACTTCGGGTGGACGCGGACGAGCAAGCAGGCCTTCGTCATGGGACTCGACGACAGCCTCTTTGGCTATTCGGCGAGCGACTACATCCTCCGGAGCATCACGTCCATGTTCTGGCCGCTCTTCTATGCCGCACTCGTGATCCTTGCGGGCGTGTTCGCTCATGCCCGCCTCCTTGCCTGGGCCGGCGAGCGCGCTCTTCGGACCGTCACACTCGCGGTTGCTGCGACCGCAGGGATCCTGCTGATACTTGGTCTCGTCGGGTCCGGGGTCGACCGGCCGTCACGGTTCATCTCATTGACCGCCCCAATGGCCATCACCATCGGCATCGCCCTGCTCGCGTACGCCGCCTACCTGCATCAGATCGCTGGGATCCGCGTCGGAGGTCAGGGTGCACTCACCGGTACGCCTCTGGGACCAGTCGGCTGGGGAGCCGTGACCGTCCTGCTGTTACTGAGCTCGTTCTGGACGGTGTCTCACTACGCCGCGATCAAAGGGATCGACTTCGCGCGGTCGGCGGTGCAACAGCTTCCCGCTCAGCCCTCGGTCACCATCTACAGCCCCTCCCGTTTGTACCTCGAGCATCCCGTTGTCGAGGAGGTATTTCGCGGAGAGGAAGAGGCGGCCTATCGGTTCAAATACTCGGGCCTCAAGCTCCTGTTCCGTGCCGACGGCAAGCTCTTCCTGCGCCCGAGCGACCTGGATGATCCCAGGAACATCGTGATCGCCGAGGACACGGGCATCCGAGTCGAGTACGAGTGAAGATCTGCGACCGGCCCCGGCTTCGATGTGGCTCGGGCGAGGCGGGGCAGCGCAACGAAGCTTGGCGCAGTGGAGCTGATAGATCGGTGCGCGAAACCGTCCTGAGCTCCTCTTTGCACCACCCGGAATTGAGCTGACATCACGCGGTTATGGCAGTTGAAGCTACTGCGATAGAGAGGCCCTTCCTTGGGGCCTCGCTTTGTTCCTCCGATCAGAGTGGGACCAGAATCAGTTGACGTGCGATGCAGCATCATTGCCCTTGCTCGCCACCTCCCCGAAGGCGAAGAGTCAGCAGGACGCCAATTAGTGCCAATGCCACCAGAATCGCGCCCAGAGCCAGGAAGAACGTCTCATCATCGCCGACAACCAAGAGCGACATGGCGGCCAACGTGATTCCCTGGGCAGCCATAGAAGTGAGCACTCCGAGCAGTCTCAACGCCGGTTCCCTGATCACGATGTAGGCGGCCAGCGCGACTCCGACAGGAAGAATGAATGCACCAACGCCGAGCCCCGTGACTAAGCCACCGGCAATCAATCCGCCGGCGATGGCCCAAAGCGTCAGTCCAGGCAAGGCTTGACGTCCGTGACGGGATTCATGTTTCTGGCTCCTGGATGAAGATGTCACGTCGTGTGCTCTGATCATCGGGTACCAAGTTCCTCGCGAAGGAATCAAACCCAATCTTTCGTCATCATAAGAGTGGCTGGATGCTCACTCCCTCCTCTAATAACTCCGATAAGCGCGTCTATCTGTGCCGCCGCTTGAGCCATCCCCAGGTGATTACACCCGCGGCACCCAACCCCACCACCTGGAAGACGATGGCAAGGGTCGGACTTCTGTCCCGAGAGACGAAATACGCGGGAGTGGCGATCAGCCATGCAAGAACCGCTCCTGCCATCAGAGGTTGAGACCACATCTGACGCTGCCACCACTCCGTCCACGAGGAGGACCTGGTTATCTCGGCGACAAGGTCAGGGGCGTCCATGTACCAGAGCAGTGACGCGATCAGAGCGCCGAAGAACGAGATCAACATGCTTTTCAGCCAACCGTGCCCTGTAAGCGCCCCGTACCCCGTAAAGGCCGCGAACGACAGGATAAAGAACCCGGTGGCTTGGACAAGTCGACGCTGTCTAGAAGTCACGGCGTTGCTCCATGAGACGTTTCGCGCACCAGGAAGTCAAGTGGAGCTGCCGGGAATCGAACCCGGGTCCCCCGACCCCGTGATAGGGCTTCTACGAGCGTAGTTCGTACTTGGGGTTTCGGTCTGGTTGGCGTACGAACAGCGCTACTCCAGACCTAGCTCGAAGTGAGGTGTCCCGACCAGAGCCTTCGAGCACGCTCCGATCGGTAAGCCTTCTGAACGACGCCGGACCCTGAGATCGAAGGCTCATCTCAGGCCGACGCCCGTCGCTAGAGTGGACGGGAACCGTGCTTACGCAGCGGCAGTTATAAGTTCCCCAGCGGTTTAACGAGGCTGCCAGGGTTCCTCGGCTCGCTTCACCTATCTCGGTCCGATCAGGGTCGATACCAGTTCAGCCCCAAGATCAGGACTCGTTGTCAAAGTCCGACCCCCATTCTCGCGTACGCCTGCGACCGCCCGGGCGCGCGCCCGTCAGTCGGGCTTCGGCTCCAGGTCGAGGGCGCAGGAGTTGATGCAGTATCTCAACCCCGTCGGCTGGGGCCCGTCGTCGAAGACGTGGCCCAGGTGGGAGCCGCAGCGGGCACACACGACCTCGGTCCGGACCATGCCTTGGCTCTCGTCCCTCTCCAGCCTCACGTTGGCGGCGTTCGCGGGCTCGTAGAAGCTGGGCCATCCGCTACCGGAGTCGTACTTCGTGTCGGAGGCGAACAGCTCGGCTCCACAGGCGCCGCACCGGTACATGCCGTCTTCCTTGGAGTACGTGTACTTGCCGGTGAACGGCGGCTCGGTCGCCTTCTCCCTGAGCACCGCGTAGCGGTCGGCGGGAAGTTCCTTGCGCCATTCCTCCTCGGACTTCGTGACCTGTTCGGTCATGCCATCACCCCCACAACGTCGATGCTCGCGCTTCCACGTGGCTACCGCTCACCGTCGTCGGCCCAGCTGGCGTCGCATCTGACGCTCGGCGTCGCGCTTCGCTGTTGCCCGGCGCTTGTCGTAGCTCTTCTTGCCGGTGGCGATCCCGATCTCCGCCTTGGCGAGCCCGTGCTTGAAATACAGCCTGAGGGGGACGAGCGTCTTGCCATCCCGCGCCACCTTCTCACCCAACCTCACGATCTCCTGGCGATGCAGCAGCAGCTTTCGGGGCCGCGTCGGGTCGTGGTTCTGCTTGTTGCCATGCGAGTACGGCGAGATGTGAGCCTGCAGCAGCCAGATCTCCCCGTCGCGCACGGTCGCGTACGCATCGGCGAGGTTCGCCTTGCCGTCACGCAACGCCTTGACCTCGGTGCCGACGAGCTGGATCCCCGCCTCGACCGTGTCTTCTATCGCGTAATCGTGGCGCGCCTTGCGGTTCTGCGCGATCAGCTTGAGCCCGGGCGGGTCCTTGGTCTTGGCCATCAGCCGGCCGCGCCCGTCGAGGCCTCCAGCATCTCGAGTGCTCGGCCGAGCTGAGCGCGCCGTTGGACGACGGCGACATCGGGGGCCAGTCCCTTGCCGTCCAGATCGTGACCGTCGGGCGTGTGATAGGAGCCGATGGTCAGCTTGATCGCCGAAGAGTCGGCGAGCGTCATCACCTGCTGCACCGATCCCTTCCCGTAGGTACGCGTGCCCACCAAACGTGCCCGATCCAGATCCCGTAGCGCCCCGGCAACGATCTCCGACGCGCTGGCGGTCCCCTCGTTGACGAGAACGACGAGGGGCACGTCTTCGTAGGCATCGCCCTCAGCCCGGTAGACGCGATCGGGTCCGGTCCTCTGTCGGAAGGTGGCGATCTTGCCATCTTCGATGAAGACGCCGGCGACCTCGATGGCCTCGGTCAGCAACCCGCCGCCGTTGTCGCGGAGGTCCAGCACCACGCCGGCCACGTCCTCTCGCACGAAGTTGCGGACCTCGGTTCGGACCTGGTCTCCGGCGCCGTGGGCGAAGCCGAACAACTGGATGTAGCCGAATCCCCTCTCCGTACGAGCCTGCAGGTTGGGTAGCTCCAGGCGCGCTCGGGTGATATCGAACTCGAGCTCCCTCTCCCGGCGTGAAACCGTGAGTTGCACGTCCGTTCCGGCCTTGCCCTTGATCGCGTCCACAGCTTCGTCCGTCGTCAGGTCGGCGAGATCGCGCCCGTCGACCGCAACGAGGACGTCACCGGCGTGCAGGCCGGCGGCCTTGGCCGGGGTGTCCGGCAGCACGGACACTATGTGCAGGGAGCCGGCCTTCCGCTTGATCCAGATCCCGATCCCCGTGAACTCCCCCGAAGTGAGCTCCTGGAAGCTCAGGTAATCGTCCGGCGTGTAGAAGAGCGCATGCGGGTCGTTCTGCTTGCGCAGTTCCCCCACCATCCCCTTGATCGCCCCATCGGCGAGTTTCTCGGTGTCCGGCGGGTCGTCGGCGTTCTCGACTATCTCCCGGTAGGCGTCCTCGATGACGGCAAGGTCTCCGGCCGCGTCGCCGTCCAGGCCCACGTAGGAGCCCCGCGCCCAGTACCCGCCGACGAAGGCGAGGGTGCCGACGATCACGACGACGGCGAAGACGATGAACCTCTGATAGCCGCTCACATCACCAGGTTACGGGGACCGAGGCGATAGCGGGCCGAGGCTCCGAACCCTCCTACTGCAGGAAGGGCATCGGATCCACGGCCGTGCCGTTGACCCGGACCTCGAAATGCAGGTGCGGACCGGTGCAATATCCGGTGCAGCCCACCGCCGCTATCAGGGCGCCCCGGGTGACCGGTTGGCCACTCGTCACGGCAAACGAGGACAGGTGGTTGTAGGTCGTCGCCAGGCCCCCGCCATGGTCGATGATCACGACGTTCCCGTATCCGCTCATCACCCCCACGTAGATGACCTCGCCGCCGTCCGAAGCGATAACGGGAGCCCCGGACGGAGCCGCTATGTCGATCCCGCTGTGCATCCTCGTATCTCCGAAGATCGGGTGCCTCCGCATACCGAACTCCGATACGACGGGACCGTTCGCCGGCCACAACAGCTGACCGCCGCCGACGGGAAGCGGCCCCGATACGGCGGCGCGAGCCGCGAGGATCGATTCGATCTGGGAGGACTCGCGCTGGAACTGGGCGATGATCTGTTCGAGCCGCTGCTGATCGGTCTTGTACTCGCCGAGCAGCGATTCCTTCTGTTCGAGGGCGCCTTGCACGACCTCGAGCGCGGCAGCCCGCTCGGCACGGAGGCGTTCGATCTCGGCCCGGTCGGCCTCGAGCGACAGCTTCGCGTGGGCGATCTCTGCCTGCTTGTCCTCGACGCCGCCGAGCCGACCTTCGAGGTCCTCCCGAAGGTCGGTGATGTCTCCGAGGATCTCGGAGTCGGTGTTGAGCGCAGACTCGTAGTAGGCATATCGATCGAGCAAGTCATTGAAGGTCTCGGCTCCCAATAGCCCGTCGAGGTATGCACCGGGTCCTGCCTTATAGGCGGCCACCGCGCGTTCGGTGAACACATCCATCCGCCGGCCGAGGCGTTCACGGATGGCGAGCAATTCCTCGCTCAGTATCGCCACGCGCTTCTGCGCACGCACCAGCGCCTCGTGCTCGCGGCGGATGTCCCGGTCGAGCTCGGCGAGCCCGGCCTCGGAGGCGTCGACCTTCGCCTGGGCCTCGGCCCTCTGAGCATCCAGCGCCCGGACCTGCGAGCCGACGTCGTCGACCTTCGCGTTGAGACGGTCGAGCCTCTCCTGAGCCTCCTGCTCCTTCCGCTCGATCGTCTGGAGACGGTCCTCGGGGCCGGCCGAAGCGGGGATGGCGAACGCGGCGAGGCTCGCGAGCGCGCACAGCGCCGCGAGCGCTATCCGGAGTCTCGATCCGCCCGTCGTCATCCCGCCTAGCCTAGTAACACTGTTAACAACAGACAACTGCAGTCCCAGTACATGACATCCTGTCCCTTTTGTCGACCCCCAGTCGGGCGCGCTTTAGCGGCCCCGCCCGGGTCGGCGGGTGACGGAAGGGAGGTCCCCGCCTGGCTAGGCGGCCTCGAGGAAGCGCCGGAGGGCCAGAGCCGACCCGATCAGGCCTACGCCGGAGCCCACCGCAAGCAGAACGACCAATACCCCGACGATCTCGCCGCTGGAGAAGTTGAAGACCTGCTTCATGAAGGGGAACGCGTCTCCGATCCGCCCGAACAGGAAGGCGTCGGCGGCCATCACAACGGTGCCGGCGATCAGCGCTCCGACCAGAGCGGCGAAGAGCCCCTCGATCATGAAGGGGATACGGATGAACATGTTCGTAGCCCCGACGAGTTTCATGATGCTTATCTCATCGCGTCGTGCATAGATCGCGAGCCGGATCGTGTTCGCGATCAAACCGGCGGCCGCGACCATCAGGATCACGGACATCACCAAAGTGATGGTTCGAAGCAGCGAGTTGACCGATAGAAGCCGCTTGATGATCTCGCCACCGAAGCGGACCTCGTCCACACCAGGAGCTCCCTTGATGCGAGCCGCGACTTCTTCCGCGTCGTTCGCATCGACGAGATCGATCCGCAGTGAGGCCGGGAGAGCATCCTCGGGAAGGCTCTCGTAGAACTCCGGTTGGTTGCGATAGATCTTCTTGAACTCCTCGAACGCCCGCGCCTTGGACACGTAAGTGACGTTGGCGACCTCGGGGTACTGAGTGACGCCTTCCTCGAGCGCCTTGATCTCGTTCTGGGTTGCGCTGTCCAGAAGATAGGTCGAGATCTCTACCTTTGCTTCCCAGTTCAGGGTGACGTTGCTGACGATCATGCCCAGGATCTGCACGCCGCCGAGCAACAATAGAGAGATCGTCACCGTTGAAACGGCGGCGATCGTCATCAGTAGGTTGCGCTTGAGGTTGGTGTACGTCTCGGAGAAGAAGTACGTCGCCCGCATGGATGAGACTCCTTAGGTTCCTACGCCGTAGATACCTCTCGACTGGTCACGCACGATGTTGCCGCTCTCCAGCTCGATGACTCGACGCCGCATCGAATCCACGATGGCATGATCGTGCGTCGCCATCACGACGGTCGTGCCGGTGCGATTGATCCGGTCCAACAAGCGCATGATCCCAACGGAAGTGGCCGGGTCGAGGTTCCCCGTCGGCTCGTCGGCGATCAGTATCAGGGGGCGGTTGACGAACGCTCGCGCGATCGATACCCGCTGCTGTTCGCCACCGGATAATTCGTCGGGGAAGCGATCCAGCTTCTCGCCGAGGCCGACCAGCTCGAGGATCTGGGGGACCTGTCGCTTGACCACGGTGCGAGGTCGGCCGATGACCTCCAACGCGAACGCAACGTTTTCGAACACCGTCTTGTTCGGCAGCAACTTGAAGTCCTGGAAGACGCATCCGACGTTACGGCGGAGGTAGGGCACGCGCCAGCGCGGGAGATTCTCAAGGTTCTTGCCGGCGACGAAGACCTCGCCACCCGTCGGCGCCTCTTCCCTTGTGAGCAGCTTCAAGAAGGTCGATTTCCCCGACCCGGATGGGCCCACGATGAAGACGAATTCGCTCTTCTCGATCTCGAGTGTGACCTGGTTGAGCGCGCGAACGCCGCCCTTGTACTCCTTGATCACATCGACGGTCCTGATCATGATCCAGACACCGAGGTCTCAGACCGAGCTAGCGTGCAACCGGAAGAACCGGTAAGGGTGCTCCTCACCGTGCAGCTGCTCGTACTCTGCCCAGTCGGCCTCGTAATAGCTCCTTCCCAAATCGTTGATCTCATCGCAGAACTCCTTGCTGCACCCGACGACGCGCAGTCGCTTGGTCAGCGAATGCAGCGAGAAGTCCCTGACGTCGTGGGGATCGATGCGGAGGTTCGGCGGCGTCTCCTGCGGCCGGATCCCGTATCTCCTGTCCGGAGCAACGACGATTCTACAGGCGGGCTCCAACAAGCGCCTGATGACCCCCTCGAGACGGTCGAGGTGGGACGGGTCCCGGATGGCTGCTTCCATGAGCGCTCGGACCCCGAAGTTCACGTGACGGGACTCATCCCGAGCCACCGCGGTGAAGCCGGCATAGAAGCCGGGCAGGATCCCCATCTCACGGAGGGTCTCCAGCAGGAACTTCTGGCCGGTGAGGGCAAGCATCCCCTCCACGATCAGGTGGTAGATCGTGATGCCTTCGACCCATTTCCCGTAATCGTGAGGGTCCTCTCGGACGGCCTCGGTGGCTGCGACGAGATCGGTGTCGAAGATCGTACGGAAGCCGGCCACCTTCTGGGATTCCAGGGCGGCCAGAGCAGCCGCCAGACCCCCCTTGATCCCCACGACCTCCTCGAAGAAGCGAGAGAAGAAGACCGCATGTCTGGCTTCGTCGACCAACTGCGTCGAGAGGAAGATCCGCGCCGGTTCGTCGGGAGCAGCGTGCACCAGCGGAGAAAGCGTGTCGGTGACGGCTTGCTCGCCGATGAAGAACAGCGTGAACGTGTGTTGGAGCTCGTCCCGGATGCCCTGGAAATCCTCGATCATCGAAGCCCAGTGAATCGCGTCGGCGGAGAAATCCAGGTCCTGTGTGGACCAGTTCTGCTTCTCCCAGCGGTAGTACAGCTCCATCGGGGTCGCGCGCTGCTTCAAGGTCCAGTCCATGTGCTGGTAGACGTCGTCGATGTGGACGTCGCCCAGCTCGGCCAGTGACGCCTTCTCTACCCGCTCGACCTCGGAGGTTGGCTTGGTCATCGCTCACCAATAATGGCATCTACGGCACCCTCGGGGGTGGAGGCCCTCACGAGGCTGCGGCGTGGCCGCCGGCGGCCTTACGGCGCAACTCGGCCTCTATGAAGCCCTGGATGCCCCCGTCCAGGATCCCCTGGACGTTGCCGGTCTCGACCCCGGTCCGATGATCCTTGACCATCTGATACGGATGCATGACGTAGGAACGGATCTGGGAACCAAAGCCGATCCCCATCTTCTCGCCGCTCAGCGCCCGCATCTCCGCCTCACGTTCCTCGAGGGCCTTCGCTATCAAACGTGACCTCAGGACTCTCATCGCGACCGCTCGGTTCTGCATCTGGGAACGCTCGTTCTGACATGACACGACGATCCCAGTCGGCAGGTGCGTGATGCGGACGGCGGAATCCGTCACGTTCACGTGCTGCCCGCCGGCCCCCGACGATCGGAAGGTGTCGACGCGCAGATCCTCGGGGTTGACCTCGACGTCCACGTCCTCTTCCACCTCCGGAGTCACGTCGACGGAAGCGAAGGACGTGTGCCGTCGCTTGGCCGAGTCGAAGGGAGAGATCCGGACCAGTCTGTGCACGCCACGCTCCGTCGCCAGCAGGCCGTACGCGTAAGGCCCGTCGATCGTCAAGGTGGCGCTCTTGATGCCGGCCTCCTCACCCTCGGTCCGCTCCAGCAACTGGGTGTTGAACCCTCGTTGCTCCGCCCACCGCAGGTACATGCGCAGCAACATCTCGGCCCAATCCTGAGAATCGGTCCCCCCCTCCCCCGCGTGGACCTCGAGGATCGCAGGATGGTCGTCCCACTCGCCTCCGAGGAGTGACAGGACCTCCAGGGAATCCAGGTCGCCCTCGATGTTCTGGAGCTCCGCGAGAGCCTCCGCCCCCGCCGACTCGTCGTCCTCGGACCGGGCGAGCTCGTACAACACGCGTGAATCGGACAGGCGCGCGTCAAGCCGGTCGAACGCGTCGACCGGCTCGGTCAGACGAGACTGCTCCCCCATCAGCTTCTGCGCCGCTTGGGGATCGTCCCAGAAGTCGGAAGCGGATGAAAGCTCACGCAACTGGTTCAGACGCGTGCGTTTGGCCTCGACGTCAAAGGTAATCCTTTACTTGCCCGAGGCGCGTGCCGATCTTGGCGAATCGCTCGGAGAGGTCTTCCATCGCTACAGGTTAGTACGCACGCGCGCCCGCCGGCACCGCTATCCGCTCACCGGGCGCTACGAACGAGCGTGCCGCCAGTACCGCCGTCGTGATGCCCGACACGGCTACCGCACCCAGCAGCATGAACAACACGATCAGTTGGACCTTCGCCGCTTCCAAGGGTTCCGCTCCGCCGAGCATCATCCCCACGAACGCACCCGGCAGGTGGATCAATCCGACGTTCTTCGTCGTATCGACGATGGGGATCATCGCGGCGGTGGCCGCCCGTCGGACGTAGCCGCGCATCGCCTCCTTGGCGGGAACGCCGAGGGCGAGACGCGCCTCGACCTCCAGCGTCTTGTCCACTACCTCGTCACGGATCCGGGCCCCCGCCAGGGACGTGACGATCATGGTGTTGCCGATCAACATCCCCGCGATCGGAATCATCCACTGCGGTTCTAGGGGGAACACCCCCGCACCGAACAGGATCGCGAACGACACGAGGGTCCCGCTGCTTATCGACACAAGCGCCAGTTCGAAGGAGTGCGGCACCCCCTTCAACCGCCGGGCCGAGGTCCAGGTAGCCGCCGACGCCATCACCGCCAGACCGATGCCGGTGAGCGCGAGCGAATCGAAGACGAGATGGATCAGGTAGGCGACTCCGACCATCTGCACGAGAGCACGCAACGTCGCGATCATGAGGTCCCGCTCCAGCCGCAACTTGAACGAGAGCGAAGCGGCGATGGCAAGTGCTACGAGCGACACCGAGATTGCGACTTGGATCACGATGACTCCTCTCCGGGCCATGTGGCTTCGATGGTGTCGAGATCGCCCTCCGCCAGGGCGGTCCCGTCGTTCAGGAGGATCCCTCTTCGCGCTACCTGCCGCGCCTGGGCGAGGTTGTGGGTCACCAGCACGATCGTGAGCCCTTGGGCCGCCAGCTCGGTGATGGTCTTCTCGATCCTCGCCGCCGCATCCTTGTCCAGGGCGGACGTGGGCTCATCCATCAACAGAGCTTCCGGATCGCGTACGAGCGCTCGCGCGATGCAGACCCGCTGCGCCTGCCCGACCGACAGCGCCGACGAGTCACGGTCTAGGAACGCCACCGGCAACCCGGCTGCTTCGAGAGCGGCGCCGGCGGTCTCCTCACGGAGCTGCGGCAGGCCGTAGGCGAGGTTGGCGCGCACATCCCCCTCGAAGAGTTGCGGGGTCTGGAAGATCATGCCCACGCGCTGCCGAAGCGCGGTCGGGGGTATCGTCCGAACGTCCTCGCCGTCCAGCATCACTCGGCCGGAGCGCGGCTCCTCGAGACGGTTGAGGCACCGGAGGAGGCTCGTCTTCCCCGAGCCGGAGGGGCCCACGACCGCGGTGACGATCCCCGATCGGAAGCGTGCCGAGACCCCGCGAAGGACCTCCCGCCCGCCACGATGCAGATGAACGTTTTCCACCACGAGTTGGTCCGCACCCCGGCCCATGTGCGGGCAAGACTAGCGACACGCGAAAGGGGGCCGCCGAAGCGGCCCCAACTGCGTCACTTTCGCCTATCGACTGCGCTTCCGAATCAGAGCCGCACCCGTACCGATCAGTCCGACACCGAGCGCCGCGAACGGGATCAGAGGGGTACCGGTGAACGGCAGGGCGCCGGCGACGGGACGGGTCTGGCCGGCGCCGAGCACCGCTTCCCCACCGGACGGACGAGTCATGATCGTACCGAGCACGTGGGCCCCACCCGACCGCCGGGTGATGACGTTCCCGAGAACGACCTCGCCACCGGTCTCGACGAGGTTGGGCTTGAGGCACCAACCCTCGTTGTCATCCTCGAAATCGTCGTCGTTCCCGCAACCGTTGTTGCCGTCCTGATCGAAGACGTCCGATCCCCCATCCATCGAAGCGCGCGCGGTTGGTCGCGCAGAGTTGCTGGACGAGCGATCGAGACCGGTTCGGCCCGACCCCTAGAGGCTGGCGGCGCCGGGGCGCCCGTGACACTGTTTGTACTTCTTGCCGCTGCCGCACGGACAGGGGGCATTGCGAGGGATCTTCGCGGAGCGCGCCTGCTCCACGGTGGGCATCTCGCCGCCGCTGGGTGGATGGCCGCGACCCTCGTCGAGCTCCTCCTCGTCCGCGGCCGGAGGCTGCGCCTGTGCCATAGGTATCTGGCGGCGCTCCTCCCGCATCCGCGTGGGCGCGCGCTCCTCGCGTCGGACGGCCTCGACGTGGAACATGTAGCGAGCGAAGTCTTCCTTCACGTTGGCCTCGAGCTGCTGGAACATGTCGAAACCTTCGCGGGTGTACTCGACGAGGGGGTCCTTCTGGCCCATCGCCCGGAGACCGATGCCTTCCTGTAGGTAATCCATCTCGTAAAGGTGTTCGCGCCATCGATTGTCGAGCACCGAGAGGAGGACCAGCCGTTCCAACCTCCGCATCTCCTCCGCTCCGATATCTCGTTCGCGTTCCTCGTAGTAAGCCATCGCATCGTCATGGAACGCTTCGATGACCTCTTCGGTTGTAGCCGTCTCGCGATCGAAGGCCGATTCCTCAACCCGCGAGGGATAGATCTCGCGCAGGCGCGCGAAGAGCTGGTCCCATTCCCATTCCTCGGGGTGGATCTCCGGGTTCGCATACTCCGCCGCGGCCGAGTCGACGACGTCGGACAGGATCTCGACGGTCTCGTCATGGAGGTCGCCACCTTCGAGGATCTGGCGGCGCTTCTCGTAGATCACCTTGCGCTGCTTATCCATGACCTCGTCGTACTTCAGCACGTTCTTGCGGATCTCGAAGTTCATCTGCTCGACGGAAGTCTGGGCACGCTCGATCGATTTAGACACCATCTTCGCTTCGATCGGAACGTCCTCCGGGATACGCAGGCGGTTCATGATCGACGCGATGCGATCGGATGCGAAGAGTCGCATGAGGTCGTCCTCGAGAGAGAGGTAGAACCGACTCTCACCAGGGTCCCCCTGGCGACCGGACCGGCCGCGCAATTGGTTATCGATGCGACGGCTCTCGTGTCGCTCGGTGCCGAGGACGTATAGTCCGCCGCGTTCAAGGACCTCTTCCCGCTCGTCGGCACACTGCTTCTCGAACCGTTCGAGCAAAGGCTGGAACTCGGCGTCGTACCGACGCATGTCGTCCTCCGAATACAAACCCAGCAGGTACGCGTCGTTATCCCACCCTTCGATGGCCATCTCTTGCCGGGCCATCCCCTCGGCGTTTCCTCCGAGGATGATGTCCACGCCCCGTCCGGCCATGTTGGTCGCCACCGTCACGGCGCCGAGGCGACCGGCTTGGGCGATGATCCCCGCCTCCTTCTCGTGCTGCTTGGCGTTCAGGACCACGTGGGGGATCCCGCGCTTCGACAGGATGCGAGAAAGGTGCTCGGACTTCTCGATCGAGACGGTACCGACGAGCACGGGCTGCCCTTTCTCGTTGCGCTCGCTGAGATCTTCTGCAACCGCGTTCCACTTGGCTTCGCCGGTCTTGTAGATGAGGTCCTGCTCGTCGGCCCTGATCATCGGACGGTTCGTGGGTATCTCGGAGACCTCGAGCTTGTAGATGTGGCCGAACTCTGCAGCCTCGGTGCGAGCCGTACCCGTCATGCCGGCCAGCTTCTCGTAGAGACGGAAGTAGTTCTGCAGGGTGATCGTGGCGAGGGTCTGGTTCTCCTCTTTGATGCGTACGTTCTCTTTGGCCTCGATCGCCTGGTGCAGACCTTCGGAGTAGCGCCGGCCCGGCAGGATGCGACCGGTGAACTCGTCGACGATGAGCACCTCACCGCTCTTCACGACGTACTCCACGTCCCGCTTGAAGAGCTCCTTCGCTTTCAGGGCCACTTCGAGGTTGTGGACCATGTCCACGTTGACGTGGTCGTAGAGATTCTCGACCCCGAGGATCTCCTCGACCTTGGCGATCCCTTCCTCGTTGACGGCGATCGTGCGTTTCTTCTCGTCGACCTCGTAATGGACATCGCGAGTCAAACGCGGGCTGATGCGAGCGAACTGCTGGTACCACTTCGTCGACTCCTGTACGGCGCCCGAGATGATCAGAGGCGTGCGGGCCTCGTCGATCAGGATCGAATCGACCTCGTCGACCACACCGAAGAAATGGCCCCGCTGAACCAAGCGGTTCACGTCGGTGACCATGTTGTCCCGCAGGTAGTCGAAACCGAACTCGTTGTTCGTTCCGTAGGTGACGTCCGCGGCATAGGCGGGACGGCGCTCCTCCGGCGACATGTTGGCCTGGATCAGACCCGTCGTCAGCCCGAGCTGGCGGTAGATCTGGCCCATCCACTCGGAGTCGCGCTTGGCCAGGTAGTCGTTAACCGTCACCACGTGCACGCCCTCACCCCACAGGGCATTGAGATAGACGGCGAGCGTGGAGGTGAGCGTCTTACCCTCACCGGTGCGCATCTCCGCGATCCAGCCCTGGTGGAGCGCGGCCCCGCCCATCACCTGAACGTCGAAATGCCTCTGGCCTATCGCCCGCCGGGCCGCCTCGCGAACGGCGGCGAAAGCTTCCGGAAGCAGGTCGTCGGTCGTAGCGCCTTCATCCAGGCGCTTGCGGAACTCTGCGGTCTTGGCCCGGAGCGCCTCGTCGTCGAGGGCCTCCATCTCCGGCTCGAGCGCGTTGACCTGCGGAGGGATCGACTCCAGGAGCTTGAGCTTCTTCCCCTCACCCGCGTTCAGGACGCGCTTGATGAGCCCCTTCTTGGCGACGACGGTCCCGCCGGTGTCCTTGGCCATAGCCACCCATTATGGCGGCTGCCCGCCCCTAGGACTGCGCGGCGAGATCGGCAGCACGGTCCTTAGCGGAGCGGGCCGGCTCTTCGACGAGAGGAGCTACTTGATGTCGAGCAGCTTCTCTCGGACGGCGTATACGACCGCCTCCATGCGGGAGTGCAGGTGCAGCTTCTCCAAGATGTTGCGTACGTGGTTCTTTACGGTGTTCTCTGAGATGAAGAGCTCGGTGCCGATGTCACGGTTGTTCATCCCCTTGGCGACCAACTTGAGGACCTCGAGCTCTCGGTCGGTGAGACGCGGGCCGGGGACCTGCGATCGCTCGTCACGGCGCTTGACCATGGCAGCGAACTCATTCAATAGCTTCGAGGCCATCGAAGGAGAGATCAGACTCTGCCCGGCATGGACCGATCGCACCGCTCCGGCGACCTCTTCGATCGATATCTCCTTCAAGAGGTATCCGGCGGCGCCCGCCTTGATGGCGTCGTAGAGATCGGCCTCTTCGTCGGAGATCGTCAGCATCAGGATCTTGGACGACGGGAGCATGTCCTTGATCGCCCGGGTAGCTTCGATGCCGGACCGTTTTGGCATCCGGACGTCCATGAGAACGACGTCGGGGGTCGTCTTCTCGGCTTGCTCGATCGCCTCATGACCGTCGCTGGCCTCGCCTACGACATCGATGTCGGCTTCACCCTCCAGGACCATCTGCAGGCCCCGCCTGAACAATGCGTGGTCGTCCACGATCAGTACCCGGATCGCGTCTCCCGATGATTTGATTGGATCAGCTGCCACGGTGTCTCCCGTCCGGTTCTGTACGAATAGTGAGGGTTTCCCCTAGTCAGGATTCTAGGCCTAGTCAGGCCCAGATTCCCTAAGCAATTCCTATGATTTAGTCATCCCTGCCTATGCGCGCATGGTCATTCAGGCCCTGCAGGCTGATAGCACCTCGACCCCGATCGCTCCCGAGGCTCGCAGCATCCGAGCGCAGGCGGACGCCGTGGCCCCCGTGGTCACGAGGTCGTCGACGAGCAGGACTCGACCCCCGACCTCTCGACAGCCGAAGGCGTGCTCCAGGTTGCGAGCGCGTTGCGTGGCGCTGAGCCCGACCTGGTCCGCCGCCACGCCGATCCGGGAAAGGACCAGACGCCGAGGTAGTCCTAACCGGCGAGCCACGCCGCGGGCCAGGACCTCCGCATGGTCGAAGCCCCGGCGTCGGCGATCGGCGGTCCGGCAGGGCACCCAAGTGACCCAGGAGGCGGCGACCCCCTTGCGGAGAGCCAGTTCCACCATCCCGTCGACAAGGGGATCGGCGGCGGCCGATAGCCCACGGAGCTTGAGATCGAGGATCAGCTTCCGGGCGGCGCCGTCGTAATCCCAAGGGCAGAGGACCCGGTCGACGAACGCAAAGCGAGCGCCTTCGGTGGGAGGCGGCAGCTGTGATCGGCATCCCGCGCAGAGGGCGCTACCCGCGACGCCACACCGGATGCAACGGGGCGGAACGAGAGACCGGATGAGCTCTGGGAGCATCCCGGGAAGTTATCGAGCGGGTGTGACTAGTGTCCTGAGTCAGAGATTCGTTGACAGTACGCAGCGAGGTTATCGAGGATC
>WHSQ01000539.1 GCA_009380005.1 Actinomycetota bacterium | reverse complement strand
ACGTGGTTGTGGTCGATGGCGGCGGATCGGGGAGATACTGATGGACGAACACGTCGCTCACCATGTTGGTGTCGAAGGGGACCAGGTTGGCGGCGACCGAATCGAAAGCAACGTAGCGGCCGTTTCCGGAGATTGCGGCATGCTCGGAGAACCCGTCTCCTTCTGTCCCGTCGTCGTCGACACTGACCCGTCTGGTCTCCCCGGTGGTGGTGTCGTGGACGAAGACGTCCCGGGTGCTGTTGCTGTCGTCGGCTACCAGGTTTGTGGCCACCGAGACGAAGGCCACATGTTCCCCATTCGCGGAGATCGTCGGATCTACTGAAACGTTGTTAGCTTGGGTTCCCGTGCTGTCAATGGAGACGCGGGTGGTTTCGCCTGTCGTCCGGTCGTGGATGAAAATGTCCCCATCGCCGTTGGTGTCGTCTGCCACCAGGTTCGACGCGTCGGAACTGAAAACAAGATACCGGCCGTCCCCCGAGATCGACGGGTCAGACGACCTGCCCTCGGCTTGGATCCCAGCACTGTTGACACTGATGCGGGTCGTTACGCCGGTGGACATATCGTGGACGAAGGCGTCGGCTTCACCGTTGGTGTCACCGGGAACGAGGTTTGAGG
>WHSQ01000538.1 GCA_009380005.1 Actinomycetota bacterium | reverse complement strand
ACCAGCGTGTTCGACCGGGAACGCAACATCAACTTCTGCAAGTTACTGACCTTGGGCCAGTCACCTTCCTGCGTCGCCTTGAAGATCCGCTGGCGTAGCCGCCGTACCTCCCGCTCGGGAAGAACCCAGTCGATGGAGTCCCAATCGACGTGGCCCAGTTCCACACGCGGGGAGTCTTCAGGTCCGTTCACCATAGGTGTCTAACTTGTCCTTCGGTTCCGGCGGTTCCCACAGTTCGTCTGCAAAGGCTCACCTGCCACACGTCAGCACGCTTTTCGCGTCCGGGCATCAGGCTCGGTATCCGGCCAGTTATGCGAGACGACCAGCGGAGGGCCGATCACGATGTCCCGCTTTCCTGTCGCCTTTCGGCATGCCGGCATTCGCTTCTTGGGCATCCTGTTCCCGCCAGGGGGTTGGGCTTTCCTTACGGTCGGCTTGCCGGAAGCCATGACGGCGACCCGGACCCTGACGGGGTTTCCACGTTCCACATGCACGAGACACGACCGGGGTGGGCGCCCCCTGTACCCCGAGGCCAGCGGTGCTCCCACGACCAGCAAGAAATCCGGGGCTCCTGAAGTAGTTGTGGCTGCCGGCGGTGCTGCCGGGGAGCGAAGCC
>WHSQ01000537.1 GCA_009380005.1 Actinomycetota bacterium | reverse complement strand
CTCTGAACTGCGGCTTTGCAACTCGCTACAACGTCATCCAGGAAACTCGGGCTAGAGGCCCCGAGGGGCGCTAACGTCCTCGGTAGAGGACCTTTACGTCCCCTACTATGAGGGCGTACGCGTCCTCTGTCAAGGACTTATTTGCCCCCAGTAGAGGGCGCGACCGTCCGTTGCGTAGGACAGGACCGTCCCCGATCATGGGAGACATGGACATGCATGAAGTGATAAGGCGACGGCGAGACGACCTGGGGCTCTCACAGGGCGAACTGGCCGACCGTGTGGGAGTGGACAAGCGACAGATACGCCGGTACGAGTCAGGCGAGACGCAGCCGACGCTCTCGGTGGCTCGCGCGATCGCGAGAGCCCTGCAAATCACGATTGACGAGCTAGCCGGGGAAGAGACTCACCGGGTTGACTTGGACGGAGAGTGGTGGGGGTGCTGGCAGACATGGAAGGACGGTAACGAAGTTCTCAATCCTCATCAGGTCACATTGCGTCAACGCGGCGACGTGGCGGAGGTTGTAGCGATTACGAGGGGAACCCAGGCATTCGAAGAAGGCGGATACCTCTGGCGGGGCGAGCTTCGTATTTGGAATAATGAAGTCTTAACCGGATG
>WHSQ01000536.1 GCA_009380005.1 Actinomycetota bacterium | reverse complement strand
CTCCGGCAAGACCCGCAAGGGCTCCAAATGGCTGCGCAAGGCGCTGGTCGAAGCCGCCCACGCCGCCGCGCGCAGCAAGCACACCTACCTGGCCGCGCACTACGCCCGAATCCGCGGACGCCGCGGCGCCCGCAAAGCCGCCGTCGCCGCGGGCCATTCCATCCTGATCATCGCCTACCACCTGCTCGACCGAGACCAGCCCTACAGCGACCTGGGCGCCGACTACTTCCTGCGCCGCAACAGCCACGCCCACGTCAAGCGGCTCGTCCGCCAGCTCGAAGCCCTCGGCCACACCGTCACGCTCGACAACGCCGCGTAGCCCGTCCCTCACAGCCAACCCGAGACCACCCCTCGGGAAAGCCAACGCGCTTGCACTCAAGGTATTTTCACCTCAGCGACTGTCCGGAAAACGCGGGGCCGACCACAACGAAGATGTCGCCCTACAGCACCCGCTGGATCAGCTCGGCATGTTCGGGGTGGCGCAGGGCGGCGTAGCGGAACAGCGAACGGATCGCTGTCAGCCGGGCGTTGCGGGTGGCCGGACTGTTGCCACGGTCGCCCTCTAGTGCCGTGACCGGGAAGGTTCGCCTCCTCGGCGTCGCCTCCCGGGTTTAGGA
>WHSQ01000535.1 GCA_009380005.1 Actinomycetota bacterium | reverse complement strand
GTCCAGGCGCCTAGCTCGTAGTAGTCGGAGAATGTGACCCGATAGAACTTGCCCTTGTCGCCATAAGGCGGGTCGATAAACCATGTGGCCTCAGAGTCCGGCGCGGCCGAGTACGGCGCGTTCGTAACTGTCCACCCGGCGAGCGCAGGCAACTGCGCGATGATGCGCTCCTTGGCCCGCGGGCCCCAGTTTAGCTGCGCCCTATCGGTCCGCGCAGAGTAAGCCGTGCGCGATTTCTTCGGCTGCGCGCTACCCCTGTTGAGCCAGAAGCCGATGAGCCATTTGGCCTCCTGGGGAAGGTCGTAGTTATCAACGCTGTCACCGACCTCCGGCATTTCGGGCAGGGCGGCGATTTCGGGCGCAGTCGCGCGCATCAGGTAAGCCCATGTGCCGGCGACGACCGGATCAGCGTCGAACAGATCGACCTGCGGGCAGTCGTAGAACGTGGCGTAGGCGGCGGAACCGGCAAAGGGCTCGACTACCCGGCCGTAAGCAGGGCGCGGATAGTGCCGGGCGATGTTCCATTTCGACCCGTAGTACGGAAAGAACGGACGCATCTACTTCCCCTCCCCCGCCTTCGGGTTGAGCGCGGAGACGGCTTTTGCCAAGTCTCCATGCGAT
>WHSQ01000534.1 GCA_009380005.1 Actinomycetota bacterium | reverse complement strand
CAGACACCCTTAATGAACATCCTGGGTTGACAACCCCACCGTGGAGAAGGTCCTTACGGCCGCGGCGGTGAACGAGAGCCTGGAACATGCGGCCCTCGAACTCGCAACCGGCGGTGCGGTCAATGCGCCGCCTTACCGCGTTTTCACCCCGCGCGAGGAAAAGGATTACGGTCCCCAGTTTCCGGCTGGCGGGACGCCTGCGCATCACGCGTATACATCGCTAAGTGGCGCCATCGCCAGCCTCGATGTAACTGCCGATCGCATAGATTCTGACATCATCACCTATATTGAACGCGAGGGTAGGCTGCACCAGCGCCGGGTTCCCGGGACAGCGGACCGTAAGTTCTGTGGCTTGGTGTACCTCTATAGCTCCCTCACTGGCGAGCTTCTGGCCATCATCCATGACGGCTATCTTCAGAAGTTCCGGGTCGCCGGCACTGGGGCCGTGGGGGCGAAGCACCTCGCCCGCGAGGATGCGCGGGTGATGGCGCTGCTTGGGACTGGGTGGCAGGCGCAAGCCGGCGTTCACTGTTTCGCGGCGCTCGGCCGTCTGGACGAGATAAAGGTGGGGCCATTGAAGAAGGTGTGGCTCGTGGATTTGGTCACTTCTCGTGTGGGAGG
>WHSQ01000533.1 GCA_009380005.1 Actinomycetota bacterium | reverse complement strand
TTGAGAGGGAACCTACGCCCGTCCTCATTTACACCGAGGCTGCGACGCGACCCGTGTCGCATGGCGCCGTCGACTTCGCGATAGCGGCCATGCCCAGTCCACCGAGTGGCCTGTGCGCTGAGCGCATCGCCGTAGACCGCTTCTTCTGCGTGTATCCCCCCGGACATAGGTTCGAGCGGTCGTCGCGGCTGACCTGGGCCGACTTCGACGGAGAGCCTTTCGTCGCGTTCGACGAGGCCAGCAGCATTCGCGCGTACGTCGATCGCGCCTTGCAAACCGCCGGTGTCGGGCTCGGGTCCATCACTGAGGCCCGAGACATCGGTGCGGTAGCCGGCTTGACAGCCGCCGGGCTGGGGGTTTCGATCGTGCCCGGCCTGGTGGTTCCCATGGTGCGTTTCGCGGGGGTGCGGGCAAAGGTTCTCCACGCACCGGTCCTGGAACGAGGCATCTGTCTGTTCTACGATCCGGCGCGGCCGTTGACCCAGGCCGCCAGCGACCTGATGGACGCGCTGCGCCAAGCCGCAGGGCACGGTTTCTCGTTGCCCAAAGGGGCGCGCTGGGCCATGCGCGACAACCGCGGCTCCTGATCTCCAGCCCCGGGGCACCCGGCCCGAGGTCTCTCA
>WHSQ01000532.1 GCA_009380005.1 Actinomycetota bacterium | reverse complement strand
CGGGAGTTCCCGGCCGTCAGGTTCGAGCGGTATTGCGATGATGTGGTGGTCCACTGCCGCAGCGAAGCCGAAGCACACCACGTGCGGGAGGCGATAGCGGGGCGATTGGGCGAATGCGGGGGGTTGCAATTGCATCCCGACAAGACCCGCATCGTGTACTGCAAGGACAGCACGAGGTGCGGCTCGTACGAACACACCTCGTTCACCTTCTTGGGGTACGGGTTTCGGGTGCGGAAGGTCCGGACGAAGCACGGGAAGTATTTCTACGGTTTCAACCCGGCCATCAGCGACGAAGCCGCCAAGCACATCCGGAAACAGATCCGCTCCTGGCGGCTGCATCTGCGCAGTGGAGCAAACCTGAAGGGCCTCGCACAGGACATTAACGCGATCGTGCGGGGGTGGATCAACTACTACGGGCGATACTACCCGTCGGCGCTGGTCCCCAGCCTCAACCGGATCAACGACTACCTGGTCCGATGGATCGTGCAGAAATACAAGCGGTACCGCAGACGACGGATGCGGGCACGAGACGCCCTGGGCAGAGCCGCAGCGCGCTACCCCGGCCTCTTCGCCCAGGAGACACTGGCGCACGCCGACGAGGAGGACGGCGACCGGGATATGTTCG
>WHSQ01000531.1 GCA_009380005.1 Actinomycetota bacterium | reverse complement strand
ACAAAACGCTACGCGAACTCGTCAAACGCGCAAACGTTGCCTGACACGGCACTAGCGCAACGCCTGTCAGCGCTGGTAACTCACGACCGCCACAGATCACCGTCACCATAGCTTGAACGCCACCTTGCCCTGTGGGCTACGCACCCTCGAATCATCCCATGAGCACTCCGGGGGGGAACCGAAGCCCAAACAGCGCGCCAAACCCCTGCATAAGCAAGTAGGCAACGGCCCCCATGACAACCGCCAGGATTGGCGGTTCGCCGGCGCGCCAGCTGTACAAGCCCACAACCACAGGGGGAGCCAAGCGGAAGCCAAACAGCACCACACCAAAGAAGAACACCGCCGTCCAGCCGATGCGCACGACATCATTACTGCTCATGTTCGCGTTGGCGGCATCAATCGTGATCGCAGCACCATTCTCTGGCTCCGCTTCAATCGAGCCAGCTGCAGCCTGCGAGCCCTCCGACCGAGGATCTCCACGAGCATCCCGGACCAGGGTCGACCGCACCTCCTTGAGCAGCACCCCGCATGACAGCATCAGGCCAGGGACGGCGACCAGCATGGGTGCTATGCGTTCTCGGTCCGGAAACTGCCACGTCATCACCGTGGCTCCAAGAAAGAGCAG
>WHSQ01000530.1 GCA_009380005.1 Actinomycetota bacterium | reverse complement strand
TCCAGGGAGAAGTCGATCGATCCGAAGGCCAGTTCCACCGCCGGTGCGGTCGCGATGTCCAGTGCACGGAGGAGGCCACATGCTGTCTCGATGAGCGCGATGACCGGGACAGCCAGAGTCTTTCCGATCTCCTCAAGCAAATGGGGATCTTCTGACTTGGGGACTGTCAGGGCTCGGATGCCGGGTGCGCCAGCTAGGCGCTTGGCGCCTTCTCGTCGAAGTCGAAGGTCGAAGTCTTGTCGATGACGTTGGGAGCGTGCAGACTGTACTCGGTGCGGGAGTGGGCGCAGACGCCTCGTCCGGTTCGGACCATAGGGTGCCCGCTTCTGGCACTGTGACCAGCACGAATACGGCGAGCCGATCACGACGGTGGTTGTCGCAGATGCCTCGTCTCGGATCCGGGACCATAGGGCGCAACCAGCGGAAGGTTTCAACGGCTCGGGCCAGAGCGATCGGCTGAGCGTGGCGGATCGCCAGTTTGTGCTGCCCCGAAGGGGCCACCGCTTCCGGGCGAAGTCCCGGACGCGGCGTAGAGCACCTCTGGCTCGAAGACTTTGACGGTTGTCTTGAGTTTTGCGTCGGCGTAGGGTCGGCCCTGCCCGCTCCACATTTGCAGGAAGAGTGTC
>WHSQ01000052.1 GCA_009380005.1 Actinomycetota bacterium | reverse complement strand
CGTCGCCCGGGAGGGTCTCGACGAGCTCGCGCAGCCGGTCCTCTCGCCGCGCCACGGCGCAGACGGTCGCACCACGGTCTGCGAGGTCGAGCGCCGCGGCTCGGCCGATCCCACTGGAGGCACCGGTGATCACGACGATCTTGTCGCGATAGCTGTAACCCATGAACCTCCTCGAGGTCGGATGGGACAAGTCGGTCACGGCCCGGCCGTTCCCGGCTGACTCTGGTTTTGCGGTTAGGGGCCAAGGGTATGACCGGCGAGCATCAGAACAGTGCCCGCCCAGGTCCAAGGAGGTCCCCGTGGGTGAGATCTTGATCTTCGTGCTCGTCGGTCTCGTCGTCGGTCTGATCGCTCGGTTGTTGATGCCGGGCCCCGACCCGATCGGCATCATCGGAACGATCGTGCTCGGTATCGTGGGTGCGCTCATCGGAGGTTGGATCTTCGGTGCGATCTTGCCCGACACCGAGGGGGTCGACTGGATCGGAGCCATCGTCGTAGCGATGCTCCTGCTCTTCCTGTACCGCAGGTTCGCAGGGGGCCGCGCCACTCGGACCACCACCGACCGCTTCTAACTTCGCCTCCGCATCCGGCCCGGAGCCCGCGACCGGACGGACAAACGAGGCTCGGAACGACCTCCCTCCCGGGGGGTCGTTCCGCGTTCTATGGTTCGCGGATGCGGCCTGCGGACCCCAACGAACCTCGTGTCGCCCGGGTCGTCGCGGGGGCCCGGCGATCGGGGCTCGACATCGAACCCGTCACGTTCGAGAACGAGACCCGCACGGCCGAGCAGGCGGCCAACGAGATCGGTTGCGACGTCGCCGCGATCGTGAAGTCGTTGGTGTTCCAGGCGGATGGCCGGGCGCTGCTCTTCCTGGTCTCTGGGGCCAACCGGCTGGACCCCCGACGTGCGGCGGCCGCCGCCGAGGTCGGCGCGGTCGCCAAGGCGGACGCGGCGCTGACGAAGTCGGCCACCGGTTTCTCGATCGGCGGCGTCCCGCCGTTCGGCCACCTGAACGAGCTCCCCGTGATCGTCGATCGGGACCTGCTGCGCTTCGACGAGGTCTGGGCCGCGGCCGGCAGGCCGGACACGGTCTTCCCCATCGATCCGAACGAGCTCGCCCGCGCCGCAGGGGGCCGGGTCGCCGCGCTGAAGGCGGAATAGCTCGGTTTCCGCGGCTCTCGCGGCTCAGTGGTAGATGACTATCTTGTGGCCGAGTTCGACCTTCCTGCTCAGCCACTTCGCCGCCCACATCGGCACCCGGACGCACCCATGCGAAGCGGGATAGGTGGGCACCGACGGCCAGCCGTGGATGGCACGGAGGCCGTCGAAGTACACCGGGTAGTAGAGGCGGTTGGGGCTGTAGCCGTTGACCCGGCGGAAGAACGTGTACCGGCCGTCGTGGGTGGCGCCGCTCGCCCCGGTGGAAACGTGCAGGATCGTGATGACGCGACCACGCCTGACGCGGTACAGCACCTGTTTGGTCTGATCCACCTCGATGTGGTACCTGGGCGTCGAGGACCGCGGCCTCGGGCGCGTAGGAGATGCGAGGGCGCGCCAGGTGGACTCCGAAACGGAGCCCAGCCGCTCCCTCCGTTGCACCTTGTTGAAGGCTCGCACCGCATCGGCCGTCGTGTGAGTGTAGGTCCGGTCGACGCCGAGCAGGCGATAACCAAGATCGCGTAGCCGGCCCTCGAGCGCCCGGACATAGATCGAGCGGGAGCCCTTCGACAGCGAAGGCATGGCCGGTGACGACAGCGCCGAGCGACCTCGGCCCGGCAGGTGATCCGGGCCGTCGAAGACGGCGACGACGCGATGCGAGCCGGGCTTGCGGATACCGAACTTGGCCTTGAACCGCCCATCCGACATGAACACGCGCTTCGAACGCTCCAGCCGCCCGTTCCTCTTGAGCTGGAGGAGGACCCTGCCGCTCTGCGCCGGTCGAACCGAACCGGTGACGCGGGCCCCCATGAACAGCCGCACGCCCCTGAGGGAGACGCTAACGATGGGACGCACCAACACCCTCACCGGATCGCTCGTGGTGCCATCCCAGTCCGCGCGGAAGCGCATGTTCCTCCGGGGCCAAAGGGTTACCTCGTACTCACCCGCCGCGTTGGTCTCATCCTGGCCCCTGACTTTCCCGTTCCCGTCCACGATCTTGACGATCTCGCCCGCGGGCGCCGGCGAGATCTTGCCCGACAGGACGGTCGACTGACCGAAGGTGAGGCGTGTCCGAGACGCCGATAGGGAGACGCTGGGGTCGGCCGCGGAAGCCACCGGCGCGAGACGGACGACGAACATCGCGGCGACGGCGCCGACGACCCAGGAACGTCTCGATCCCCTCATGCTGGCGAGACGATACCCGTCGGGCGGCGCCAGGGGAAGGATGCAACGCACCTTCGTCGTCGCGTCGTGCCGGAAACTAAGACCCCTCGAGGTCCGGCGGGACCGGAGCCGGCTCTATGCCCGCCTGCCCGCCGATCCTGCTGCTCGGCGGGCGGCCACCTCGAAGGAGTTGTCCCGGTAGTAGTGGCCACCCTTCAAGACGGCTCGCAACGACGCGAGGAGGTAGAGCGGCACGTAGAGGATGCCGGCCTTCTCGTACTGACGTACGTGCTCGAGCTCGTGGGCCAGGGTCTTCTCATCCAGCTCCTCGAGCGCGAGGACGATGTGTCCGAAGGTGATGGCTCGGTACTTCCATCCGAGGCGGCGCGGCCACGAGGCCCCCTCGGCCAGGATGATGCCGCGTGTCACCCACCGCTTGCGGAAGAAAGGGAGCAGCAGGATGCCGACGAGTGAGGTCGGGGACGCCCAGGCCAAGCGCGCAAGGCGTCCCACGACCACAACCTCGTCCCTAGAGGGGGACGTGTGACAGGACCAGGATACGGGGCTCGGTCATCTCCTCCAGCGCGTAGCGAAGACCTTCCCGCCCGAACCCTGAGTCCTTGGTTCCGCCGTATGGCATCTGATCGGCACGGAACGAAGAGACGTCGTTGACGATGACGCCGCCGACCTCGATGTCCCGGTGCGCGGTCATGATCCTGTCGATGTCCTTGGTGAACACCCCGGCTTGCAGCCCATAGGGGGTGTTGTTGACCTCTTCTATGGCCGCCTCGAAATCGGAATACGTGCCGAGGGTCACGACCGGCCCGAAGATCTCCTGCTGGCACACCTTCATGTCCGACGTCGTGCGGGTGAGGATCGTGGGCAGGTAGAAGGGGTCCTCTCGCTTGCCACCGGTTAGCACCTCGGCCCCCGCCTGAACCGCCTCGTCCACCCACTCCGAGATCCGTCCCAGGGAATCGTGATCGACGACCGGCCCGACATCGCTGGCCGGGTCCATCGGGTCGCCGGTCTTGAGCTTCTCCACCTCCGCGACGAGTTTGGATCGGAACGGGTCGGCGACGTTCTCGTGCACCAGCACCCGCTGCACGGCGATGCAGGACTGGCCGGCCTGGTAGTAGCCGCCGAACGCGACCCGCTGCGCGGCCATGTCGAGGTCCGCGTCCTCGTGAACGATCACACCCGCGTTGCCGCCGAGCTCGAGCGTCACCTGCTTCTTGGGATCCGCCTCGCGCAAACCCCAGCCCACCTCCGACGAACCGGTGAACGACAGCACCTTGAAGCGTTCGTCCTTGGCCATCTCGCCTGCTTCAGAGCCGCCGACCGGCAGCACGCTGAGCATGCCTGCAGGGAGCCCCGTCTCCGTGTAGAGCCCGCCGAGCATCAACGCGCCCAGCGGGGTCTTCGTGGCGGGCTTGATGACGATGGGATTGCCCGCCGCCAGGGCCGGCGCCATCTTGTGCGCCACGAGGTTCACGGGGAAGTTGAACGGAGTGATCGCCAGCACCGGCCCGCGGGCGAAACGCCTCACGACGCCGAGACGCGAGCCGAGTGAGTCCTCGGTATCCAGACGCAGGAGCTCGTCGTCACCGCGCCGGAGGACCTCCGCCGCCCATCGGAACGTCGACGCCGCGCGTGCGGCTTCCACCTTCGACCATTTGAGCGGCTTGCCGCCCTCGCGGGCGATCAGCTCCGCCACCTCGCCGGCGCGCTCTTTCAGCCGGGCGGAGATGTGCATCAAAGCTTCGGCACGAACGTGAACGGGAAGCTTCCGAGTCTCCTCGAAGGCTTGGTGAGCCGCGCCGATCGCGTCCTCGATGTCCCTCTCGGTCGGCTTGCCCACCCGCGCGACGACCGCGTCGTCGTAAGGCGCGGTCACGTCGAACGTCTCGCTCCCCGAGCGCCACTCACCCGCCACGAGGAACCTGGTCGTCTCAGCCACCCAGATCAACCCCCTCCCAGACGTCGTCGCCTCATTCGTCGCCGAAGACGACGTAGTACCAATCCTTGCGCGGAACGCCCGAGAGCTCGGCCATCACGTGCTTCGTGATCGTGTACTCCTCGAGCGACTGCATGCTCATGTCCTTCCCGAAGCCCGACTGCTTGAAGCCGCCGTGGGGCATCTCGGGGGAGAGAGGGAGATGGTCGTTGATCCATATCGTTCCGAAGCGCAGGGCCTTCGCCGCACGCAGAGACTTGAACGTGTCCCGGGTCCACACCGAGGCGGCCAGCCCATAGGTGACGTCGTTGGCCTTGGCGAGAACCTCGTCCTCGGTCTCGAACGGGAGGAAGGTGGGGACCGGGCCGAAGACCTCGTGTTGCACGATCTCTGATCTCTGGTCCGCGCCCGAGATGAGGGTGGGCTCGACCCAGTAGCCCTTGTCGTAACCCTCGGGCACGCCTCCCCCGATGAGCACCTTCGCCCCCTGCTGTTGCGCCCTATCGATGAAACCTAGAACGCGATCTTGCTGGTCCTTGTTGATGAGCGGGCCCATATCCGTGGTCCGTTCCATCGGATCCCCGAGCCGCACGGTTGCCGTCAGGTCCGACACGCGGGCGATGAACTCGTCCCAGATGGGGCGCTGGACGTATATGCGTGCCGCGGCCGTGCAGTCCTGCCCGGTATTGATGAACGAACCTGCGACCGCGCCCTGGGCGGCTGCCTCGATGTCGGCATCCTCGTAGACGATGAAGGGCGCCTTCCCGCCAAGCTCGAAGTGCAGGCGTTTCACCGTTGGAGCCGCGACCTGCATGATGCGTGTCGCGGTCTCGACCGAGCCCGTCAACGCGACCATGTCGATGTCCGGGTGCGAAACGAGCGGCTCCCCCACCTCTTGTCCTCGGCCGGTCACCACGTTCAAGACGCCGGCCGGCATCCCGGCCTCGTGCGCGATGCGAGCGATCTCGAGCGTCGTGAACGGAGTCCACGGAGCAGGCTTGATAACGACCGTGTTGCCGGCGGCGAGGGCGGGGCCCAGCTTCCACACCGCCATCATGATCGGGTAGTTCCACGGCGTTACCTGCGCAACCACGCCGACCGGCTCACGGCGGAGCGACGAGGTGTAACCCGGGAGGTACTCGCCGGTCGCCGCACCTCCGAGAACGCGCGCGATCCCGCCGAAGTACTTGAATTGATCCGCGGTCATCGGTACATCGCCGTCGGCCGCGAGCTTCATCGTCTTGCCGCCCTGAAGGACCTCGAGGCGAGACAGCTCTTCAGCCTTCTCCTCGACGAGCTCTCCCATCTTGGTGAGGACCGCTCCACGTTCGCCCGGTCCGAGATCGGACCAGCGACCGTCCTCGAAGGCCTCACGCGCAGCTTCCACCGCCCGGTCGACGTCCTCCTTGGCGGCGCGCGGAACGGTGCCGACGATCTCTTCGTTCGCCGGGTTCTCGATCTCATCGGTCTTGCCGGAGGCCGCTTCTACCCACTCGCCGTTGATGAACATTCCGCTGGAATACATGGAACGGGCCCTCCCTTGGGTGTCAACCGTGCTCTGTTCGATGCTAGTGAGGGTGGGGGCCATCGAAAGGTCCGGCGCGGCCCAGCGCACGCTGGGCCTTTATACAGTCTGGTGGCCGGCTTGGCCGTTTCGCGTCGGAGGTGAGGGGGTACGCGCGCGCCAGGGCCAGCCGAGGAGGTAGATGTGACCGAGGAGACGTTCGTCTGTGAGCGCTGTGGAAGGGACGGGCCGCGGCGGCAGGTCAAAGAGGTGATGTACGAAGAAGGCAAGGATCGGGTGAAGAAGAACGTGTGTCCCGAGTGCCTCGACGAGATCATGAACCGATCCGAGCGGGTCAAAGGCATCGCCGGGCAGGAGAAGCGAGCCGCGGTGCACATCGTCGGCTCCGGGGACGGCCTCCGGGAGAGCTTCGGAACCAGGGACTAGGGAAGTCGAGTCACTCGACGCCCCGCCGGCTCTCCCTGCATACCGCCTCTAACCCTTCGGGGCAGTTATCCTGGAGGTGGACGGGATGGATCTCCGGCTCCCTACCAACCGGCCGGTCGTCCCAGCGTCCGTACCGACCGGCCCGACGGGCATCCCGACCAGATCGAGCTGAGGGAATGTCCCGGACCTCCAGCTCGTTTCTTATGGAGGCGATACGGGGAAAGATGGGCGTGGTGACGCAAGCGACGAAGCAGGCAGAGGTAGATGCTCTGCTCGAGGCGGGCAAGAAAGAGGGGTGTCTGCACCTCTCCGAGGTATCCGCCCTGGTAGAGCGGCTGAGCTTCTCCGAACAAGAGTCGACCACGCTCTATAGAGATATAGAGGAGCGCGGCATAGAACTCAGCGATGACTGTGGGAATCACTCCGAACGTGCGGAGTATCGGAACGGCGCGCTCGCAGCCGCCACGATGGACAGCGTCCAACTGTTCCTGAACGAGATCGCTCGTTATCCGCTTCTGAACGCCGAAGAAGAGGTCGAGTTGGCCAAGAAGATCGAGGCGGGCGACCAGGCTGCGAAGAACCGGATGATAAATAGCAACCTTCGCCTCGTCGTGTTCGTGGCGAAGAAGTATCAGAACCAGGGCCTCGGACTGCTGGATCTGATCCAGGAAGGAGTCCTGGGGCTCATACGCGCGACCGAGAAGTTCGACTGGCGTAAGGGTTTCAAATTCTCTACCTACGCGACCTGGTGGATCCGCCAGGCGATCGGACGCGCTCTGCAGAACCAGGCGCGCACGATCCGCATCCCGGTGCACGTCACCGAGCGCGAGCGCAAGATCGAGAAGGCCGAACGTGACCTCGCCGAGCACCTCGGCCGGGCTCCAACCGAGGAAGAGGTGGCGGAGGCGGCGAAGGTGTCGCTCAAGCAGCTGCGCGAGGTGCGCGAGGCCGCTCGCATCGTGACGTCGCTCGACAAGCCCGTCGGCGAGGAAGGCGACACCGGGCTCAGTGATCTCATCGTGACCGGCCCCCACGGGCTCGAGGAAGAGGTGCACGTCAGCCTGCGACAGGAGCACCTGCGCAAGGCGGTCGCGGCTCTCCCCGATCGTGAACAGAGGGTGATCAGGCTGCGCTACGGCATCGACGGCGGCGAGCCCCAGACCCTCGAGAAGATCGCCGGCGAGCTCGGCCTCAGCCGCAAGCGCGTACGCGACATCGAATCGAAGGCGCTCATGCGCCTCGAGGAGTACCGCGAGATCGAAGCTCTACGCGAAGCCGTCTAGTCGCACATATCTTTGTAGATCTTTCGCCGCCGAGCGGCCAAGAAGCTACAAAGTTGCCTGCCCGGACTCCAAATGAGCCATGTGGCGACCATCAGGTAAAGCGGACCACCGGCACTGCTTCGATGCTCCGATGAGCTGGCTGGCAGCGGATGGGAACTGCGCGTTGATGGCGGCGCAGCAGCACGGGTTGCTCCTCCGCAAGCAAGCCCTCGAGGCCGGGCTGTCCGATAGTGCGATCGGCCGACGGGTCTAAGCAGGCCTGTGGCGTCGCCGGCATCAAGCGCTGTAGGTCGTGGGAGGAACTGCCTCGCGACGTTTACCTCCCTTGGCAGTGATGACCGCGACCGCGTTGGAGAGTGCGACCAGCACGATCCCGATCCATTCGTGGGCGGCAAGCACCTGGCCGAGCAGCACTAGCCCGGCGAGAGCCGCCCAGACGGGGTGCATGCTCATAAATGTGCCGAAGAAGCGAGCGGGGATGTGGCGCAACACGGTGAGGTCGGCGGCGTAGGGCACGACCGACGACAGCACTCCGGCTGTGATCGCGTACACCAGCGGCAGCGCGTTCAGCCGACCCTGCTCGCTCAGCGCGAACAGCACCGGCAGATATAGCAACGCCGAGATCGACGTAGCGACCGCCGGGGCCTGCAGCCCGGGCAGTCGGGCGCCGACGATGCGGTTGAGCAGGATGTAGGCGGCCCAGCACGCGGCGGCAAGCAGCGCCAGGCCGATGCCGAGGTAATCACTCGACGGCCCCGGGAGCACAAGTACGTACACACCAACCGCAGCCGACAGCGCGGCGAGGAGGTGCACGCGGGTGCGCGACGCAACGAGCGCTACGCCCAGTGGGCCGAGGAACTCTAGGGTCACCGCCAGACCCAGCCCGATCCGGTCGATGGCGGTGTACAGCGCGAGGTTCATACAGGCGAACACCGCGGCCAGCAGCAGCGTTGGCCACGACTGCGCCCAGGTCATTCGCCGGATCGACGGGCGGGCGACCGGGAGAAGGACCGCAGCCGCGACGACCTGGCGAACGGCCACCACTCCCGCCGGACCGATCGCACCGAACGCGTGCGCGCCGACGGCGGCGCCGACCTGGTTGCTCAGGCCGCTGCCAAGCATCGTCACGACCCCGCCGAGCAGCGATCCGGACCGGGCATCGCCGGGGGCCTTGGCGGCGGCCGAAGGCGCCGGCGCGGTGTAAGAGGCATCGCTCATGGGTCTAGCGTCGGATGCTTCATGTGATACGGCAAGCGTGATTTATGCAAACATTGATACGCTTAGCGTATGGACCTAGAGTTGCGGCACCTGCGGGCGCTCGTGGCTGTCGTCGATGAGGGCAGCTTCACCGAAGCCGGCGTGGCGTTGGCGATCTCACAGGCGTCGGTGTCCCGTGCCATCTCGGCACTGGAGCGAGCCGTCGGGGCTCCCGTGCTTCGGCGCACCACGCGGGACCTGTCCTTGACCGCCACGGGCGCGCGGATCATTGGACACGCCCGGCGTGTGCTCGAGGAGGCCGCCGCGATCACCCGTGTCGCCGCTGAGACGCCCTCCGAGCTCCGGGTTGGCTACGCCTGGGCTGCGCTAGGGCGACACACCATCACCGCGCAGCAACTGTGGGCGGCCAGCCATCCTGGCTCCGAACTGCGCTTCGTCCAGTCCAGCACCCCCACCGCCGGACTCGCTGAGGGCGTTGCCGAAGTGGCCGTGCTCCGCCGCCCCCTCACGGATGAGAGATTCACCACCGTTCTGGTCGGGGTCGAACCGCGGTACGCGGCTGTGGCCAGCGCCGACCCGCTCGCCCGCCGGCGCAGCCTCACCCTTAACGACTTCATCGGCCGCACTGTCGCGGTGGATCCCCTCACCGGCACAACGACCCCGGACCTGTGGCCGGCGGACGCCGGGCCCGCAGCGACGCGCACGGTGCACGGCATCGAGGACTGGCTCACCCTCATAGCCGCCGGTCAGGCCATCGGCCTCTCCCCCGAGGCCACCGCGCGCCAACACCCGCGTCCGGGGATCGTCTACCGGCCGGTGCGCGACGCCCAGCCCGTCGCCGTCTGGCTCGCATGGTGGCGCGACAGCGCCCCCGCGCGTTCGGCGGCCCTCGTACAGCTCATCTGCCATCTCTACGGCGCGCCGGCGAAGTAGGGGTTCGGATCAGGGAACTTATCGGGGGTGGCCCCCGTCCGGGGGTCGGCGGCGGCGAACACTTGTCGGCAACGCCGATTCAGCTCACGGGAAACCAAGTTGCTTCATAACAAAAGACCGCTATCCGATAGGCAGCTTCGTCGAAATCTTTGCCACCCCACCCAGCGGCGAAAAGATCTGCCTGGACGCCGGGCTAGCGCGTGGGGAAATCCGACTCCTCGTCCAGGTCGACCCCCCGAGCCTGGTCGAGCGCATCGGCCTCCGGGACGTCTACGTCCACCCTCGGATTCTCGTCCAGGTGCTCCTGCGGCACCCAGTCACGATCCTGTTCCTGCGCGTCGGCCTCCGGCACATCGATGGGCTTCTTCTCGGCCATCGCACCCCTCGTTTCTCGCCTGTGGTCCAGGGTAGGAGGACTACTACGACATACCCCCCTGAACATCCTCCCGAACGGGCAACGGAGGTTCCCTGATGCAGATCGGCTACAAGCTGTCCAGCGAAGAGCACTCGGCGAACGACTTGATCCGCTACGCGGGACGCGCCGAGGAGCTCGGGTTCGGGTTCGCCGCCATCTCCGATCACTACCATCCGTGGACCGACAAACAAGGGCACAGTCCGTGAGGTAACCGTCTGCTGGGCTGCCTCCGAGGACGAGGCCAAGAAGACCGCCCTGGAGTGGTGGCCCAACGTCGCCCTGCCCGGCGAGCTCGGTCAGGTCCTGGCTACGCCCGCGCATTTCGAGCAGGCGTGCGAGCTCGTCACCCAGGACGAGCTCGGCGAGTCCATCCCCTGTGGGCCCGATCCCGAACGGCACCTCGAGAGCATCCGTGCGTACGGCGATGCTGGGTTCGACGCCGTGTTCATCCACCAGGTCGGACCCGACCAGAACGGCTTCTTCGACTTCTTCAAGCAAGAGGTCATGCCGAAGATCGGCTAGTCGCGGCGACTCGCGAAGGGTTCGTTAGCTGTCGAGGATCTCCATGGCTTTGAGGGCCAAGAGGATCTCCAGCCGGTCATCCTCGTTCGAGAGGTCACGGCCCAGCAACTCCTCCGCCTGGCGGACGCGATAGCGCAAGGTATGCCGGTGGATGCCGAGAGCTTCGGCGCCGGCCTCCCAGCGCCCGCCGGCTTCGATGAACGCGCGGACGGACGTAACCAGGTCGGAAGATCTCTCGCGGTCGCGGTCCACAAGGGGGCCGAGGACCATCGTCACGAATCCGTCGAGCACAGGCCTCGCCTGCGCCCCAAGCAGGAGGCCGTACGAACCCAGATCGCTGGGCGAGGCGACGCGATGGGTGGGAGCCGCGCGCAGCGCGAACGTCGCCGACAGGTAGCCGTGATGCAACGTTCCGATATCGTCCACCGCGGCTGCCCCGATGCGAACCTTATCGATCACACCCGGGACACGGTTGTGCTCATCCAATCGCGCTATGACTTCCTCGGCGAGGGCCTGCGCATCATCGTGCACGACGAGCGCGGCTACGCGTTCGGCTAGCACCGTCGTTCGGATCGAATCCACCATGGGTTCGACGATCCTTTCAACGGTCAGAGCGAGATCGCGGAGCGCCGGCCCGTCACCGCCTCCGCCCGTCTCGACGATGAGGATCGACAACGGGGCACCGGGAGCGAAGCCAACACGCTCGAGCCGGCGTTCCAGGTCGTCCCCCGCGTAACGCCCTTCGAAGGCCTGGTCGAGAACGTCGCCCGCAACCTTCCATTCCGCATCGAGCACGGCGCGTCGCGAGGTCAGTAACAGACCCAGAACGGTGACGGCGTGGTGGACGACGATGCGATCGCGCTGCTCGAAGCGGCGGGACCTTCCACAGACCAAGGCGCCTTCGTGACGTTTGCCGGCGATCACGGCGAGCGCGACGCGAGCGCCCCAGGGACCCGTTTCGGACGCGGTCCGGACACCACCCGGAGCAAGCACCGACGAAGCGAGGCCGCCCCACAGCCGGGCGGCGTCCGGCATGCCCCGTTCGACCGCAGCGGTCGCCAGCGTCCTGCCCTTGGAGTCGAAGAGCACAGCCCATCCATCGATCAGCTCCACGACTTGCTCCAGGACGGCGGTCGCGTCGGCTCCCTCGAGCACCAGGCCCGCCAGCCGGTCGTGCACGTCGACGGCGAGCTGAGCGTCGCGCAGGCGGTCTTCTGCAAGCCGAGAGGACACGGCTTCGGCGATGGCGATGAACGGAACCGGGTAGGGGACCTCGAGCAGTGGGAATCCCTCCCGTTCGGCCGCGCGCTTGATGGGGGCGGGGATCTCGTCGAACCCGAAGCCGAGGCCGAATCCGAGCCCTGCGAGATCCGCTCCGACCAGACGCCGGATGTAGGCGCGCTGGAGCGCGGGCGACCCGGCCAGTCCCATGCCGGTCGTCAGCAGGAACTCGCCGCCCTTGAGCCAGGGGGTCGGGTCCTGGAGCTCCGAGATGTGGGCCCAGCGGATGCTGTGATCCAGCCCCGCTTCGCCCGCGACGAGGCTCAGGCCCAGGCCCGGAAGGTCCAGAAGATCGCGCACCGTTATCGGCATGTACCGAGTGTACAAACCACCATTTGCACCTGTGCCGTGCAGAACCTACGGATTCCCCGAAGCCCGGTGCTAGCGTCGCCCCGCGGCCGTGTTTCGTACGGAGCGCTCCGCCCCGGAGCGGCCATCGACGGGAGGCTCAGGTGACGCGCGACGTGTCCGGCGGGGTCCCCGGCCCCGATTCGACGGAATGGACAAAACGCCGGGAAGAGGCGGTGCCTCGTGCGGTGTTCAACACCGTGCCCATATTCGTCGACCGGGGCGAGGGAGCCAGGGTCACCGACGTCGATGGCAACACGTTCATCGATCTCGCCGGTGGGCTGGCCGTGTTGAACCTGGGTCGGAACCACCCGCGCGTGTTGGCTGCGGTGCGGGAGCAGGTCGAGAAGACCGTCCACGAGTGCTTCCACGTTTCCATGTACACGGGTTACGTGGAGGTCGCCGAGACCTTGAACCGCCTCGTGCCGGGAGACCATCCCAAGAAGACCATGCTCGCGAACTCGGGGGCCGAAGCGGTCGAGAACGCAGTGAAGATCGCTCGTTACGCGACGGACCGGTCGGCGATCGTGTGCTTCTCGAACGCGTTCCACGGCCGCACCCTCGTCGGGATGACGCTGACCGCGAAGGAGATGCCTTACAAGAAGGGCTTCGGACCATACGCGCCCGAGATCTATCGCCTTCCATTCCCCTACGAGTACCGGCCTCCGATCGGCACTTCCGAGACCGTAGGCTTGGCATGCGCCGAATACGCGGCGGACGTCATCGACTCTCAGCTTGGCTCCGAGTCCGTGGCCGCCGTCATCCTCGAGCCCGTGCAGGGCGAGGGGGGCTACATCCCCGCCCCGCACGACTTCATGGTCGCTCTGAGAGAGATCTGCTCCGAACGCGACATCTTGTTCATCGACGACGAGATCCAGTCGGGGCTCGGACGCACCGGGAAGATGTTCGCCGCCGAGCACTACGACGTGGTACCGGACATGATCACCACCGCCAAGTCGCTGGCTTCCGGCCTCCCGCTCTCCGCCGTGACGGGGCTCGCTGAGGTGATGGACGCGCCGCACGTCGCCGGCCTGGGCGGGACCTACGGGGGGAACCCCGTCGCCTGTGCTGCCGCGCTCGCGGTGCTCACCGAGCTCAGCGAAGGCGACCTCCTCGAACGAGCGACGCGGCAGGGCGAACACATCCGGGGCCGCCTGGACCCGCTGGTTGACGAACTGAACGTCGTCGGCGATGTACGAGGTCTTGGTCCCATGATCGGTATCGAGCTCGTTACCGACAAGCGCACGAAGGAGCCCGCGAAGACGGCCGCCGCAGCCGTGATCAACGCCTGCTACGAGTCTGGAGTCCTGGTCTTGAAAGCGGGCACTTACGACAACGTAGTGAGGTTGATGGCACCGCTCGTCATAAGCGAAGAGGACCTCGACGAAGGTCTCGACGTCTTGATCGATGCCCTCAGAGCGACAGACGCGGCGGCGTAGGAGGGACGGGGACGAGTGCTCATAGACGGCCAGATAGTCGAGGGTCAGGGTGCCCCCGTCGCCGTCGTGAATCCGGCGACCGAGGAGACGATCACCGAGGTCAACTCCGCCACTGCCGATCAGGTCGAAGCTGCCATCCTTTCGGCCAAGAACGCCTTCCGAGATTGGAAGCGCACGCCGGCCCCGGAGCGCGCCGAGATGCTCCACTCCTTCGCCGAGTGGATAACCGCCAACGCCGACTCCCTCGCGGTGACTTTGACACGGGAGGGTGGCAAGCCACTGGTAGAGAACCGCGACGAGATGGGTTGGAGCGCATCGTGCCTGGGCTTCTACGCGGAGCTCGGACGCATGGAGCGTGGACGCGTCATCCCGTCGGGCGAAGCCGGGCAACTGAATCTCGTCGTGAAGGAGCCGTTCGGTCCGGTCGCGGCCATCGTGCCGTGGAACTATCCCATCCTGCTGTTGATGTGGAAACTCGCGCCTGCTCTGGCCGCCGGCAACACCGTGATCGTGAAGCCGTCGCCGTACACCCCGCTGTCGACGCTCGAGATGTGTGAGGCGATGGCGAAGCTCTTCCCGTCCGGCGTGCTCAACGTCGTTACCGGTGAAGCGGAGGTCGGGCGGACCCTGGTTGCCTCTCCCGACGTCCCCCTGATCGCCTTCACCGGCTCGGTCGAGACCGGCAGGAACGTCATGCGTTCGGCCGCAGACACCCTGAAGAAGGTCCATCTCGAGCTCGGCGGGAAGGACGCTTTCATCGTGTGCGAAGACGTTCAGCTCGAAGTCGCGGCCAAGGGTGCCGTGTGGGCCGCGTACCTGAATACGGGCCAGGTATGCACCTCCGCCGAGCGCTTCTACGTCCTGGGCGACATCTACGACGACTTCGTCGAGGCGTTCATGAGCGAGACGCAGAAGTTGGTCGTCGGCGACCCGATGGACGATGCTACCGACGTCGGCCCGCTCGTTCGGGGCGTGCAACGAGATCGCGTCGAAGCCCAGCTGGCCGCCGCGCGCGGGGCCGGGGCCAGGGTCCTCGTCGGCGGTGACCGTAGCTCCGACAGGGGCTACTTCCTGAACCCCGCGGTGGTTGTGGACGTCGACGAGTCCATGGACCTGTTCCGCGAAGAGACCTTCGGCCCGGTCGCGCCGATCGCCCGGGTGTCATCGCTCGACGAGGCGATCGAACGCACCAACTCCAGCGACTACGGCCTAGGAGCGAACGTCTACACCCTGCGTCTCGACTACATGCTCAAGGCGATGGAAGAGATCGAGGCCGGGACGGTGTGGTTCAACGACCCCCTGACTGACAACGAAGCGGCGCCGTTCGGCGGGATGAAGGCGTCCGGCAACGGACGGGAGCTTGGGCCCGAGGGACTCGAGGACTTCCGCCAAGCCAAACACGTCCACATCGACACGAAGATGGACATGAAGTCGTGGTGGTACCCGTACAAGGAGTACGTCCGCCACCAAGCCGAGCACGGGACGGCTCCCGGATGAGCGACGTACGTCTCGAAGGCGTCACGAAGACTTTCAAGGAAACGGTCGCCGTCGACGACATCTCCCTGCTGGTCGAGGAGGGCGAGTTCTTCTCGCTACTCGGACCTTCGGGGTGCGGCAAGACGACCACGCTGCGGATGATCGGTGGCTTCGAAGCGCCCACATCCGGTCGGATAACGTTGGGAGACCGAGACGTCACCACGCTTCCGGCGTACAAGCGCAACGTCAACACCGTCTTCCAGAGCTACGCGCTTTTCCCGCATCTCGACGTGACGGAGAACGTCGCCTACGGGCTCAAACGAAAGAAGGTAGCCAAGAAAGACATCGACTCCCGGGTGCAGGACATGCTGACCCTCGTCGATCTCGAGGGATACGGGAGACGGCGCATCGATCAACTCTCAGGGGGACAGCAGCAGCGCGTCGCATTGGCTCGGGCGCTCGTCAACCGGCCGGGCGTGCTGCTCCTGGACGAACCCCTCGGAGCATTGGACCTGAAACTCCGGAAGCAGATGCAGCTGGAGTTGAAACGGATCCAGTCCGAGGTCGGCATCACGTTCATCTACGTGACCCACGACCAGGAAGAGGCCATGACCATGTCCGACCGTATCGCCGTCATGAGTGACGGACGTTTCGAACAGATCGGCGCCCCCCACGATGTCTACGAGGGCCCCCAGACGGAGTTCGTCGCCTCGTTCCTGGGCGCGTCGAACCTCCTCGAAGGCGAGATCGAAGGCGTCGAAGGTGACCGGGCGAAGGTGCGACTCGCGGTCGGGACGACGATCTCCCTACCGGCGGAGAGACTCCCCCGACGCGAGGGAGCGGTGCGCATCGGCGTGCGGCCCGAGAAGCTCCACATCCGTACGCCCGATAGCTCCGATCGGGAAGAGCCCAACGCGGTGGACGCAACGGTCGACATCTCGACCTACACCGGGGTCAGCACCGCCTACGAATGCATCACGGGCGATGGCAGGAAGATCGTCGTCTACGTGCAGAATCTGGGTCGGCCGGAAGCGGCGATGGCACCGGGGACCAGGGTGCGCCTGTCGTGGCTACCCGAACACACCTTCGCAGTGGAGAAGGGAAAACGTCCGGACGTCGAGCAGGGAGGACAGGGCGCATGAGTCAAGAGGAAGTGAACCGGCTCCTCGCGAACCAAGCGCGGGGTCGAGGTGTGTCGCCGATCACGAGGCGAGACATGTTGCGACGCATAGGCGTCACCGCCGGGGGGCTCTCCATGGCCGCGTGGCTTGCCGCTTGCGGCGTGACCGGCGAGGACGAAGATGGGAATGGTGGCCAGCAAGAAGAGAAGGACACGCTCACCACCACTCAAGCCAATGGTGAGTTGAACTTCGCCAACTGGCCTCTATACATCGATCGCGCCGGGAAGAAGCGCCCGACGATCGAAGACTTCCAGAAGGCGACGGGCACGACCGTCAACTACAAAGAAGTCATCCAGGACAACCAAAGCTTCTTCGGCCAGATCCGCGAACCGTTGGCTGCCGGTCAGGCGATCGAGTGGGACCTGATCGTCGTGACCGACTGGATGATCGCGAAGCTGGCGCGGCTCGATTACCTGGAGCAGCTCGACAAGTCGAAGATCCCCAACTTCGAAGCGAACGCGGCGGAGATATACAAGGATCCGATCTATGACCCGGGTAACGCCCACAGCGTGCCGTGGCAGTCGGGCATCACCGGTATCGGTTACAACCCGAAGCTCACCGGCCGCGAGATCACGAGCTTCGAGGACCTCTTCGATCCGGAGTTCAAGGGCAAGGTCGGCATGTTCACCGAGATGTACGACACGATGAACCTCACGCTGCTCGGCCTGGGGATCAAGCCGGAGGACGCCACGATCGCCGATGCCGAAGCCGCTCGCGACAAGTTGATCGAACAGCGAGACGCGGGAGTCGTCCGGAAGTACTACGGCAACGAGTACGCCGATGCGCTGGTCCGCGAGGACATCGCGATCACGATGGCCTGGTCCGGGGACATCTTCCAGTTGCAGTTCGACAAGCCCGAGCTCCAATTCGTCGTTCCCGAGGAGGGCGGCGTCCTCTGGGTCGACAATCTCGCCATCCCGCAGAACGCTCCCAACCCGATCGACGCCATGCAGTTCATGGACTTCGTCTACGACCCGGAGGTCGCGGCACAGATCACCGGTTGGGTGAACTACATCTGCCCGGTGCCGGCAGCCAAGGACCTGCTGATCCAGCAGTCCGAAGCCGAAGACGACCCGTACTACAAGCAGGTCGCAGAGAGCCCGCTGGTCTTCCCGACGCCGGAGATGGAAGCCCGCCTCTCGCACTACAAAACGTTGCCGGAGGAAGAAGAGGCCCAGTGGAACGACCTCTTCAACGAAGTGATCCAGGGCTGATCGAACCTCGGGACAAGCCCGGGGAGGACGACAGGGGGCGGAAAGGCTTCGTCCCCTTCTTCCTGACGTTCCCCGGGAGCCTGTGGCTCATCATCTTCTTCCTCATCCCGATGGCGACGATGATGTCGCTGTCGCTCCAGGAAGGCACGATCGAGACCGGTTACAGGCTCACCGGCCACTGGCAGACCTACGTCGAAGCGTTGGGCAAGTACGACACCCAGCTGATCCGGTCGCTGATCTACGGTCTGGTGGTGACCGTGGCCACCCTGGCCATCAGCTACCCGATGGCGTACTGGATCGCGCTGTACGGGGGGCGCCGTAAGAACCTGTTCCTGCTGTTGATACTCCTGCCCTTCTTCACGCCGTTCATCATCCGAACGCTCTCGTGGAAGTTCATCCTCGCCGACAACGGCATCGTCCTCGGCAACCTGAAGGAATGGGGTCTCCTGACCGAGGGCTATCAGGTCCTCGCCACGCAGAGTGCCGTGCTGGCCGGACTCATCTACAACTTCCTGCCCTTCATGGCACTGCCGCTGTACGTGGCGCTCGAGCGTCTGGACCCCTCCATGCTCGATGCCGCGAAAGATCTCTACTCCAACAAGCGCCAGACGTTCCTCCGGGTCACGTTGCCCCTGTCGTTACCGGGCGTCTTCGCCGGTTCGTTGTTGACCTTCATCCCGTCGGTGGGCGACTTCTTGAACTCGGAACTGCTGGGCAGCGTGAACACCACGATGATCGGCCAGGTGATCCAGCGTGAGTTCCTCGTGAACAGTGACTACCCGGAAGGGGCCGCGCTCTCGTTCCTCTTGATGTTCGGCGTGCTGGCGCTGGTCTTCCTGTATACCCGCGCGATCGGTAACACCGAGGAGCTGACCGGAGGATGAAGAAGGGCCGCGGGCTCGCCGCCTACACCGGTCTCGTGATCATCTATCTCTTCATCCCCATCGCGATCATGATCCTCTTTGGATTCAACGATCCGGTAGGTCGCTTCAACTTCGCCTGGCAAGGCTTCACGCTCGACTGGTACCGGCGCCTGTTCGAGGTCGAGGATCTGACGGAGGCTCTCCGTAACTCGTTGCTCGCGGCGGCGGTCGCGACGGTGATCTCCACCATCTTGGGCTCGTTGATGGCACTGGCGCTGACGCGTTACCGCTTCCGGGGCCGCGGGCTCCTGAACGTATTCATCTTCTTGCCGATGGCTACCCCCGAGGTCGTGATGGGCGTCTCCTTGCTGGGATTGTTCGTGACCCTGGATGTCGCGCGCGGCGCGTTGACCGTCTTCATAGCCCACATCCTTTTCTGCGTTTCCTACGTCGTCGTGACCGTCAAGGCTCGCACGTCCGGGCTGGGCCGCGAATACGAAGAGGCCGCTCAAGATCTCGGCGCCGACCCGTGGACGACGTTCTGGACGGTCACTTTCCCGATGATCTTCCCGGGCATCATGGCCGCGTCTCTGCTCGCGGCGGCTCTTTCGGTCGACGACTACGTCATCACCAGCTTCAACGCGGGACCGTTCCAAACGTTCCCCCTATGGGTCTACGGTGCGTCCCGCATCGGCGTGCCGCCACAAGTCAACGTGATGGGCACGATCCTGTTCATGGTCGGCGTGATCTCGGTGGTGATCAGTCTCCTCCGAGCCCGCCGCGCCGGCGCCATGCCGGCGATGCTCGACCGGGCCTGATAGGAAGTCCGCAAGGCCGGGCCGGCCGATGAGTGTGCCCCAACGGTCAGGCGGTGATGGCCTCACAGTAGCTGCCCAGCGTG
>WHSQ01000529.1 GCA_009380005.1 Actinomycetota bacterium | reverse complement strand
CGATCGAGATCACCTTGGGGGTGAGACGAGGGCGCAGCCGGCGGATCAGATCGGCACGCGTCTTGTGGGCGCGGGCCACCGTGTCGTAGGACACCCGTTCGCTCGCTGCGACCTTGGAGAAGTTGCCTTGGGCGGCGGCTCTGGTGGCGAGATGCTGCTTGAATGTAGTGTCATCCGAGTCCGGGGTGGGACCTGGGGATGGCTCTCGGTCCAGGTCTTCGAGCAGTAGGTGCAGCGCCAGCGCCGTTTGCGCCATCTCAGAATCACCGGCCGCCCGCACATAGGGAGATCCCGAACCAGCGTCTCGGGCCTCTCCCTGGGCTCGGCCGCGATGCCCCCGCAGCTGCGACAGCTCCCCGCCTCGAAGCGGGATTCGACCACCACCTCGATGACTTGCTCGAATGCAGCGACCCCTAAGACCTCGAGCCCTTCGAGATCGAGCGCCGCGTTGGTAGCCTCTTGGGGCATGCCGCCGTACCTCCTCGCCTCGACTCTTCGACAAGCCGAAGGCTATGGAGTGCGGCGGTTTGCACGCCGGCTTTAGCCGCCCCCAGTCAATCGCGGAGACCCGTTTTCTTTGACCTACCCTGCACGATCTGAAACAGCCGTTGTGCAACAACGGGAACG
>WHSQ01000528.1 GCA_009380005.1 Actinomycetota bacterium | reverse complement strand
TCCTCGGTTGATGAGCGGTTGTTCGACGCGGGCAAGCCCGACGCGGTAGCGGCGCGGGATGGGCGGACGGCGGTGGACAAGACCTTCCGGGCGTATGACCAGAACGCGGTGTTCTTGTTGCCGCCGTCGTTGTTGGACTGGTTGCCCGAGGAGCATCTGGCGCGGGTGGTCAGCGACTTGGTGGACCACACGCTGGACTTGAGCGAGATCCGCGCGTCGTATGTCGAGGAGCGCGGCGCGCCGCCGTATGACCCGCGGATGATGCTCAAGCTGCTGATCTACGGCTACGCCACGGGGGTGTGCTCGTCGCGCAAGATCGAGGCGCGCTGCCACGACGACGTCGCGTTTCGGTTCCTGGCGGCCAACGCTCGGCCGGACTACCGCTCGATCGCGCGCTTCCGCAAGCGGCATCTGCCAGCGGTGCGGTGCGGTGGGGCTCCCCTGGGTGTTGGACGCCGCCTGAGATGAGCATCGGCGGGCCGTAGGGCGTCATCCGGGGTGAGGACGGGGCAGCTGGGGGGTTGCCCCGTTTGTCGTGTGTGGAGCAGGGTGGCGGGGGGTTCCTGACGGGTGTGAACTGTCCTGGATCTGGCGGAGGGTGTGATTCAGCAAGGAGAATGCTGACAT
>WHSQ01000527.1 GCA_009380005.1 Actinomycetota bacterium | reverse complement strand
CCGGCAAGTCGCAGAACGCGGCCGAGGCCGCGCTGTCCGCGAACAAGCTGAAGGTCGGCAAGGTCACCAGGGAGTACTCGACGAGCGTGGACAAGAACACGGTCATCTCGAGCAGCCCCAAGGCCGGGAAGCTGCTGAAGCGCGACACCCGGGTCGACCTGGTCGTGAGCAACGGCATCCCGCCGGTGACCGTGCCCAAGGTCGTCGGGCTGTCCAGGAAGGCGGCCGAGCAGAAGCTCTCCGACGCCGGGCTGAGGTTCGCGGTACGCGAGGAGAAGCACAAGACGGCCGACGAGGGCACGGTCTTCAGCCAGTCGCCGGAGGCAGAAACGGAGCAGGCGAAGGGCTCCACGGTCGTGATCACGGTCTCCATGGGGCCACCGGTCGTCCAGGTACCCGACGTCACCCGGATGCCGATCGGCGCCGCGACGAAGAAGCTCGAGCAGGCCGGCTTCACGGTGGACTCGTCCCGCGTCCCCGGCGGTAGGGGCAGGGTCATTCAGCAGGACCCGCAGGGGCAGGCCCCTTACGGCTCGACCGTGAAGCTCTGGGCCTTCTGACCGGGGCCTTCTGACGGTCGCGTCGCAGCCTCGGTGTAAATGAGGACGGGCGTAGGTTCCCTCTCAAG
>WHSQ01000526.1 GCA_009380005.1 Actinomycetota bacterium | reverse complement strand
GTCCAAGAAGAGCTGCGCCTAAGCCGGCGCGAGACCGTAGCCCGCCTGTCGATGGCGGCGGAGCTGCGCGACACCGAGACCGGGGCTCACATCGAGCGCATGAGTCGCTACTGCGCGCTGCTGGCCAAGACCATCGGGACTGACAAGCGCCGGGCCGAGCTCATCCGCCTGGCGAGCCAGATGCACGACGTCGGCAAGATCGGCATCCCCGACTCCATCTTGTTAAAGCCGGGTGCGCTCACGCCCACGGAGCGCACGGTCATGCAGGCGCACACCGACATCGGCCACCGCATCCTGGCGGGTTCGCGCTCCGAGCTGCTGCAGCTCGCCGCGACGATCGCGCTCACGCACCACGAGCGCATCGACGGCGGCGGCTATCCGCGCAACCTTTCTGGTGACGAGATCCCACTCGAGGGCCGCATCGCCGCGATCGCGGACGTATTCGACGCACTCACCAGCACGCGCGTCTACCGCGGCGCTATCCTGATCAAGGAGGCGCTTGGCATCATGACCAAGGGGCGCGCCACGCAGTTCGACGCGGAACTGCTCGACGCATTTTTCGATGCCACAGGTGCTCGACATTTATGCAGAGCAGCGCCACGAGGACGACGCTTAGGACCTGCGCGGATAG
>WHSQ01000525.1 GCA_009380005.1 Actinomycetota bacterium | reverse complement strand
CTTCGCTCCCCGGCAGCACCGCCGGCAGCCACAACTACTTCAGGAGCCCCGGAAATCATCCTCCGGGATTGCCAACTAGCGGCGCTTGGCTAAAACCCCTGTTTCGGCTGAAATCCACGAAAGGTACTCGGCACTTCCGATCGTGATCGGAAGGCCAGTGATCTCAGGAACATCGTAACTGTGTTCCTCCCGTATGCGACTCGCAAGATCGTCAAAAAGCTTTCGCGTGGTCTTCATGGTGAGCAGGAACTCCTTGCTGCTCTCCACCTGCCCTTCCCACCAGTAAGTGCTGTCTATGCTTGTGACCTGGACGCATGCGGCAAGACGCTCCCCGACCGTCAGAGCGGCCAGACGGTCGGCTTCGTCCCTGCTATCGGTGGTAGTGAAGACCTGAATGTACTCGTCAGCCAACGCTGCTCAGCCCCTTTACCACTTCGTCAAGCTCTTCAATGACATGACCGTTCTGATCTGTTGACCCTGACTCCGCTAATGTTGTGCGGAATCTCCGTAACCGGTCTAGGGCCCATCGGCATTGATGCTCCACAGTCAGCGTCAGGGACTGCTGGGCAAAGCCGGTTGCGGCCTCCATGCTTCCCGCTTCCGCATGAGCGACCGCAAGATCAGCGAAGGC
>WHSQ01000524.1 GCA_009380005.1 Actinomycetota bacterium | reverse complement strand
GGTCACCGAGGCTCCAGACCGGGGAGGCGCGCCCACGGAAAACCCGGAAGCGCCCTTTTCAAGGGCGTTGTTAGCACGAGGCATTCGCCGACCCTCCCTCCAACCTCAAGCGCGCGACACAGCCAGGGCCCTTCCCTCCGGCCGGGGGTTATGTTGTCCACGGCCATCACCGGTACTACGACCCCATCCGCCACCCTGCCGGCTCGGCGCGACTTCCCGTTTGAGCGGTTATACGCACCGGCTGCTCCCAGCACCGCGAACCGCCGGGGCCAGCGAGGGCTTCCCCAGTTCCCGCGCCCACCTTCCAGCCATCCCGATCCCCCTACCCCGGAGGGTTCCTCGACGCCTGCTCCAGGATCTCGGGCGTCTTCCATGGCCTTCGCCGTGATTTCAGCGGCTCGGCACCCTCTTGTCCCCCCTTGCGGAGGGCTAGACATCTCACGAGGCTGCAGGATTCGCGTGATGCTACGGGCTGGCTGCTTGCTCCCCCCAAAGGGGCTTTCGACACCGCGCGTCGACGCCGGACGTTTCTCCCCGACGCCGGCGGCCTGCTACCAGGCTCCCTGGCGACTACCTGGACCGGACTCACACCGGCTGGCGGACACGAGCTTGTGCGCGGGTCATATCAACT
>WHSQ01000523.1 GCA_009380005.1 Actinomycetota bacterium | reverse complement strand
GCTCCTGCAGACGGTCAAGCAGGGCCCAGCCAGCACCAACTGGGAAGCCGAAGGCTTCGCCACCGCCTCGGGGATCGACGACGGCGGCTACCTCGACCTGACCATGGGCTCCCTCCCGCCGGTGGTCACCAGCGCCACCCTGCTCGTGAAGCCCTCGCTCGCCGTCGCCCAACGCGAACGAGAGATGGCACACCAAGCGGCGCACGCGGAGCAACCCGGTGGTGTCGGCTCCATCGCCCGGGCAGGGGAGAAGCCAGGGGAAGAAGACGAGCCGGGCGACGGCCCCACCATCTCCCGGGCCCCAACCCGGTTCTACGGCCGCATCAGCCTCGACCCGGAGCGCCACGCGCGCGACTTCGGCAAGATCCAACAGGAAGTGCTGTCCCAGCTTTCCGCAGAGCTCGGCACCGCCCTGGAGATCACCGTCGAGATCCGCGCCACCAACGACGAAGCCTTCAACGACACCACCGTCCGCAACGTCTCCGAGAACGCCCGAACCCTCAACTTCGAACACCACGAGTTCGAATAAGCCCGCCCTCCGGCCAGTCGGCAGCGCGGGCAGGGCCTCGAACGTGAATGTTGGGCGCTTCCGGATTTTCCGTGGGCGCGCCTCCCCGGTCTGGAGCCTCGGT
>WHSQ01000522.1 GCA_009380005.1 Actinomycetota bacterium | reverse complement strand
CAGTTCCCGATGAGAACAAGCAGAACGCCGCAGACGTGAAGCACGCCACGGTGCTGGTAGCCGACCGGAGTACGTCGCCTCGATCGGCCAGCTGGGGGAGCTAATAGACATCAGCCCCTAGTGTGCCGACACCACCTCGACAACTGCCCTTCGGTGTCGGTCGATGAGGCCACCGGCGACTTCCTGTTCGTCGGCAAGACGGAGCACGACGCGCAGACGCTGCAGGAGATCAGCTCGCATTGCAAGATCGGCTCGGACGAGAACACGGTGCGGGTCCCGGCGCGGATGGCGCACATCGTCGCGGAGGCCGTGCGTGGCAGTACCCCCGTTTCCTGAGCTGCTCGCGACGGCGTCGCGCTCAGCGATCCACCTGGAGATGCGGGACGTCTACACGCCGTCGGACCCGTTGTTCACGGCGTGGCAGCGCGGCGAGCCGGTCGATCGTAGCGAGCGCGAGCAAATGTGGCGCGACCTGATCGGCGGGGCGGTTGCCCGCGGGGTGCAGTTGCGCCGTGCGCGGGTAGTCAGTGAGCCACTGTCGCCGTATATCAGGTATGAGCACTCGGTCACCGAGGCGACGAACGTCGCCGCTGGAGAGCAGGTCCGGTGGCTGCCACGCAGTCGGACGCTCGA
>WHSQ01000521.1 GCA_009380005.1 Actinomycetota bacterium | reverse complement strand
TTGTCGTCGGACCAGGCCGTGACCAGCGTGGCGTCGAGGTCGACGCACAACGGCTCGTCGGGCCGCTGTCCCCTCAGCGCGGCAGCGCGACCACCGGCGGCGCGCCGCCCGCCGCCCACGCCCTACCACGGGCGGCCTTGCGCGCTGCCGCCAGGCGCTCCACGACCAGCTCGTCGTCTCCGAGCGCAACGATTTTCGTCCACGGCGAACACCGCGGCCGCGTCCGGCGGGTTCAGGTACAACCCGACGATGTCGCGGACCTTCTCGATCAGGTCAGGATCCGGAGAGACCTTGAAGCCCTCGGTGCGCCACGGCTTCAACCCGAACGCGCGCCAGATCTTGGCCACGGTGGTCTTACAGATGCCGTGCTTGTCGGCCAGCCCACGCGTCGACCAGTGCGTCGCGTCCGTCGGTGCGGTCTCGAGCGTGTCGACCACCACCCGCTCCACGACCTCGTCGCTGATCGTGCGTGCCGCGCCCGGCCGCGGAGCGTCGGCCAGGCCTTCCAGACGATCCTCGGCGAACCGGTGCCGCCACTTGGACACCGTCACCGGATGGCAGCCCTCGCGTTGGGCGACGAGTTATACGTAGAAGTTGTGGATGGGCCATCCGGAAAAGAGGGCGGCGTACCCT
>WHSQ01000520.1 GCA_009380005.1 Actinomycetota bacterium | reverse complement strand
CGTGTCGCAGCTTCTTCTTCGTGTCCACCGAGATCACCGGGTCGCCGGCGGCCAGATAGTCGTTGACCTGCCCGCTGAGATAGCGGAACTGCGCGTCACGGTCCGGGTGCTGCTTGCCCTCACGGGTCTTGGCGTTGGCCTGGAGGCTGTAGCCCAGCCGCTTGAGCAGCTTGGCCACCGTCCGCGCCCCCGCCGGATGGCCCTGCGCGTGCAACTCGTCGGCCAGCGTGCCCGTGGACTTCGACGTCCACCTCAACGGCGACTGCGGATCCCCCGGGTCGCGGGCTCCACCAACGCCTCCAACGCCCCGGCCAGCGCAGGGTCGCCCTCCACCAGCGGCGGCCGGCCCGCACCCACCCGCCGCGCCCGGCCCACCGGCGCGCCTGCCCCCGGATCGGTGAGCTCCTTGACCGCCGCGGTCACCGTCGTGCGCGACACCCCCGCCGCCCGAGCCACCGCCGACACCCCACCGCGCCCCAGCGCACGCGCCTCCACCCCCAACCACAAGCGCCGCTGCCGCTCATCCAAGAACGGGGCGATCGCCTCGTACTTGGCAGCAACCACCTGCTCCACCGGGCCCATACCAGCAGAGTAACGCAGCCGCCGACTATGACCAGATAATTACTGCGCGGCCA
>WHSQ01000051.1:12779-19515 GCA_009380005.1 Actinomycetota bacterium | reverse complement strand
GCTCCACCTTGTCGAACTGATGCACCCGCACGAGGCCTTTGGTGTCCTTGCCGTAGGTTCCCGCTTCCCTCCGGAAGCACGGCGAGTAACCCGCGTAGCGCCGCGGTAATCGATCCGCCGGCAGGACCTCGTCCTCATGCATCGCGGCCAGGGGAACCTCGGACGTGCCGACGAGATAGAGATCATCGCGTTCCGATCTGTAGAACTCGTGTTCCTCGGTGGGGAGGAAGCCGGTACCGAACATCGCCTGCTGCCGTACGAGCACCGGAGGGATGACCGGTGTGAAGCCGCGCTCGCCCAGGAAATCGATGGCGAATCTCACGAGAGCCATCTCCAGGATGACTCCGGGCCCGGTCAGGTACACGAACCGGCTCCCCGAGGTCTTCGCTCCGCGCTCGGAGTCGAAGATGCCGAGGCGCTCTCCCAACGTGACGTGATCCAACGGTTCGAAGTCGAACCCGGGGCGCTCCCCTACCTCGCGCTCGACGACATTGTCGTCCTCGGTCAGGCCGTCGGGAACAGACTCGTCGGGAAGGTTCGGAAGATAGGCGAGCGCTTCTTGGAGCTCCCCCTCGACAGCTTCGAGCTCGGGTTCAAGCTGCTTCAGCCGGTCGGAGAGCTCTTTCGCCTCCTCGATGGCCGCCGGGCGTTGATCGGGCGATGCTTGTCCGATGGCTTTGGAGGCGACGTTCTGCTCCGCGCGCAGAGCCTCGACCCGTCTGAGAAGGTCGAGGTAGCGGCGATCCAGATCGAGGACTCCATCGAGTCCTTCGATCCCCCCGCGTCGGGCATAGGCCTTACGAACGCGTTCGGGATCGTCCCGAAGCAATTTCAGGTCGATCATGCGTCAGCGTGCTTGGGAGATCGGGGTGGCCCCCTGCGAACGTCCGTGGTTCGCCATGGCGGCGGCCATCGCCTCACGTTCCTCGTCCGAGAGGTTGTGCTCCGAGTTGAGACCGGCGATCGGTTTGACGTAGGTGCGAGCCTCGGTGCGGCCGTTGATCGATGTGAGCACGAGACCGTCGCCATGATCGTCCAGCAATGCCAGGGAGAACGAGATGCGGCCGCCCATCTCTTCGAATGCGTCGTACCGCACGATGCCGAAGCGTTGAAGCGCTCGTCGGGATCCGACGTGCGCGGTCTCGTGCCGGTTGTACAGCTCGTCGAGACGCTTCCCCAAACCGTCCATCTGTTGCACGGCACGGCCTGCTGCCGCGACGAGGTCTTGCTCGTCCTTGTCGCCGAGCAGCATCCGGTATTCGCGGCGGATCCTGCGCAGGCGTAAGCCGACGATCAGGGTTATCAAGAACGTCAGGAGCGCAACGCCTGCAGTGATGGCCAGCGCCAACGAGAGTTGTTCCGTGGTTAGTTCAGGCACGGGTCGGCATCCTACACTGGTGCCATGCGGCCCGAAGAGGTCGAGAGGTTGCTCGCTTCAGTACGTACCGGCGATGTCACGGTGGACGAAGCCGTGCGTGCCCTCCGACTCGCGCCCGTGGACGAGCCGGATTTCGCAACCCTCGATACGCACCGGGAATTGCGGCAGGGACTCCCCGAAGCGATCTTCGCGGAAGGTAAGAGCCCCGGCCAGGTGGTAACCATCGCCGGGCAGCTTCTCGAACGCACGAGCGGGCCGGTGCTCGCCACCCGGATCCAGCCCGAGCACGTCGATCCCCTGCGAGCCGCCTTCCCGAACCTCCGCTACGACGAGACCGCCCGGATGGTCGTCTTGAGGGCGGAGCAACCGGGCCGCGCGCTGGGAACCGTCGCCGTCACGTGTGCCGGAACGTCCGACCTGCCGGTCGCGGAAGAGGCTGCGGTCACCCTGGAAGCCCTGGGGGTCGAGCCGATCCGGATCCGGGACGTGGGTGTAGCAGGCGTTCACCGCACGCTCGCCGTCCAGGACGTGTTGCGCGACGCCGACGTCGTGATCGTGATCGCCGGGATGGAGGGAGCACTCGCGAGCCTGGTCGGAGGACTGACGGGTGCCCCCGTGGTGGCCGTGCCCACCAGCGTCGGCTACGGGGCTTCGTTCGGGGGGCTGGCCGCCCTGCTCGCGATGCTCAACACTTGCGCCGCGGGCGTGGCGGTCATGAACATCGATAACGGGTTCGGGGCGGCGATGTTCAGCCTCCGGATCCTCCGCCGGCTTCGCGACCGGAAGCGATGAGGCTCCTCTACCTCGATCTCGGCGCCGGGATCGCGGGCGACATGCTGCTGGGCGCCCTTCTCGATGCCGGCGCCGACCAAGAGGCCGTTCGTCGATCTCTGGCGAAACTGGATATAGAGGGATGGGAACTCGCGCTCGAATCCGTCGAACGCGCCGGGGTCAGGGCGAGCAAGGCGCGCGTAGAGGCAGCCGAGACCAGCACGCACCGCGACCTCCATTCGATCAAGGGACTGCTGGCTTCGCTCGACGACCCGGTCCGGGTGCGGGCGATAGGAACCTTCGAGGTGCTCGCCGAGGCCGAAGCCTCCGTCCACGGTACGAGCGTCGACCAGATCCATTTCCACGAGGTGGGGGCCGTGGACGCCATCGTCGATATCGTCGGGTGCCACGCCGCCTTGCACGATCTCGCAGTCGACAAGGTCTTCGCTTCGAACGTGCCCCTCGGTTCGGGGCCGGTCGAGACCGCGCACGGGACGCTCCACGCTCCGGCTCCCGCGACGCTGGAGATGATCAAGAGTCATCGCATGCCTGCGATGCCGGGTGGAGAGGGCGAGACGGTCACGCCGACCGGAGCCGCGCTTCTCGCCACCATCGTGGATGACTTCGCGTCCATCCCCCCGATGGAGGTGACTCAGGTCGGCTACGGGGCCGGCGACCGCGACACGGGGTACCCCAACGTCGTTCGAGCCTTGGTTGGAACCGCGATCGAACCGGCGACCACGGGCCACTACCTGATCGAGACGAACATCGATGACATGGTCCCCGAACTGATCCCCTACGCGATCGAGACGCTCATCCGAGCGGGCGCCGATGACGCATGGACGACGCCGATCCAGATGAAGAAGAACCGTCCCGCGTTCCTGTTATCCGTCCTTACGCACGAGTCTCATCGGGCGGCGGTGATGGACACGTTGTTCAGGGAAACGACGACGTTGGGCTGCCGCGTCATCCCGGTCGGCAAGGAAGAGCTCGATCGATCGTGGCTCGAGGTCGACGTCGAAGGTCATACCGTGCGAGTGAAGATCGCACGGCGTGCCAACAGCATCGTTACGATGGCACCCGAATACGAGGACGCGGTCAAGGCGGCGCGGGCGACGGGGAACCCGCTCAAGGATGTGTACGCCCGCGCTCTGGCTGCCGCGCGAGAGCGATCAGCTGCGTTCTAGGTATTCGAGGATCCCGAGGTCGATCTTGGCCTCATCGGTCCATCTCTCTTCGAGGTTCTCGGTACCCACGAAGTCATAGAGGGCTCTCCGCAATCGCTCGTCGTAGCCATCGCCCGAACCGGGGTCGTAGCCCTTCGACGCCAGGCGCGAGCGCAGCCGGTTCGCCAGATCGTCGTCCACCGGGACGAAGTCGAGGTCCTCGGGACGGGGGATCAGAAGGCGGTGGAAGTCCAGCAACCTCCGGAGCTCGGGGATGGGGGTGACGTGGTCGTCGACGCGGAGGTCGATCGAACGGTCGATCGTTCCTCCGTAGCCACCCCCCTCGCGGGCAACGTAGAGGGCCGCGGATTGCCGCCCCCGGCGGTCTCCGCCCGCCGCGTCGCCGGCCTCGATCGCCGCCAGCAGTCGATAGGCGAGCTCGCCGGTCGACGGCTCGAACGCCTCCACCATCCGGTCCACGACGTCCGGCCCTGTGAGTATGTTGCCCTGACAGCAGTAGCCGTCTCCCGTACGCCCGCCGGCCCAGTCCAGGCACTCGGCGCCCGTGTACGTCGCGGCTCCGCCACGCGAGTCCACGGCGCCCAACTGGCGGTGATCCCGATCCTCGTCGGCTCCGGTCAGCTCGGAGACGACGTGCTGGGCGGTCCTGCCGGCTCGCAGCAGCTCCAGGCCCCTCGGGCCGTAACCGAGGTTCGCCAGAGCCTGGGTGGCGATCCCGCCCGCGCCGGCTTCGACCCACGGCACGGCGGAGCCAACGGCGAGGAACTTGGAGGCGACCGCGACCCCCCATTCCGGTCCGGCATCCGGCGTCGGGTCCCAGGCGACGATCGAGAACGTCACGAGCTAGACGTGAGCGGCCCGGCTGAGCTTCTCGCCCTCTTGCAATGGATACCAGCACGCGGCCTGGTGGAGTCGCTCGACCTGGCCCAGCGGCGGCATCTCGGTGCGACAGTTCTCCGGGACCTCGTCGCGGCGCCCCGACACCTGGCGAGCCTTCGGACAGCGCGGGTGGAAGGGGCAACCCGACGGGGGATCGATCGGCGAGGGAACGTCGCCCTCGAGAACGACGCGCTTCGCGAGATCGGCACCGGAGTGACCCTTGGGGACCGCCGACAACAGCGCCGCCGTGTAAGGGTGTTTCGGGTCCTGGTACAGCTTTTCGGCGCCGGCCATCTCAACTATGCGCCCGAGATACATGACCGCGATGCGATCGGAGATATGTCTCACGACGCCGAGATCGTGTGAGATGAAGATGTAGGTCAGCTTGAACTCGTCCTGCAGATCCTCGAGCAGGTTCAGGATCTGGGCCTGGATGGAAACGTCCAGCGCAGAGACCGGCTCATCACAAACGATCAGCTTCGGTCGCAGAGCCAACGCTCGGGCGACACCGATACGTTGCCGCTGTCCGCCGGAGAACTCGTGTGGGTAGCGGTTGTAGTGCTCGGGGTTGAGTCCTACGCGGTCCATGAGCTCTTGGACCTTCTTCTTCGTGTCTCCCTTCGTCCTGTGAACGCGAAAGGGAGCACCGACGATCTGACCGACCGACTGTCGCGGATTCAAGGATGCGAACGGATCCTGGAAGATCATCTGCATCTCGCGACGCAACGGCCGCAGGTCGCGGGTCTTCAGGTCGGTGATGTCCTGGCCGTCGAAGTACACCTTGCCGGACGTGGGCTGGAGCAGCCGCATCAACAACCGGGCCGTCGTCGACTTTCCGCAACCGGACTCGCCTACGAGTCCGACGGTTTCCCCGGAATGCACCGAGAACGAAACGTCTTCCACTGCATGCACCCGAGCGACTTCCCTCTGGAAGATGATGCCTTTGGTGATCGGGAAGCGCTTGGTGAGGTTCTCGCACGAGATCAGCGGGGTATCCGAGCGATCCGACGCCGCCCTGAGTGGGGGCGCGACGGTCTGACTCACGCGATCACCTTCGATCGACGTGATTCCCTCTCGTCCCAGAGGCGTTTCTTGTCTTCGATCGACAGATGGCAGGCGTCCGGATGGCCCCCGCCACGATCCACCAGATCGGGCCGTTCCTTGTCGCACGGTTCGAAGCGGTGGGGACAGCGCGGGTGGAAGGGGCAACCCTTGGGGACGTGGATCAGAGACGGGGGTGCACCTTCGATCGGAACGAGACGCGTGCCCTTCTGGTCGATCTGCGGGATCGACTCCAGCAGACCCCACGAGTAGGGGTGCAGTGGCTGGTTGAAGACCCGATCTCGGGCCCCCAGCTCGGCACCCCTGCCGGCGTACATCACCATCACGCTTTGAGCCACGTCTGCCACGACGCCAAGGTCGTGCGTGATCAGGATCACGCCGATGTTGAAGTCCTTCTTGATCCTGTCGATCAGCTCGAGTATCTGTGCCTGAACCGTCACGTCGAGTGCCGTGGTCGGCTCGTCGGCGATCACCAGAGCCGGGTTGTGCACCAGGGCCATGGCGATCATGGCGCGTTGACGCATCCCTCCCGAATACTGATGCGGGTAGTCGCGGTAGCGCGACTCCGGGTTGGGGATGCCGACCGCGTCGAGCATCTCGATCACGCGCGCTTTGACCCTGCGTTTGTCCATCTCCGCGTGGCACAGGATCGCCTCCGCGATCTGATCGCCCACGCGGTAGAAGGGGTGCAGGCAAGCGAACGGGTCCTGGAAGATCATCGACAGGTCTTTGCCGCGCACCTTGCGGAGCTCGCCTGCGCTTAGCTTGAGGAGGTCGCGGCCCATGAAGAGGACCTCGCCCGAGACGCGCGCTTTCTCCCGGTCGATCAGTCCCAAAGCGGTCAGGTTCGTAACGCTCTTGCCGGAACCCGACTCGCCTACGATCCCGAAGGTCTCGCCACGGTGAACCTTGAAGCTCAGACCGTCTACCGCCTTGACGACGCCGTCCGGAGTGGGGAAGTGGACGTGGAGATCCTTGACCTCCAGCAGCAGCTCACCAGTCATGGTGCCGTGAGCATAAGGGCATCGAAGCGTCCAGTCACCAGGCTTGGATCCCCGGTTACTTAGCTGTAGGTAACCCGCGGGTCGAGGGATGCGTAGATGATGTCGACTACCAGGTTCGCCGCTATGACGGCGAAGGAAGCGACCAGCGTCGTTCCCATGATCACCGGGAAGTTGGCGTCCTGGATCGCGTCCACCACGAGCCCCCCGATGCCGGGGATGTTGAAGATCGCTTCGGTGATGATGGCGCCGCCCATGAGGATCCCGAGATCCAACCCGTACATGGTGACCACCGGGGTCAATGCGCTACGGAGCGCGTGGCGGATCACGGAACGCTCCGGCAGCCCCTTCGCGCGAGCCGTCCGGATGTAATCCTCGCCCTGCACCTCGAGCATGTTGCCCCGCACCATCCGGGTGTAGAAGGCGGCCTGGGTCACGGCCAGCACCAGCCACGGCAG
>WHSQ01000051.1:0-12681 GCA_009380005.1 Actinomycetota bacterium | reverse complement strand
CGAAGCGGCCTCGTCGATGAGGTCGTTCAGTGCAGGGTCGTCGAGCTCCGAGTAGTTGTAATTCCCCTCTTCACGGATGTTGTCACCGTGGAACAGCGGGTCCAGGAAGGTGAAGCCATCGTTGTAGTCCTTGCACCAACCGGCGGACGTCCCGATGTCGACTTCCTTCGCAGGGATCGAATAGAACTGCGTGTACTGGTTCGGGAACGCGGGAAGTTTGGACCTGATGTTCGTGAAGCCCATCTCCTCGAGATCCTTGCGAACCGACTCGAAGTACTTGTCGTGTGGCGGGTCCGAGGCGCCGACGACGAAGATCTCCTCGTCGTAGCCGTCGGGATATCCGGCCTCGGCAAGCAGCTCCTTGGCCCTGTCGATGTCACCGGCCATGTCCGGCGTCTCAAAGGGGTTGTACTCGTCCGGCGAAAGGTAGCCGGTGAGGCCCGGAGGCAGGGCACTGGTAGCCAGATCACCCGTGGCCGGTCCGCCCTGCAGACGCTTGATGTTGGCGCGGTCGATACCGAAGTTGATGGCCTCACGTACCTTGATGTCGTCGAACGGCTCCTGCGTCGCGTTCAGGTAGATGTAGCGCGTGCAGAGGCTGGGTTCGTTGACCATACGCTGCTTGAGCTCGGGATCGTTCAGGATCCGCTCGAGAAGCGCACCCGTGGGGGCAACGTCGAGAGCGTAGTGGTACTCACCATCAATGACCTTGTTGACGCCCACGTCGTTGTCGAAACCGAGCTTCCACTCGACCCCGTCGACGTAAGCCTCACGCACGTCGTCGGTGTCCGGATCCCACTCCTCGTTGCGGTCGAGCGTTATCAACTCGCCCGGCTTCCACTCGGAGATGTAGTACGGGCCGGAGGCCACCGCGTTGTTGTCGTAGTCCGAGTCCTTCTTGCTGTCGAACGGCATAGCGTGAGCCTTGGGCACGGGTGCGGCGGCCGGCATGGCCACCCGGAAGCCCCAGTCACCCGCGGGCTCGGTCAGGGTGAACTTGATGGTCTTCTCGTCCTCACACGTGATACCCGACGCCTCGTCGCCGGCCTTCTCGATCTGGTCGACGCCTTCGATGATGTCGTAGTAGTTCGTGTAGCCGGCACCGACGGCAGGCACGAAGAGACGCTCCAGCGCGTACTTGAAGTCCTCGCACACGATCTCTTCGCCGGTTACGCCGGACACCTCTTCACCGTTGATGGCCGGCCCGTAGCGGATGCCGTCCTTGATGGTGTAGGTCCACTCCGTGCCGTCTTCGTTCGATTCACCCGTGTCGGCTGCAAGGTCGGGAACCAGTTCGTTCTGCTCCTCGAAATCGGCAACCGCCGGATACGTCACCAGCGTGCGGTACACGCCGCGCGCCATACCCCAGGACACCGTGTAATACATGGCGCCCGGGTCCATGTAGTCGACGTCCGAGGTGCCGGCGATCTTCAAGATCCCGCCACGCGGAACGTCAACCTGCTCTTCGTCGCCGCCGCCGCCTCCATCGTCGTCGCCGCCGCCGCCACAGGCGGCAGCGATGAGCATCAGCGCGATAAGCACCGCGAAGAGCCTCAGAAATCTGGTGCTATTCCTCAAAAGCATTCCTCCTCTTTCATCGGTTCCTACACTTCCCTCCGGTGCTACAGATAGCTAAGTCTGGATCCCCCTCCCTTCGTCAATGCGCCGTCTTCGGGTCCGCGGCATCGCGCAGACCATCGCCCAGCAGGTTGAAACCAAGAACGGTAAGGAAGAGCGCGAGGCCGGGGAAGAACATGTACCACCAGGCTGCGCCGTAGATGACGAAGTCCTTCGCCCGGGCCAGCATTGTCCCCCAAGCCGGTGTGGGCTCCTGGATGCCCACACCCAGGAAGGAAAGGGCCGCCTCGGCGATGATGTTGACGGGTACGATCAGGGTCGCGTACACGAGGATGGGAGCCACGAGGTTCGGAAGGATCTCTTTCATCATCATCCAACGAGCCGATGCGCCGATCGAGTGGGCCGCCTCGATGAATTGTGCTTCCCTGATCGAAAGGGTTTGGCCGCGCACGATACGTGCGATGTAGGGCCACCCGAAGAAGACGATGATCATCAGCACCAACGGTTCACCGTTCTTGAGGAAGAACCAGTCGTCGAGGTTGAGACTCACGCTCAGCGAGATGCCGAGTAAGAGGAACGGGATCGAAAGGATGAGATCCATCAGCCGGGACAGGACCGTGTCCACCCAGCCGCGGAGATAACCGGCGAGCATGCCGAGCAGCACGCCGATCGTGATCTCGAGGCCGGTCGCGAGGATCGCGATCCGGAGAGAGACCCAACCTCCGCGGAGTACGCGCACGAAGAGATCGCGGCCGAGATCGTCCGCGCCGAAATAGAACTTCTCACTGATGTTCGGCCCGAGTGGCGTGCCGAAATCGTTGAGCATCGTGGCGCCATCCTGTGGACCGCGGAACTGCTCGTCGTAGTCGTGTCCGGTCACCTTCGCAGCAAGAGGGGATAGAAGGGCGCCTGCGATCATGAGCAGAACCAGGAACCCGCCGAACAGGGCGACCTTGTCTCGTTTGAACTTCGCCCAGAAGAGCTGGCGGGGGGAGCGAGCTACGGTCTTGGGGCCCTCGGGCTCCTCGCCACCGACGAGTACCGAAGGCGCTCCACGCTCGAAATCAGTCGCGCTCTGAGCCACAGGCCGACTCCTTGTCCCCGGTATGAACCCACATGGCGGTGCCCAAGCCGCGGCCACGCTACTACACCGGTCGTAACGCGTCTACTGGAAGGATCTGGCCCATCTCGGGGGGCCCGAGCGGCCCTTTTGGGTCATTCCGGCGCTTGCTCGGTTAGGTTGAAGGGGCTACGCATCTGTGCGTATAAAGGGTCGGCGGCGAAGTCACCGATAACACACAGATAGGCCGATCAAAGGAACGCGCGTGGGTTACAGGGTTCTGCTCGCAGAAGACACCGCGGACATCCGCGACCTCATGAAGCTCCACCTGTCGGTCGACGGCAGGTTCGAGGTCGTGGCGGAGACCGAGAGCGGTGACGAGGTCCTCGAGCTTGCCCGGGACGAACAGCCCGACCTGCTCATCACGGACATGACCCTCGATGGCACCAGCGGGGTGCCCCTGATCCAGGCCATGCGCCGTGAGTGCCCGGGCTGCAAGATCCTCGTTTTCTCGGGCCTTGCCGGCTCCAGCCGGGACACGGTCTCCGATGCCGGGGCCGACGGGGTCATGGAGAAGACGGTTCACAGCTTCGAAGAGGTGGTGGCGGCGGCTCTCGCCCTTTGTGAGGCGTAGGTCTGCGAGGTCGGCCCTGGTTCAAGGAACGACCGTCACCGGTGTGAGTACACTGGCTGAGACGCCACTCACCCCTCGTGCAGGTGGCACCGACTTCTTTTCCGGGCCACCCCTCCTAAAATCGAAGCTACCCGAGAAGATGCTCTCACCCCACGTGACGAGAGGACAGGATGGAGGCGCTGCAACGATCTCTGGAGGCGGGACGGGACGCCATCCGCCGCTATGCCTGGGCGGAGGCCTTCGAGGCGCTGTCGGCCGCGGATCGGGAGAGCGAGACACTCGCCCCGAAAGACCTCGATGAGCTCGGCCAAGCTTCCTGGTGGGTCGCCCGGCTAGACGTCGGGATCCCCGCCCGCGAGCGCGCTTATCGCGACTATCTCGAAGAGGGCCAACCCAGACGTGCGGCGACCGTTGCCATCGCGGTGGCAAAAGACCATTTCGCGGTCGGGCATCCCTCGATGGGCATGGCGTGGATCAATCGGGCGGAGGGATTGCTGGCGGATGAACCCGAGTGCGTCGAGCTGGGTTACTTGGCTCGTACCAAATCGGTGCTCGCCCTGGACGGAACGAAGCGATTCGACGAGGCCCTCGTACATGCTCGTCGGGCCGAGGAGCTGGCGCGGAAGTTCCAGGATCGCGAGCTGCTCGCCATGGCGATCCAGGACCAGGGCCGGGCTCTGGTCGGCCTGGGGCAGGTTGAAGATGGCTGGAAGCTCGTCGACGAGGCCACCGTCGCGGCCGTGGCTGGAGAGTTGTCTCCTTACGTGACGGGGGTCGTCTACTGCAACACGATCACGGCTTGCAAGCATGCGGCGGACTGGCGACGCGCCGGAGAGTGGACCGAGGCGGCGAAGCGGTGGTGCGAGCGGCAGGCGATCGCCGGATTCCCTGGGATGTGCCGGGTCTTTAGGGCTGGTGTGCTGTTGATGCGCGGCGACTGGATCACGGCCGAGCGTGAAGCTCGCGCAGCGTGCGAGGAACTCGGGAGCTTCAACGTCACGTATGCGGCGGAAGCCTTCTACGAACTCGGGGAAGTGAGGTTGCACGTCGGCGACCTTGCAGCCGCAGAACAAGCGTTCACCCGTTCACACGACCTCGGACGGGATCCTCAACCCGGTCTGGCTCGGCTGTATCTCGTTCAGGGGAACCTAAAGGCGGCGGAGTCTTGCATCAGCCGCGCTCTCTCCGAGACGGAGATCGAACTCGAGAGAGCGGTTCTTTTACCAACGCGTGTCGAGGTCGCGATCGCATCGGGAGATCACCGCGTTGCCGCCGAAGCCACCGGAGAGCTCGAGGAGATCGCGGCCACCTTCAGAACGGCCGCGCTTACGGCGGCGGCGCATACCGCTCGAGGACGTCTCGCACTGGCGACGAACAACGCGCCGGGCGCGCTGAAGGATCTTCGGGACGCACGACGGCTGTGGCAGGAGATCGATGCGCCGTATCAGGCCGCTGTGGTGCGGCTACTGCTGGCTCATGCCTACCGCGACATGGAGGACGGGGAATCGGCCGGCTTGGAGGCGAGCTCGGCCGCGGCCGCATTCGATCGACTGGGCGCCGGCCGCGAGCTCCGAGAGGCCCTCGAAGTCTCAGGAAGCTCTCCACCGCGGGCCGCGATCGGACGCGATCGGGCACGGAAAACCTTCATGTTCACAGACATCGTGAACTCCACGAGCTTAGTGGGGGTGATCGGGGACGACGCATGGCACGACGTGGTCCGGTGGCACGACGACACCCTGAGGGGGCTATTCACTACCCACGGAGGCGAAGAGGTCGACCACGCCGGGGATGGATTCTTCGTAGCATTCGACGACGTCGTCCCGGCCGTCGAGTGCGCGGCATCCATCCAGCGCATGTTGGTGCAACACCGCCAAACCTCCGGCTTCGCCCCGCAGGTTCGTATCGGTTTACATGCAGCCGATTCCACCAGGCGAGGTTCGGAATACAAGGGGAGGGGCGTGCACGAGGCGGCTCGGATCGCGTCCTCCGCCGAAGCGGGACAGATCCTCGTTAGCAGGGCCACCATCGGCGACGAAACCATCCGATTCGATCTTTCGGAGCCACAGGAAGTGACCCTGAAGGGCATCACGGACCCGGTCGAGGTACTCAGCGTCGACTGGCGATGACGCGGCGGCGAACCCTTACTCTCCTTCCCGATCCGACGCCAGGCGTTCTCGGATCCTCTCCCGTATCTGCTGCGCCACCCGAGGTAGTTCCTCCTCCATCGTCCTGAAGTCCCTGCCGGTCATCACGATCGCCGTCATCGGAGAGCTCGTGACGACCGATGCCGTGCGCTGCTCGGACTCGAGAAGTCCGATCTCGCCGAAGAAATCGCCGGGGCTGAGCTCGCGTACCCGCCGTCCTCCACGTGTGACGCTGGCGGTTCCCTTCTCGATGATGAAGAACTCGTATGCGAACTCTCCTTCGGTGGCCAGTTCTTTTCCCTCGGGCAGGTCGACCTCGTCCATCATCCGAGAAAGGCGCTCGATCTCCTTCTTGGAGAGGCCTTCGACGAGTGGTACGGAGCGCAATCGTTTGGGGTCCATGCATCTCTCCTGGGCCGGCTCGATGAGGGAAAAGATTATGGGGAACCCTACGGGATTCCAAGGCCCAGGCAGGTGCCCGGGGTCTGCGTGGGCGAGGGGGGATTTGAACCCCCACACTCTTGCGAGCACTGGCTCCTGAAGCCAGCGTGTCTGCCGTTCCACCACTCGCCCAGCGATCGGCGGGAGCCCGCCGGAGGGCACAAGGCTAGCAGGCGGGTGGAATGACCATCGCGGGGCATAATCGCCACTCATGGGCGTAGCCAAGAGCATCGAACGCAGGCTGGAAGGCCTGATGGAGGGCTTCTTCACGAAGGTCTTCCGGTCGGGACTGCAGCCGGTCGAGGTCGGCCGGCGCATCCTCCGCGAGATGGCCGAGAACAAGACGGTCTCCGTGAACCGGATCTACGCGGCCAACGACTTCCGGGTGCTTATGGGCTCCGAGGATCACAAGCGGTTCTCGCAGATGGCGAGCGGACTGCAACGAGAGTTCTCGGATCTCGTGATCGAGCAGGCGAAACACAACCGGTGGAACCTGATGGGCACGCCGAAGATCCGGTTCGACCAAGACGAGAAGCTGGGGCGCGGAGAGTTCAGGGTCGAGGCGGGCTTGTCGGCCGATCCCGAGGCCGAGGCTCCCCGGGTGTCGACCCGCGAGCCTCGCCCCGGAGATGCCAGCGCGACCGCGGCGATCTCGGCCGACACCGCCGCCCGGATGGGTCTCGATCGTTCGGGAGCCGAGCTGGTCCTGATGGAGGAGGGCGGGGAACCGCGGGAACGGATCTCCATCACCCGCCTGCCCGTCGTCATCGGACGACTGTCGACCAATGACGTAGTGCTGTCGGATCCCAACGTCAGCCGTCGTCATGCCGAACTACGCCGGGATGGTCAGGATTGGCTGATAGTCGACCTAGGCTCGACGAACGGAACCCTTGTCAACGGCAAGCTGGCGAAGGAGCACAAACTGAAGGACGGCGACAGGATCTCTTTCGGCACGAGCGAACTCCTGTTCAAGCTGAGGAGCTAACGAGTGCCCGAACTCGTCCTCGACATATTGAAGTTCATCTTCATCATCGTCCTCTACATCTTCGTGGGTCGCGCCGTGCGTGCCGTATGGGCCGAATTGAAACCGGCTACGAGCGGAGCTCCGGTGGCGCGCAACCCTGCTCCTGCAGCTCGGCCCAAGGAAGGACGGGCCAAGAAGGCGCCGCGCAAGGTCGCCGTCATCGAAGGTGAGAAGCTCAAGGGGAAGACGTTCAATCTCGGTGATGAGCTCATCATCGGTCGTGCCGACAAGTGTCACATCGTCATGGACGACACCTACGTATCGCAGGTGCATGCCCGGATCTTCTCGCGCGGTGATAACTACATGGTTGAGGATCTCGGATCGACCAACGGCACGTACCTGAACCGACGACGCATCACGGCTCCCTCCGAGCTCCAGCGCGGCGACCGCGTGAAGATCGGAAAGACCGTCCTGGAGGCGCGCAGGTGAGGATCTCTTCCGCCGTAGCGACTGATGTTGGCCGCGCCCGTGAAGCGAACGAGGATGCGTACCTCGCTCGGGACCCGCTGTTCGTGGTCGCCGACGGCATGGGCGGTCACGTCGCCGGCGACATAGCGTCCGCGACGGCCATCGAGACCATCGAGCGCGAGTGGGATGGGAGTGCCGACCCCGATGCCCTCAGCGTCATGATCAAGGATGCGAACCGCTCCGTCTACGAGAAGGCTGAGGGCGATCCGGAGCTTCATGGGATGGGGACGACGTGCACGGCGATCCTGGTCGACTCAGACAGGGCACACGTCGCGCACGTAGGCGACTCCCGTGCCTATCTCCTACGCGATGGGGAATTGACGCAGGTCACGGAGGATCACACCGTGGTGGGGCGCATGGAGCGGGAAGGCAAGCTCACGAAGGAGGAAGCGGCGAGGCACCCCCACCGCAACGTCATAACGAGAGCACTAGGCATCGAAATCGATGTGGACGTCGATACGTGGGAACTGGAGCTCACCGAGGGCGACCGCTTGCTCATCTGTTCGGATGGTTTGAACGGGATGGTGGACGACTCGGACATCCGCCAGATCCTGATGCAAGAGGCAGATCCGAACGGAGCCGTGCACAGACTGGTCGACGAGGCCAATGCAGCCGGAGGGGAAGACAACATCACGGTCATCCTCCTGGATGCGGTGTCCGATGATCACTCGGTCCCTACCGCCGCGCCGCCTCCCCCGGCCGGCGCCGAGCTCGGCGAGCCGCGGGAGGACACCGCGCCGGTTCGCCCGAACGAGACCCAGATCGTCGGAACGCCGGAACGACCCCCGCGACGACGCTTCCGGCGATCGATATGGACGCTCATGGGCCTCGCAGTCGTCGGGGCCCTTCTCTTCGGTGCCGCGCGTTGGACCCTGTCGAACAGCTGGTACGTGGGACTGAACGACGATGACTTCGTGACGATCTATCAGGGCATCCCCGACGAGATCGCAGGCCTTACCCTCAAGGAACAGGAGCGCGCGACGAACATCCACGTCGACGACCTCCCGGAGTTCAGGCGCAACGATGTGCGGACGGGCATCAAGGTGGATTCACAGGATGAAGCGCTTGAAACCGTGGACAACCTCCAACGCGAGGTCGAGAGATCGCAGCCGAGCGATAGGAAGAAGAGCTGATGCTGGCAGCTCCGAGGCGTAACACCGAGCTATCCCTGTTGATCCTGGCACTGATCCTCGGAGCCGGCGCGCTCGCGCTGGTCGTCCTTGCCCTCGGTCCCGACGAGATAACGCTTGCGACCCCGATCATGACGGTGTTGGTCGTCCTCTACATCGCAGCTCACATCATCATGCGGAGGGTTGCTCCGAAGGCAGACCCGACGATCCTTCCAACCGCCGCCCTGTTGAACGGCATCGGTCTGGCCGTGGTCTACCGTCTGGGTCCGGAAGCGTTCGGTCCGGCACAGGTGACCTGGACTCTCGTCGGCCTGGTCCTCTTCACGGGCACATTGCTTCTGTTGCGCGACTACCACGCGCTGTCAAGTTACAAGTACCTGATCGGCTTCGCGGGCGTGTTCATGTTGATGCTGCCCGCATTCCCAGGGATCGGACGTGAGGTGAACGGGGCCCGCCTCTGGGTCGGGTTCGGCGACTTCCAGTTCCAGCCCGGCGAGTTCGCGAAGGTCCTGTTGGTGACGTTCTTCGCGGCATACCTCGCGGAGCGCAAGGAACTGCTGTCCATCGCGTCTCGACGTTTCGCGGGGTTCCGCATCCCCGACCCGAAGCATTTCGGCCCCCTGGTCGTGATGTGGGGGCTGTCGCTCGCCGTGATGATCCTGGAGAAGGACTTGGGCTCGAGCCTCCTCTTCTTCTCGATCTTCTTGGTGATGCTCTACATCGCAACCGCCCGCATCGTCTACACGCTGCTCGGCACCCTCCTGTTCGCGCTCGGAGCCTGGTTCAGCTATGCCACGTTCAGCCACGTGCGATTGCGGGTTCAGGTATGGCTGGACGTCTTCAACCCAAGGCTTATCGACGACGAGAGCTACCAGATGGCGCAGTCGCTGTTCGCGTTGGCCACGGGCGGTCTGTTCGGCACGGGTTTCGGCAAGGGCCGGCCCGATCTCATCCCGGCCGCGGAGACGGATTTCGTCTTCTCCGCCCTGGGTGAGGAGTTGGGCCTGTTCGGCACGGCGGCGATCCTGCTCTGCTTCCTGTTGCTGATCGGACGTGGGCTTCGCATCGCGCTCACTGCGAGAGATGACTTCGGGCGTCTGTTGGCGGCGGGCCTAACCGCCATCTTCGGCATCCAGACGGTCATCATCCTGGCCGGCGTCACTCGTCTGCTCCCGCTGACGGGGATCACGTTGCCGTTCATGTCTTACGGAGGGTCGAGCCTTCTGGCCAACTTCGTCCTCGTCGCGATCTTGATCCGGGTGTCTCACCAGGCCACGGACGCCCCGCCGCCTGCGGCGACGGCCGAGATCCTCATCGGTGGACGCTGATGGAGCGTCAGATCCGTCGGGTCGGAGTGGGGCTGCTCGCTGCCTTCCTGGCGGTGTTCTTCCAGCTCAACTACGTACAGTGGTTGTCGGCGCAAGACATCGCCTCGAACCGATCCAACGTGAGAAAGCTGCTACGGGAGTACTCCATCAAGAGAGGCGAGATCGTCACCTCGGACAACGTGACACTTGCCACGAGTCGGAGGACGAAGGGCCGGCTCAAGTACGAGCGGCTCTATCCCGAAGGCGATCTGTACGGTCACATCACGGGTTACTACTCGATCATCTATGGCACGGCTCGCGTCGAGGCTGCCTTCAACGAGGAGCTGCTCGGCGAGGGAGGCGTCCTCACGGTTCAGGACTTCCGGGATCGGTTCCTCGGAGGAGGCGAGGAGGGCAACGACGTGCGACTGACGATCCACTCGGAGTTGCAGGGAGTCGCCCGGCAGGCCCTCGGTAACCAACGCGGTTCGGTCGTCGCTCTCGATCCCCGAAGTGGAGAGATCCGGGCGATGTGGAATTTCCCCTCCTATGATCCGGGTCCGCTCGCATCTCACGATTCGAAGGAGCAACGTCGGTACCGTCGCTCCCTGGCGCCGAACGATCCCCGGAGCCCGCTGATCAGCCTCGCCACATCGCGCAGCTATCCCCCCGGATCCACCTTCAAGGTCGTTGTCACGGCGGCGGCGCTCGAGAGTGCCTTTACTCCGCGATCGACGTTCCCCGATCCCCAAGCCCTGGATCTGCCCCAGACCGACGCCGTCTTGCGCAACTTCTCGCGCACGGCCTGCACCGGCGGGGGAAGGATCGATCTCTTCACGGCGCTCGAGATCTCCTGTGACACGACCTACGGGATGCTGGGTCTCCGCCGTCACGCCAAGATCCGCGAGGTCGCCGAAGGGTTCGGGTTCAACCAGCCCATCCCGGTCGACATCGGAACCGAGGCCAGCGTATTCCCGGAGATCCCGGACGACACCGCCAACCTACGGGCGTTCGCCGGTATCGGGCAGGGAGACGTCAGCACCACTCCGCTCCAGATGGCCCTCGTCGCAGCGGGGGTTGCGAACGGCGGCAAGGTCCCGCGTCCCCGACTGGTGAAGGAGATCGTGGACCCGAACGCGGGTATCGAAGAGCGATTCACTCCCGAGACGATCGGAGAGCCCATGTCGCCTCGTACGGCGCGACAGGTTACCGACATGATGGTCGCCGTCGTCCAATCGGGAACCGGGACCGCGGCGCAGATGGACGGCGTGAAGGTCGCCGGCAAGACGGGAACCGCTCAGACCGGCATCGAAGGCGCCAACCCCCACACCTGGTTCATCGCCTTCGCCCCGGCAACCGACCCCCAGCTCGCCGTTGCTGTGATCGTCGAGAACGGAGGGAGCTTCGGCTCCGAGGCCACGGGAGGAGCGGTCGCGGCTCCTATCGCCAAGGCCGTCTTGGAAGCGGATCGACGGATCAGAGGATGGTAACCAAGGACGACCTGCTCGCTGATCGCTACCGGATGCAGGACGACATCGCGCGGGGCGGCATGGGGCGGGTGATCGCAGCTCAAGACGAGCGTCTCCACAGACAGGTCGCCGTGAAGCTCCTCAAGGACGAGCTGGTCCAGGATCCGCGCTTCGTCGAACGCTTCCGCCGCGAGGCTCGAGCAGTCGCCGCCTTGTCTCACCCGAACATCGCGACGGTGTTCGACTACGGCGAAGACGACGACTGCCACTTCATCGTCATGGAGTACGCAGACGGCAAGGACCTTTCGCGCGTGCTGCGCGAGGACGGGCCGATGTCTGTGGACCGAGCGGCCGGGATCGCTGCACAGGTCTGCAACGCGCTCGCCCACGCCCATGCGGCGAGGGTGGTCCACCGAGACGTGAAGCCGGCCAACATCATCATCGGCCCCGGCGACAGGGTGAAGGTCACCGATTTCGGGATCGCGCGCGCGGCCGGCGACGCGACACTCACAGCTACCGGATCGGTGCTCGGGACCGCTCAGTACATCTCTCCGGAGCAGGCGGCCGGAGGTCGAGTGACCCCGGCGACCGACGTGTACTCGATGGGCATCGTGCTTTACGAGATGCTGACCGGGGCCGTTCCGTTCACCGGCGACTCTCCGGTCGCAGTAGCCATGCAACAGGTGAACGAAGAGATGCCGGCCCCGAGCTCGCTCAACCCCGACGTGCCTTCTTCTCTGGACGAGGTCGTCGCTCGAGCCACCCGAAAGGATCCGGCGGAGAGGTACGGCGATGCCAAGGAGATGGGCAGTGCCATCGTGTCCGCCGGCGGTGAGACCATGGACACCGGTGCGGGGACTGCCGTGCTGGATGCCGGTGCGGCGACGACGGCCGTCGAGGAGAGCGCGTCGACGGTCTGGCCGATACCCGGCTCACGATGGAACCCCCAGCGCCTGGGTCGCTGGGTGCTCGTCATCCTCGGTAGCCTGTTGCTGGTCGCGCTCCTCATGTTGATCGTCCGGCTCGCCGGAAGTCTCGGCGAACCGGCTCCGAAGTCAACGCCTCCGGCCGAGGCGACCTCGACCGTGACGATCCCCGAGGAGATCATCGACGTCCCCTACCGAGAAGCGAAGGCGAGCCTCGAGAGCTTGGACGCGGGCCTCGAGGTCACGAGAGAGTTCGTCGAGCACGACGAGGAGAGGGGTACCGTCATCGACTCGAACCCGCCACCGCTAACCGAGGTCGAGGAGGGAGCCGCCGTTACGCTCTACGTGGCCTTGGGTGACGAAGACGACGACGATCGTGGCAAGGGCGGCGGCAAAGGGGACGAGAAGGGCAAGAAGGGCAAGGGCGACGAAGGCGGAGACGATTGAGCACGGGTAGGTCGTTCGGCAGACGCTACGCCGTACTGGAGAAGATCGGCTCC
>WHSQ01000519.1 GCA_009380005.1 Actinomycetota bacterium | reverse complement strand
ACCTGGGTGGAGGTCTCCTCTGCGCTGGTCAGGGTGGCCAGCCACTTACGGGAGACCACGTCCAGGATCGCGATCGAGGCACGCCTGGCCCGGGACCAGTGGGTGAAGTCGTATGCCCACACGCGGTTGGGCTTCCACTCCAGCCAGTCCGGCCACGCAGCGCGCGGCGCGGGCTCGCGGGGCGGGTTGCCGGGCAGGGCCAGACCCTCGGCCGCCAGCACCCGGGCGACGGTGGACTCCGACACATGCACCAGCCCAACCCGCGACCCGCGGTGGGCCAGCTTGCGGTGGCTGCGATCGATCTCCCCCCAGGCCTCGAACAGCTCCACGACCGCGGCGCGCTCCCAGTCCAGCAGTCCGTGCAACGGGTGCCCGCCCGGCGGCAGGTCGTCCAGGCAGCCTGCATCACGACGCGCGTACCAGCGGGCTGCACGCCAGTGATCCAGGCTGAGCAGCGCGCACGCCCGCCGGGCCGACCAGCCACCCGCGGCGGCAGCATGGTCGACCAGGTCAACCACGCCGGCCTTGACGCGGGCGTCTACGCGGGCGGGGACCGGGCCAGCCGTCAGTTCCAGCTGGCTTTTCCCTCGTGCAGGTGCAGCGCCACCGCCTGCTCGGTGACCGTGGCGCGCAGCC
>WHSQ01000518.1:366-636 GCA_009380005.1 Actinomycetota bacterium | reverse complement strand
CAAGTACGCCCTGATCGGAGCGCTGCGTTCGGCCGCGCAGCTGATCGCTTACGAACTCCCTATCGTGCTGGCCGCCGCCGCGGTCGCGATGCTCGCCGGGACCATGAGCCTCAACGGGATCGTGGAGGCGCAGGACTGGCCCTTCGCCTTCTGGCCGATCGGGATCGGGCAGGTGGCCTTCCTGCTGTTCACGGTCGGAGCGGTCGCAGAGATGACCCGTATCCCGTTCGACATGCCGGTGGCCGAGTCCGAGATCATCACCGGCATGTC
>WHSQ01000518.1:0-356 GCA_009380005.1 Actinomycetota bacterium | reverse complement strand
ACCGGACCCTTCACCGAGTACACCGGGATGCGCTACATCTTTGCGCACATGTTCGCCGAGATGGGGCACCTCGTGGCGTTCGGTGGGATCGCGGCGACGCTGTTCCTCGGCGGCTACAAGCCGATCGTTCCGTGGGAGCCGCTCGAAGTGATCCCGGGGATCGTGTGGTTCACCGGCAAGATGGTCTTCATGGTTTTCTTCTTTCTGTGGATCCGCCCGACCTTCCCCCGCGTCCGCGAAGACCAACTGCAGAAGTTCGCCTGGAAGTTCCTCATCCCTCTCGGCCTCGCTCTCATCCTGGCCGTGGGCGCATGGGTCCTGTACGCACCGGAATCGATCAGAGGGTGATGGACCAG
>WHSQ01000517.1 GCA_009380005.1 Actinomycetota bacterium | reverse complement strand
CGGCTGCTCACATTGCGCTGCTTCTTCGAACGCATCACCGAGTGGGGCTACGACGACGCCCCGGCCCGACCGCTGATCTTCCAAGGTGACCTGCCGCTGCCCGACCAGCCGCTGCCCCGGTTCATCGACGACGCCGCATCCGCCAAGCTGCTGCGCGCCGCCCGCGCCGACAACGACCCGTTCGTGCGGCTCGTGGTCGAACTGCTCGCCCGCACCGGGCTGCGCAAGGGCGAACTCATGGGTCTCACCGTCGACGCGGTCGTGCAGATCGGATCGGCGTACTGGCTGCGGATCCCGATCGGGAAGCTGCACAACGACCGGTACATCCCGCTGCACCCGCAGCTCAAAGAGCTGCTCGATGACTGGATCGCCAACCATCGCCCCGCAGGGCTTGGCTCGGAGCGGCTGCTGGTCGAACACAACCGGCCGATTACCAGCCACCGGGTCACCGCCGCGTTGCATCGGCTCGGCGCCGAAGCCGGAATCGGCCACGTCACCGTCCACCAGCTGCGGCACACCCTCGCCACCCAGGCCAAACCGCGGGATGAGCCTCGACGCGATGGAGCTGCGCCACCGCAGCCACGCCCGGGTCGAAGACTGCATCCGTACCGATAAGGACACCGGCATGCGGAACCT
>WHSQ01000516.1 GCA_009380005.1 Actinomycetota bacterium | reverse complement strand
CTCCCGGCGAACTCATAACCCGGAGGTCGCGGGTTCAAATCCCGCCCCTGCAACTGAACCGCAGGTCAGAGCCTATTTTTGGCCTTCGGGTTCGCTGTGTCATAAACCCGGAGGGCGCGGTCCAATCCCACCCTTGCAGCCAGAACCGCAGGTCAGGAGCCTATTCCTGCCTTCGGGTTCGCGGGGTCATAACCCGGAGGTCGCGGGTTCAAATCCCGCCCCTGCAACAAAAGCGCAGGTTGACGCCTATGTTTCGCTTTCGGGGCAGCGAGCTCATCGAGCTTGGACACGCGGTGGGCACGCCGAGGCCACGCGGCGAGGTCGAGGTCCCTCGTCGAACACGGGCGGGCACACCGTCAAGGTGAACGCGACCGGCCAAGTACGGGAGCGGTCTTGTGGCCCCCGCGCAGGTTTGAATCCTGGGCAGGATTCGTACCAGAAGGGAACGCGCCCGACCTGCGATTTTCGCGCGCTGTGCTGGTCATCTCGGGAGGGTTCGAGCTTCCGAAGTCGCCGTGGGCGCGCTAGTCCGCAATGAGCGGTGGGTCTGTGATTGAAGACCCTGAATTGCCTAGCCTGCTTCTCCGGGGCCCGCAGACCGACGATCTATCCGATTTCTTATCCAATTTCTATCTG
>WHSQ01000515.1 GCA_009380005.1 Actinomycetota bacterium | reverse complement strand
CCCCAAACCAGGTCTGGGTGGGCGACATCTCCTACCTGCGCACCTGGGAAGGCTGGGCTTATCTGGCGACGGTGATCGACCTCGCGAGCCGTCGCGTCGTCGGCTTTGCCTTTGCCGGCCACATGCGGGCCAGCCTGGTCTGCGAGGCGCTGAGCATGGCAGTGCAAGCCCGGCATCCCAAAGCGGGACTGATCTTCCACTCCGACCGAGGCAGTCAGTACACCTCGGAGGCGTTCACCGCATTGCTCACCAGGCACGGCCTGCGCCAATCCCTGAGCCGGCCGAGACAGTGTTGGGACAACGCGGTCGCCGAAAGCTTCTTTGGGACCCTGAAGATGGAACTGGTGTACCGGCAGCCCTGGCCGACGAGGATGGCCGCCCGCCGGGCCGTCTTTGAATTCATTGAGGTGTTCTATAATCGCCAGCGGCTCCATTCCTCGCTGGGGTATCATTCCCCTGCCGAGTACGAGCGGGTAGGCCTCATGTCGGGAGGTTCGGCAGTTGCGGCCTAAGAAATGTGTCCGTCAAAGCGGGGTAAGCCCACTGAACTGCCCCGGGTTTGATGGAGACTTTGATTATTGCGTCCCAGCACCAGCCGGGACAAGCGCACCGTCGGGGCGTCGTTCGTATTCGGCCGG
>WHSQ01000514.1 GCA_009380005.1 Actinomycetota bacterium | reverse complement strand
GGTCGCGCCGAGCACCGTGTGGGAGATCCTGCGGCGAGAGGGGATCGATCCCGCGCCGAGGCGGGCGGGTTTGAGCTGGAAGGAGTTCTTGCGCGCCCAGGCGTCGGGCATCCTCGCGTGCGACTTCGTGACCGTCGACACCATGTTCCTTCGCCGCCTTTTCATCCTGTTCTTCATCGAGTTAGAGACCCGCCGGGTGCACCTTGTCGGCATCACATCCAACCCCGACCGCCTGTGGGTGACCCAGCAGGCGCGCAACCTCGTTGCCCGCTGGGATTCTTTCCCGTTCCGTTTCTTGATTCGTGACCGTGATGCAAAGTACTCAGGCGCCTTCGACGAGATCTTCGGATCCGAGGGCGTCACCGTCATCCGCACACCGATCCGGGCACCGGTTGCGAACGCGTTCGCGGAACGGTTCGTGGGGACGCTGCGCCGCGAGTGCCTCGATCGCATTCTCATCTTCGGGCGCCAGCACCTCGAATCCGTCGTTCGCGCCTATGTTGCCCACTACAACGGTCACCGGCCCCATCGCTCGCTCGACATGGATCCCCCTGTCCCCAGATCCCCTTCGGTGACATTCGACGCTCCTCCGGGATCGGTGATCAGGCGGGATGTTCTCGGGGGCCTGATCCACGAGT
>WHSQ01000513.1 GCA_009380005.1 Actinomycetota bacterium | reverse complement strand
AGAGCAGGTAATCACAGCTGCTGATCGACTGTCCGGAAACTGCGGGGCCGACCACAGCGCCAAGGCGCTGATCAGCGTCATCGCCACCCTGACCGCGGAGATCGCCGACTTGGAGTCGGCGCTGGCCGACCGTTTTGAGCAGCACCCGGACGCCGACATCCTGCGCAGCCTGCCTGGACTCGCGATCATCCTCGGCGCCCGGGTGCTCGGCGAGTTCGGTGATGACCCGAACCGCTACGCCGATGCTAAGGCCCGCCGCAACTACGCCGGCAGCTCACCCATCACCAAGCAGTCCGGCAGCCGCAAGATCGCCCAGGCGCGCTTCGTGCGCAACCGGCGGCTGGCCGACGCCCTCACCCTGTGGGCGTTCTGCTCACTGCAATCCTCACGCGGTGCGCGCGCGCTTTACGACCGCCGCCGCGCCGCCGGCGACACCCACCACAAGGCGCTGCGCGCCCTGTCCAACCGTTGGGTCGGCATCCTCCACGGCTCTCTGCGTCACCGCACGGAGTACGACGAGCAGACCGCGTGGGGTCACCTCACCGAAGATCTTGCGCCCGCCGCTTGACAACCACCGACCGTGGGATGTCTAGACCGGGTGCTCGCGGGGGGCTTGCTTGGCGAGCTGCAGCACGTCGA
>WHSQ01000512.1 GCA_009380005.1 Actinomycetota bacterium | reverse complement strand
GGACGGCCGAGCGCACCGAGGCGCTCGCCGCTGAGGCCCGGGACCGGGACCTGCCCGTGGCCGCGCGTGAGGCCTTCGGCCGGGCCAGCCAGTACTACCGGTTGGCCGAGTTCTTCCTCGAGCCGGAGGACGACCGGAAGCCGCCGACCTACGAGCGGCTGCACACCGCGTTCCGCTCCTATCTGCGCCACGCGTCGGGCCGGCCGGAGGCGGTGGAGATCCCCTATGGCGGGACGGCACTGTCCGGGTTCTTCGTGCCAAGCCTACGTGCGGGATCGTCAGCCCCCGGCCCGGCGGTGATCGTCACGGGAGGACTGGAGTCGCTGGCCGAGGAGGTGTACTTCGCGGCCGCGCTGGCGCTGGCGGAGTGGGGCTTCCACGCCCTGGTGATCGACGGCCCCGGACAGGGGGAGAGCTTGCGCTGGCGCGGCATCCCCGCTGTGGCCGAGTTCGAGAGGGCGGTCACGCCCGCCGTCGACTACCTCCAGGGCCGGGCCGAGGTCGATCCGCAGCGCATCGCGCTCGTCGGCTACAGCCTCGGCGGCTACTACGTCGCCCGCGCCGCGGCCTACGAGCACCGACTGGCGGCGCTCGTGATCTGGGGAGCACAGTGGGACTACGGCGCACTCTGGCAGACGC
>WHSQ01000511.1 GCA_009380005.1 Actinomycetota bacterium | reverse complement strand
AGGCGTCGCGCTGCCAGACCCGCTCCCACAGGTAGGCGGTGCGGTGCCCGTCGGGGTTCGGTGGGTTCCCCGCCCCCCCGTCATGGCCACGGTTGAACGGCAGGAACCGGGTGGAGCGGCCCGCCAGCCGGGTGGTCATGGCCACCAACTCGGTGTCGACCGCGAAGTGCACGACCGCTCGGCGTGACAGCGTCACATTCCTCGGGTCCCGGTCGGTCCGGTACTGCGCCTTCGCCTCCTCGATGGTCTGCCCGGTGATCGGATTCTTCAGTTCCGCCGTCGTCACCGGGAGGCCGTTGACGAACAGGCACAGGTCGACGGTCTTCGTCGAGGCTTCGTAGGCCAACTGGCGGGTGACGGTCAACCGGTTGGCCGCGTAGCGGGCGGTGATGGACGCGGTCAGCCCGTGCGCGGGACGGAAGAACGCCAGGCGGATGGTCACGCCGAGGTCGACGACGCCTTGCCGCAGCACGTCCACCGTGCCCCGGCTGTCAAGCTCGCGGACCAGCCTCTCCGTGAAGCGCGCCCGTGCCACCGCCTGGTTGCCACCGTGCAGCTTGGTAAGCCGGGCCCACTCCTGGGCCTGCGTCGCCTCGATGAACGCGAACACCTCGCCGGTGTCCAGACCCCGCGCGGGGTC
>WHSQ01000510.1 GCA_009380005.1 Actinomycetota bacterium | reverse complement strand
CGAGCGGTTGCCCGAGACCGCGGCGGCTCCCGGGGCGGCCGACATCCCGCCGGACGGGGCCGGCGTCGACCTCGCCGCCGCGGCCTCGGCCAGCGAGGTGGTGCTGCGCAAGAACCGCTTCGACGCCTTCTCCAACCCCGCCGCCGCCCCGCTGCTGCGGACGCTGGCGCCGGAACGGGTCGTCGTCTACGGGGTGGCCCTCGAGGTCTGCGACCGGTACGCGGTGGAGGGGATGCTGGCCCTCGACGACGGCTTCGAGATCGTCCTGGTGGAGGACGCCGTCGCCGCCCTCGACCCCGTCAAGGGGGCGGCCCTGATCGAGGAATGGCGCCAGCGAGGCGTACGCATCGCCACCACCGACGAAGTCCTGAAGGGGATCGCATGAATCCCGATCTCCTCCTCGCCCACTACCACGAGATCGGGCTCAAGGGCCGCAACCGGCCCCGCTTCGAGAAGGCCCTGCGCGACAACCTCACGCGGGCCCTGGGCGACTCGGCCGCCCGGGTCCGTCTCGTCAGCGGGCGGGTCGAGATCCTCGAGCCGAAGCCCGACGCCCTCGAGCGGGTGACCCGGGTTTTCGGTGTGGCCAACGTCGCCCCGGTCCTCGTCGCCCGGGCCGACCTCGATTCCATCGTGGCGACCG
>WHSQ01000050.1 GCA_009380005.1 Actinomycetota bacterium | reverse complement strand
CGGCGCGCCCGGCGAGTTCCGCAGCAAGCGGTTACGCAGCGACGCCCGCCCTAGGCGCGCGGCGCGGAGTGCGCCGCGAGGACTGTCTGAGCGTAAGGGCGCCCGGTGGCCGCGGGAGCGGACCCGCGCGGAACTGCACTCCGTCCGGAGGTCCCCCGACGAGCATTTATCGCCGCGGGAGAGCCAGGCCGGCGGACGACGTGTGACAGCGGAGGGCGTGTCCTGGCTCGGGGACCTCGCGTGGGCGCTGGATTTCGGGTTCTGGAGTGAGCAGGATGGTGCGATGCCGGTTCGGTTCGTGGATCGCCCGCCCTCGTCCGTCGACGTCTGCATCGTCGGCGGAGGAGTGGTGGGGGCCGCGACCGCTTTCTATGCGGCTCGAGCCGGGCTCCGGCCGGTCATAGTCGAGAAACGACCCGCTCTCGCGACGCTGACGACCGCTGCGTCCACCGGCGCGTTCCGGCTCCAGTTCGACAACAAGGAGGAGCTGGACCTGATCTCGGAGTCGGTCGAGCTCTTCTTCAACTTCCAGGACGGGACGGGCCAGTCCGAGCACGATCTCGGACTGCGTCCGCAGGGGTACCTGTGGCTGACGACCGATGAGGAGAGGGCCCGGCGCCAGAAGGAGCTGGTCGCGCTTCAGCACTCGTGGGGCCTCACCGATGTCGAGCTTCTCGAGGGAGACGAGGTGAGGGAGCGGTGGCCGTACGTCGGGCACGACGTCGTACAGGCGCGGTTCCGGGCCGCGGACGGGTTCCTCGATCCCAAGGCGCTGACGTACGGGATGGCGGTTGGATCGCGAGCGGAGGTGCTCGCCGGCACGGAGGCGACGGGGTTCTTGAGGTCGGGCGACCGGGTGACGGGCGTCTCGACAACGCGGGGAGACCTCTCGGCCGGCCTCACGGTGATCGCGTGTGGCCCCTTGTCGGGCGTGGTCGCAGGACATGCCGGGGTGGAGCTTCCGGTGGAGACGGTGGCGCGGCACAAGGTCGTGATGGCGGAGGTACCCGAGGTCCCGTCCCACGCGCCGATGACCATCGACGACGACACGGGCGCTCACTGGCGTCCGGCCCTCGCCGGCGCCTATCTCCTGTACACGGATCCGGCGACCCCACCGAGCGAGCCAGTCGACAACGTAGTGCCGGACCACGGCTTGGCGTTCGATCTGTTGAAGCCGGAAGGCCCCGTCTCGGTCTCTCGTGTCGCGCCGTTCTGGCGACGCGTTTGGGAACGAGGCACCGCGCATTGGACGATGCAGTCCGGCCACTACACGATGACGCCCGACCACAGACCGCTGCTCGGTCCCCTCGGACCGGAAGGCTTGTTCGTCAACAGTGGCTACAGCGGCCACGGCATCATGGGAAGCGCGGCAGGCTCTCGTCACCTGATCGATGTCGTCACCGGCGCGATCGCGGGACCGGACAACACGTTCCGACCGGATCGCGCTTTCGAGCCGCGCGATCTTGACCTCCTCTAGTCCACCCGCGCTTACGATTCGGCCGATGAGCGAACCACGTAACGTCCGCGACCTGCTTCGGCTGGGTGAGAGAGTGCTCGATGATTCCAGCCACATCTTCGAAGACCACGACAACGCAGGGTCGGCGCGCGAGTTGCTCGGGCATGTCCTGAAGACCGATAAGGGCAAGCTCAAGCAGAAGCGTGAGGTGAGACCGGCCCAGCGGGACCGGTACCTTGCGCTGATCGCTCGACGGGCCGCCGGCGAGCCGATGCCCTTCCTCCTGGGATACATCGAGTTCTACGGCCTGGAATTGAAGGTGAAGCCCGGCGCGTTCGTGCCGCGACCCTCCTCGGAGCTGGTCGTCGCCCAAGCTCTGAAACGGCTGCGCCGCCGGAGATCCCCCACGGTGGTGGACGTGTGCACGGGGGCCGGGCCCATAGCGCTTGCGATCGCCGACGAGATCCCCGACGCGGACGTTTACGGTACCGACATCCTCGCCGAAGGCCTCGCCCAAGGGCGCGCCAATGCCCGGCGGCTGAGGATAGAAAACGTGAAGCTCAAGCAGGGAGACATGTACGGCTCGTTGCCACAGCGGCTACGCGGCAAGGTCGATGTGATCACGGGTCACGTCCCCTACGTACCGGCACACGAGCTCGACGACCTGCCGGCGGAGGTCGCCGAGCACGAACCCACGCTGACCCTGACCGACAGCAGCGATGGGACTTACCTCATGGAGATCGCGATCCGAGAAGCGCACGACTGGCTCAAACCCGGCGGATGGTTGTTGTTGGAGATGTCCGAGGATTTTGCTCCGAAGGCTCGCCGTCTGTTCAAGCGCCACGGATTGATGGACCGAGGCGTGGCCAGCGACAACGATGGTTTGAGCATCGTCGCGGAGGCCCAAGCTCCGTCCTAGGAGTCGCCGTTCTCCGTCGACTTCTTCTCCTGCCTCTCCTTCCGCCGGCGCTCCCAGCCCTCGGTGACCGCAACGACGACGAGGACCATCAGGATGATGCCCGCCACCACGAAGGCGAGCGCCTCGGGTATCTGATCAAGCATCGGAGCGCCCTCCCTCCAACAGCCTGAGGGCCGCTCCGAGGATGTGCTCGCGCGCTTGATCGAGGCCTCCCAATGTCGCGAACGTCATGATGCCGACCTGCATCGCGCCGAGAGCGCACGCGACCTCGACCGACCGTTCGAAGGAGTCGTCGTCGCCGCGCAACAACTTGATCAATCGTTCCTGCTGTGCCCACCCTCGTTCGGTCAACGCCGGGTGGGCCCGGGGGGCGTTATCCATGGACAGCCACACCGACAGCTGGCGGTGTTCCATGACGACGTCGAAGTAGGCGGTGAAGAAGTCGCGACCGGTGGGGGGAGGGTCGGCCGCCTCGGCCCGATCCAACAGCTCGGCCATCGCGTCCTGGAGGGGGCGGACGATCTCGACCAACAGGTCTTCCTTGGATCCGAAGTGGTAGTAGAGCGCCGGTTTGCTGATCCCGACCTTCTCGGCGATCTCGCGCAGCGAGGTCCGGGCGTACCCATCGACGCTGAAGAGATCGAGCGCGGCCCGGAGGATCAGGCGTCTCGTCTCCATCCCCGTTTCCCCCATGTCGCCTCCCGTCGGTCGCTTACTTACCGGTCGGTAGGCAAAGTTAGTGGGTGGGGCGGATGGTGGCAATAGGTACTTTCCGGGAGACCGGATCTTCCCGTGCCGGCTCCCGGGGGCCGGAACCCCTGCGCGGTAAGGTGAGTCATGGAGAAGGTCCTCGTCGTGGATTACGGCGCTCAGTACGCTCAGCTGATCGCACGACGGGTCCGCGAATGCCACGTCTACTCCGAGATCGTCCCCCACGACATCCCCGTGCCGGAGCTTGCGGGCCGCCGCCCTTCCGGCATCATCCTGTCGGGCGGCCCCAAGTCCGTGTACTCGCCGGGAGCCCCCGATGCCGACCCCAAGCTGTTCGAGCTGGGGGTACCGGTGTTGGGGATCTGCTACGGCCAGCAGCTGATGGCGAGGACCCTCGGTGGCGAGGTCGCCAAGACCGGCGTCGCGGAGTTCGGCAAGAGCGACCTGCACGTCGAGGTGCCGGATTCGGTCATCTTCGCCGAGCAGCCCGAAGACCAGACGGTCTGGATGAGCCACAACGACGCCGTGGTCCGCGCTCCGGATGGTTTCCGGGTCACGGCATCCACGCCGGCCTCGCCCGTTGCGGCATTCGAGGACCGGGAGCGTGGCTATTACGGCATCCAGTTCCATCCCGAGGTCTCCCACACGCCGCGCGGGACCGACGTCCTGAAGAACTTCCTCTACGAGGCCTGCGATCTGCTCCCGTCGTGGACCATGACGTCGATCATCGAATCGGCCGTCGACGGGATCAGAGCTCAGGTCGGCGCGGAAAGGATCGTGTGCGGTCTCTCCGGCGGCGTCGATTCGTCGGTCGCTGCCGCCCTGGTACATCGCGCCGTGGGTGATCAGCTCACCTGCGTTTTCGTCGACCACGGACTGTTACGCGCGGGCGAGGGCGAGCAGGTCGAAGAAACCTTCCGGCGCCACCTCCAGATCGACCTCGTCCACGTGAAGGCCCAAGATCGTTTCCTCGAGAACCTGGCGGGGGTGACCGACCCCGAGCGCAAGCGCAAGATCATCGGCGAGACATTCATCCGTGTCTTCGAGGAGGTGGCTCGGGACGAGCTCGAGGAGGCGCGCTTCCTCGTCCAGGGGACGCTCTATCCAGACGTGATCGAGTCCGGCACCAAGGACGCTGCCAGGATCAAGAGTCATCACAACGTCGGCGGTCTGCCCGACGACATGAAGTTCACTCTGGTGGAGCCGTTACGCAACCTCTTCAAGGACGAGGTTCGGCGCGTCGGTGAGGAACTCGGTCTCCCGGAAGAGATCGTCTGGCGTCAGCCGTTCCCGGGACCCGGTCTCGCCGTGCGCATCGTCGGCGAGGTCACGAACGAACGTCTCGGATTGCTGCGAGCGGCAGATGCGATCGTGCTCGAAGAGATCAAACGGGCCGGTCTGTTGCTGAAGATCTGGCAGAGCTTCGCCGTGCTCCCGGCGGTCAGGTCGGTCGGCGTGATGGGAGACGAGCGTACCTACGGGTACCCGATCGTGTTGCGCGCCGTCACCAGCGAGGACGCGATGACCGCCGACTGGGCGCGCTTGCCCTACGAGCTCCTCGAGACGATCTCCAACCGCGTCGTGAACGAGGTACCGGGCGTCAACCGCGTCGTCTACGACATCACCTCGAAGCCACCCGGCACGATCGAGTGGGAGTAGGGGCTCAGCCGACACCGGACGAAGCCGAGGACGCAAGTCGTAAGGAGCGGCTCGGCGATTACCTGAGCATCCTGTCGGGGACCTCTCAGAACGTCCTCGGCATCGCGATCGCCGCGGCCGCGACGCTCGGCGCCCAGATCCTCATGACGCGCACGCTCGGGGCCAACGGCTTCGGGATCGTGACCGCGCTGACCATGGCGGCCTTCGTCCTCTCCTTCCTGACTCGTGCCGGGATGGACATGGCCGTGCTGCGCGATGTGGCGATCGAGCTCGGACAAGGCCGCTCGGACCGCATCCGGGCCCCCGTGGCCCGCGCCACCCTGATCGCAACCGGAGTCAGCACCCTGGTCGCGTTGGCGGCTCTCCTCTTCGCCGAGCAGGTGCGAGACGGCTTCTCCATCTCCGGACCCGAGGGTGAGTGGGTCGTCGAGGCCGCCGCGCTCGGTCTTCCGTTCCTGGCACTCGCGAACGTCTGGCTGTCGGCTACCCGGGGCCTGAAGATCATGCGTTACACGCTCTACGTGTTCTGGGCCGGCCAACCCGTGATGTGGATCGTATTCATGCTGATCGGGTGGATCTTCTCGCAGACCACGTGGATGAGCGTGCTCGCGTACTCGCTGTCGTGGGTGTGGGCTGCGGTCATGGCGGGCTACTTCTGGCGAAGAGAGAGCCGAGGGTGGGAGCCGGCTCCGCTGCAGCCGGGCGACCTCTCGCGGCTGATGAGGTACGCGGGACCCCGGGCGCCTGCGGCACTCTTCTCGCAGCTGTTGTTCTGGACGGACCTCTTCGTGTTGCGGGCGTACGTCTCGGGGGCCGAAGCGGGCGTGTACTCGGCGGCGTTGCGCGCCGGTCAGATCCTCGTGCTGTTCCTGACCTCGGTCAGCCTGATGTTCAGTCCCTTCGTGGCAGATCTGCACAACCGCGGCGAGACGGAGCGGCTGGACAAGCTCTTCAAGGCGCTGACGCGGTGGACGCTCGCCGCGACGATGCCGGTGTTCCTGTTGCTGGTGGTCGCGCCGGGACCCGTGCTGAAGATATTCGGGGCCGAGTTCGCGGGGGGCCGGGCCGCGCTGCTGATCCTGCTCGCGGGGCAGTTCGTCAACGTCGCCACCGGCAGCGTCGGTTTCGTGCTGATCATGGTCGGACGCACGGGGTGGGATCTCCTCGTGTACGCGGCCTCGCTCGTCGTCAACCTCGGCCTCGCCTTCTGGCTCGCTCCCCGTTACGGGATGGAGGGGGCCGCCGTGGCGAACGCCGTCACCTTCGCGCTGTCGAAGTGGGCTCGATTGGCCCTGGTCCGGCGCTTCGTCGGCATCCAGCCCTACGACCGCGAGTACCTGCGGTTGATCGGACCTTCGCTCGTATCGCTGTCCGCCATGTGGCTGGTCCACCGAGCCGTGGGCGGCGGCTGGACGGTCGACGTGACCGCCACCGCAGCCGCCGGCCTGGTGGCCTACGGGATCGCCTACCTGCTCGTCGGGTTGACCGCCGGCGAGCGCCGCCAAGTGTCCGGGCTCGTGGGTCGCATCCGGGCACGATAATCACAACGATGCCATCTACGTTCCTGGAGGACCTCAACCCGGTCCAGCGTGAGGCGGTCGAGCACGGCGATGGTCCGGTGCTGGTCGTGGCCGGCGCGGGCTCGGGCAAGACCAAGGTGCTGACGTACCGGATCGCCCACCTGATCAGGGACCGCCAGATCTCGCCCTTCGCCATCATCGCCATCACCTTCACCAACAAGGCGGCGGGGGAGATGAAGCAGCGGGTCGCGCAACTGGTGGGCCCGGTCGCCAACAGCATGTGGGTCTCGACCTTCCACTCCGCGTGCGTGCGGATCATGCGGCGGGAGGCGCCGAGGCTCGGGTTCAACTCCTCGTTCTCCATCTACGACTCGGCGGACTCGGAACGACTGATCAAGCTTTGCCTGAAGGAGCTGAACCTGGATCCCAAGCGCTGGCCGCCGCGGGGGATACAGGCCACCATCTCCGATGCGAAGAACAAGCTGATGAGCGCCGGACTCTTCGCCGATTTCGCCTCCAACCCGTGGGAGCAGCGCGTGGCCGATGTGTACCGGGAGTACGAGCGACGGCTGGAGGAGGCATCGGCCTTCGACTTCGACGACCTGATCATGAGGTGCGTCGAGGTGTTCGATCGCTTCCCCGAGGCGCTCGCGTACTACCAGGAACGCTTCTCTCACGTACTCATCGACGAGTTCCAGGACACGAACCACGCGCAAGCGCGCTGGGCGACGTTGCTCGCCGGGAAGTGGCACAACATCTTCGTGGTCGGCGACGTGGATCAGGGAATCTATGCGTTCCGGGGGGCGACCATCAAGAACATCCTGGACTTCGAGCGCGACTGGCCCGATGCCCGGGTGATAACGCTGGAGCAGAACTACCGCTCGACGAAGACCATCCTGGACGCGGCCAACGCCGTAATCGAGAACAACGTCATGCGCAAGCCGAAGTCGCTGTGGACGGCGTCGGTCGGTGGCGAGCCCATCACCCGGTACCACGCGCAGAACGAACACGACGAGGCCGCTTGGATCGCGGAGGAGGTCGCGAAGCTTCGCGATGACGGGATGCGCCTGTCCGATACCGCGGTCTTCTACCGGACGAACGCCCAGTCCCGCGTGCTGGAGGAGATATTCGCCAAGACCGAGATCCCGTACAAGGTCGTCGGCGGCGTTCGTTTCTACGAGCGCAAGGAGGTCAAGGACATCCTGGCGTGGCTGCGAGGTGCGACGAACCCCATGGACTCGGTCGCGATCCAACGTGCGGCGCAGGCGCCCCGGCGCGGCATCGGAGATACCTCGCTGGGCCGTCTCGTGGCCTTCGCCCGCGAGAACGGGATCGGTCTGGGGGACGCCTTCGCCCGCGCCGAGGAGGTCCCGGGGCTTCCGAAGCGTGCGACGGGCGGCGTCCTCGAGGTCGTTCGCATCTTCGATCGCATCCGTACGGCCGGGGAGGATGGCTTCCCCGTCGCCGACATCGTGCAGCTCGCCTGGGATGCATCGGGCTACATGAACGAGCTCCAGGCGGAACGTACCTTCGAGTCCCTGTCCCGTCAGGAGAACCTGCGGGAGCTCGCCGGCGTGGCGGGGGAATACGACAGCAACGCGCAGGACGCGAGCCTCACCGGGTTCCTGGAACAGATCGCGCTCATCACCGACACCGACACGGTCGAGGGTGAGGAAGCGGGAGTCACCTTCATGACCCTGCACAACGCGAAGGGCCTCGAGTACGACGCGGTATTCATCGTCGGCATGGAGGAGGGCGTGTTCCCCCACATCCGTTCGTTGACCGACCCGGAGCAGCTCGAAGAGGAGCGTCGCCTCTGCTACGTCGGCATCACGCGGGCGCGCCAACGCTTGTACCTGCTGAACGCGTGGACGCGCAGCCTGTGGGGCCAGGTCGGCCACAACCCGCCGTCCCGCTTCCTCGCCGAGGTCCCGGGAGAGCTGATCGACGAGGCCGAGAAGGAGCGCTCGCTCGACCGCTCCGGCTTCAAGCTCGGCTCCAAGTCGGTGCCCGATCAGTTCAAGGTGGGCCAGGAGGTCGAGCATCCTCGCTGGGGCCGCGGCGTGATCCTCGAGCTGGCTCGCTCCAGCATCGGGCTCGAAGCGACGATCCATTTCCCGGCCGTCGGCGACAAGCGCCTCGATCTGACCCTGGCCCCCCTGAAACCGGCCCCCTAACCTGCCCGACTACAACATTTCGAGCGCCGGGCGCTGGTCTTGTTGCACTCGGCCTCCGCAGGATCGGCGTTAGGACTCGAGGATCTCGATCGACTCTATGAAGACCGGGGTCTGGGGCTGGACGGCCTGGACCGCGTCGTTGCCCCCCTTGGTCGGGAGCTTGTCGATCTTCTCGAGCGTCTCGTAGGAGCCCTCGTCGACCTTGCCGAAGATGGCGTAGAGCGGCTGGTAGCCGGCCGGGCCGTCCTTGAAGGTCACGATGAACCACTGGCTGCCGGCGGTGCCCGGGCCGGCGTTCGCCATCCCCACCACGCCGTACACGTACTCGCTCGAGGCCTTGGGAGGCTCGTCCTTGATGCCGTACCCGGGGCCGTCCGGCTCCTCGCCGTTGATCCCGTTCGGGTCGCCGGTCTGGACCACCGTGTTGCGCTCGACGCGGTGCCACGACAGGCCGTCGTAGAACCCTTCGTTCGCCAGGAAGATGAAGTTGCTCACCGTCGCCGGTGCCTTCTTCTCGAGGAGATCCATCTCGATGTCACCGCAGGACGTGTGTACGACGGCTCGGTAGTCGACGCCCCGCTCCAGTTGGTCCTCGGGGGCGGCGTCGTACTGCATCGGCTCGGCTTCGGGCGGATCGTCGCCGCCGCAGGCCACGTCGCCGGTTCCCGTGTCCCCCTGCGCAGCGGGCGAGTCCTCGTCTCCTTCGTCCCCTCCCACGAAACCCGAGCCGATGGCGACGGCGATCAGCGCCAGGAGCGCGACGGCGACGGCGACGAACATCGCCAGTCTCCGGCGCCGAGCCCCGGCGGCGTACTCCGCCAACCTCTGGTCGCGGAACTCCTTCTTACGAGCTCGCTTCTGAGCCTTGCCCATAGGTCCTCCATCGACGTGCCCGTTGCCGGATCCGGTCTTCGGACGGCGGGCCCAGCAGGCCGAGATGATAGGCGACGGCGGTGCGTAAGGACTGGGGCGTCGGAGGAGCCGCCAGTACGCCGTCGGCGATACCGAGGTCGGCGAGATCGTGCGCCGTCAGTTTCAGCAGGGACGCGGCTTCGTCCGCTCGCTTCGCGTCGCGCCACAGGATCTCTGCGGCGGACTCCGGTCCGATGACCGAGAAGAACGCGTCCTCGTAGATCAGCAGCGCGTCGGCCGTGGCGAACGCGAGCGCAGCCCCGCTGCCGCCTTCGCCCGTGACGACGGACACGACGGGAACCGTGAGTGAAAGCATCGCGTCGAACAGTCGCGCGATCTCGGATGCGATCCCCGCTGCCTCCGACGCTTCGGAAGGGTCGGCCCCCGGCGTGTCGATGACGCTCATCACCGGCAGTCGCAACCGTTCCGCGATCTCGAGACACCGGCGCGCCTTGCGAAGATCGCCGGGCCGGGGCGCGTACTTGCTGTCCGTGGCGAGCACCATGCACCGTCGACCAGCGATGCGACCGAACGCCGTGTAGCCCGCGGCCACGGTCCCGGCGCGGTCCCCGTGCAGGGGAACCAAGTCATCCACAGCGCCTTCGACGAGCTCGCGTGTCGAAGGTCGAGTGGGATGGCCAACGGACCACACGGCGTCATGACCGCCTCGCCGGGGGCCGGCCCCGAACGGTCGTCCCAGGTCTTCGGGCTTGTCCGGTCGAAGGACGTTCAGGACCTCGGCCACCCGCTCCTTCACTACCTCGCGAGGCTGCACCGTGTCGACGAGGCCGGCCGTCAATGCGGACGCGGCCGTGTGTGAGGTCTCGGAGAGCGAACGACCGGTGAAACGTTCGACGAGGCGGGGGCCGGTGAAGCCGATCGTTGCCTCCTCCTCCGCGATCGTGTAGTCGGCGAGCGAGCCGATGCTGGCCAGGATGCCACCCGTCGTGGGGTTGCCGAGTACGGCGATGTACGGAACCGCTGCTCGTGATAGCGCCCTGCGCGCGGCGACCAGCTTGGGCATCTGGACGAGCGAGACCATGCCCTCCTGCATGCGGGCTCCGCCGGTCGCCGTCGCGAGCACGAACGGTCGCCCGGAGGCTGCAGCGCGTTCCATCGCGCGTGCGATCCGCTCGCCGGCGACCTCGCCCACGCTTCCGCCGAGGAAGGAGAAGTCGAACAGTGCAACCTCGACCGCGGCCCCCGCGATCGTCGCCCGGCCCCCGACCACGCTCTCATCCGACCCCGAGCGCTCGCGCGCTCGTCCCAGCGCGGCTTCGTAGCCGGGCCAGGCCAGAGGATCGCCGCTCGTCAACCCGTCGTCGTGGGCGACGAACGTTCCGTCGTCGAGCATGGGATGGGTCATCGCGCTGGTCTCCGTCCCCCGAGGGTTGCTGGGCCCAACTGCTAATCTGCCTGCTCGTACGGTAGCAATCCGGCCGATACCCCAGACCCGGAAGGTGAGTTAGCTGTGCCTGAAGGAAGACCGCGGATCCTCGTGGCCAAACCGGGCCTCGATGGGCACGATCGCGGCATCAAGGTCGTGGCGCGGGCCCTCCGAGACGCCGGCATGGAGGTGATCTACACGGGGCTCCATCAGACCCCGGAGCAGATCGCCAGCGCCGCGGTCCAGGAGGACGTCGATGCGGTCGGGCTGTCGTGCCTGTCCGGCGCCCACATGACGCTCTTCCCGCGGGTCGTGGACCTGCTGAAGGAGCAGGGCTCGGACGACATCCTGGTGTTCGGCGGCGGCATCATCCCCGGCTCGGACATCCCGAAGCTCAAGCAAGCCGGCATCCGCGAGGTGTTCACCCCGGGCGCGCCGACGGCCGAGATCATCGACTGGGTTCGAGAGAACGTGGAACAGCCCGGCCCCGCGAAGCAGGAGGCCTAGTGGATCTCTTCGAGTATCAGGGCAAGGGGTTGTTGCGCAAGTTCGACGTGCCGGTCCCCGAGGGACGCGTCGCCTCTACCTCGGAGGAGGCCGCCGAGGCCGCTCGTTCGTTGGGCGGCAAGGTCGTGGTGAAGGCGCAGGTGTCAGTGGGAGGTCGCGGCAAGCAGGGCGGGGTGAAGCTGGCGAGCTCGCCCGAGGAGGCCGGGCAGGCCGCGTCGCAGATCCTCGGAAAGACGTTCACGGATCAGGAAGGACGCGGCGGAACCGTCTGTAAGCGTGTGCTCGTCGAGCGCGCCGGCGATATCAAGTCCGAGTACTACTGCGCGTTCCTCCTCGACCGCTCCATCCGGCAGTTCACCGCGATCCTCAGCGCCGAGGGCGGCGTGGAGATCGAGAAGGTCGCCGAGACGGATCCCGACGCGATCGCGCGCGTGCACATCGATCCCCTCCTCGGCATGAGCGATTTCCATGCCCGCGAGCTGGTTTTCGGCGCCGGCATCGAGCCCGAGGCGCGCAAGGGGACGATCGAGATCCTGCCGAAGCTCTTCCGCGCGTTCGTCGAGCTCGATGCTTCCCAGGTCGAGATCAACCCGCTCGTGCTGATGGGGGAGGACCGCGTCGTTGCGCTCGATGCCAAGGTGATCCTGGACGACTCGGCCGAGTACCGGCACTCGTTCTTCGGCGAGTTGAAGGCCGTTCACGAGGTCCCCGAGCAGGAACGGATCGCGAAGGAGAAGGGACTCAACTTCATCAAGCTCGACGGATACGTCGGCATCATCGGCAACGGCGCCGGGCTGGTCATGTCCACGCTGGACGTGGTCAAGGCCGCCGGAGGCGAAGCCGCCAACTTCCTGGACGTCGGGGGCGGGGCGGGGGCCGAGTTGCTGTCGAGTGCGCTGGAGGTCATCACCTCGGACGACAACGTCCGCAGCGTCCTCATCAATATCTTCGGCGGCATCACGCGCTGCGACCTGGTCGCCGAAGGCATCATCGACGCGCTCGGGCGGCTCGAGGTGAGGGTCCCGATCGTCGTTCGACTGGACGGCACCAACGCCGAGCAGGGCCGGAAGATGCTGGCCGACGCGCCGCATCCGATGTTGGTGGCGGCCGACACGATGCTCGGAGCGGCCCAGAAGGCCGTCGAGCTGGCCGGCGAGGGTTCCTGATGGCGATCTTGATCGACGACGAAACCCGGCTGGTAGTACAGGGCCTGACGGGCCGCGAAGGTTCCTTCCACGGACTGCGCAACCGCGCCTACGGGACGAACCTCGTCGCCGGCGTGACGCCGGGCAAGGGCGGCACCGACGTGGAAGGCGTGCCGATCTTCGACACGGTCGAGCAGGCGGTTCGCGAGGCGGGAGCCAACGCTTCGATGGTGTTCGTGCCGGCTCGGTTCGCAGCGGATGCGATCCTCGAGTCCTACGACGCGCGCATCGCGGTCATCGTCGCGATCACCGAGGGCATCCCCGCCATGGACATGGCCAGGGTCGTGCCCTACGTCCGCTCGCACAACGGCGACGCCGCGCTGATCGGGCCCAACTGTCCCGGTCTCATCTCTCCGGGGAAGGCGAACGTTGGCATCATCCCGGGCGAGATCTGTGAGCCCGGCCCGGTCGGGATCGTGTCACGTTCGGGCACGCTCACGTACCAGATCGTCCACGAGCTCACGCAGCTCGGCATCGGCCAGTCGACGTGTGTCGGCATCGGCGGCGACCCCATCCCGGGATCCGACTTCATCGACGTGTTGGGCCGGTTCGAGAAGGATCCCGAAACGGAGGTCGTCGTGCTGGTCGGTGAGATCGGCGGAGACGCCGAGGAGCGGGCCGCGCTGTTCATCCAGGACCACATGTCCAAGCCGGTCGTCGCCTATATCGCCGGGCTCACGGCGCCGCCGGGCAAGCGGATGGGCCACGCGGGAGCGATCATCTCCGGCTCCAAGGGGACCGGCCAGGCGAAGGTCGCAGCCTTCGAGGCGGTGGGCGTGAAGGTCGGCCGCAACCCGACCGAGGTCGGCGCTCTGGTGAAGGACCTGCGCGGGGCTTAGTCGGGCCAGGTGTCCCTGAAGATCCGCCGGGCCGAGATCCACAGCAGGCCGAACGCGATGGCGCAAGCCGGCAGGATGACCAATGGTGCTAGGTCGGCGCCGAACGCGTTGGAGAAGGTCAGCGCGCTCAGGCCGAGCAGGAAGGCGAGGACGGTGCCCAGGAATGCCACCACCCACGCCGCTTGGCGCAGGACCTTCGACCGGCGATTCTTGGAGCCGAGCGGTCCGGGGGACGGATCCATGAACTCAAACTACCCCTCGGCCCGGCAAAGAGCCGGCTAGGCTAGGCGACCTGCGAATCGGCGGCTCGGCGCATGCGAGCGTCGATCAGGGCGCGCACGGCCTCCTCCCCGTTCGAGCGCAGCATCTCGATCGGGTCCGGATCGCCCCCCACGATCGAGTCGAAGAACGCCTTGCGGTCCTGGTAAGTCGGGAGCCGGTCGCGGGCCCAGTCGCGGGCCTCGTTCAGCAGCACGGCCAGCAGGGCGTACTCGGCCCCGAACGCAGCCTCGATCTCGTTCCGCATCCTCTTGGCGAGGGCCGGGCTCGCCCCCGACGTCGAGACCGCGATCGCGATCGGCCCGAGGCGCGTCACCGCGGGCAGGATGAAGTTGCACAGCGCCGGAACGTCTACGACGTTGACGAGCATGTCGCGCTCTTCCGCAGCCGCGTGGATGTGCCGGTTGAGCCTCTCGTCGGAAGTGCCTGCCACGGCCAGGAAGCGGCCGTCCAGATCGTCGACGCGGAACGGTCTAAGGGTCAGTTCGATAGAGCCGTCCGCGGCGAGCGTCCGGACCGGGGGGATAGCGTCCTTCGCAACGACGGTTACTCGCGCTCCGGCCGCCAGTAGCCCGTCGATCTTCTCGGCCGCGATCGGGCCCCCGCCCACCACGAGGCAACTCTTGCCCTCCAGTTTCAGGGCGGCCAGGTAGTAACGAACGTCCAAGGGTTGGGTCGACATCAGGCAGCTCCCAGGCCTTCGAAGCGCAACGTGAAGCGACGGTCGCACGAGCCGCAGTACCAGGCCCCCGCGTCGCCGTGCGGCTCCAGCTCCTGCTCCCCGCAGTAGGGGCAGAAGAACGGGACCGCCCGCCGGCTCATTGCTCCCCCTCCGTCTCCTGGGGGCCGTGCGGCTTGCCGAAGGTGTGGATGCCACATTCGGTCTTGTTGAAGCCGTCCCAGCGGCCGGCGCGCTCGTCCTCGTCTTCGCCTACCGCTCTCGTGCACGGCCAGCAACCGATCGATCGGTAACCCTTCTCCAGGAGCGGATGGGTCGGTATCTGGTGGGTGGAGATGTACGACTCGACGTCTTCGCGCGACCAATCCGCAAGGGGATGGATCTTCACGATCTCCTTGCCCGATGGAAGCATCTGTGCCTCGACCACCGGGGTCGCCGAGCGGCCGGGCGATTGATCGCGTCGGATGCCGGAGATCCACGCGTCGTAATCCTCCAGAGCCGTCTGCAAAGGCTCCACCTTGTTGATGAAACAGCAAAGCTCGGGATCGCGGTTGTAGAGCTGAGCTCCGTGGATCTTGACCTGTTGCTTGACCGAGCCGTGCTTACCGCGCAGGTCGATGACGTTCAGGTCCCACATCTTGGCTATCCGATCGCTGAACTCGAGGGTCTCCTCGAAGTGGAAACCGGTGTCCAGGAATAGGACGGGGATATCCGGTTTGACGTTCCGTAGTAGGTGGAGGAGCACCAGACCGGAGGACTGGAACGACGTCGCTATCGCCAGCCGGTCGCTGCTCCACGTGGCCCACCGCAGGATGGTTTCAGGGTGAGCGTGGTCCAACGACGAGATGTCGTCGCCGGGCGAGGCGAATGAAATCGTGTGCATGGGATCTATCATGCCCTAACCTCTGCAAGAGCTATCGGTGGAGGTGGCGCGCTCGGGAACTCGGGTTTGGAGCCAAACTCAGCCAGCTGGGCGTCCGTCAGCCGAGCGATGAAGCTCGCGAACGATTCTCCCTCCGATCTCTGCCTACGGAACCGCCGGACAAGGGTGCCCACGTAGGGTCCTATCTCCGAGGCCGGCACCTTAACCCCCCTCACCTTGCGGCCTAGCCCCAGATCTCGTCCCAGGTGGCCCCCCAGGTGGACGAGGAACCCTTCGACCTTTCGAACCTCCTGGACCTGGTCCCCGTGAGCGTCGGTGACCCAGGTCCGCTGCGGGATCTGGCAGCCCATCAGGCCGATGTCGGCCGTCTGGTAGCGGGCGCAGGAGTTGGGGCAGCCGTTCACGTTGATGCGGATGTCCTCCTCGAATCCGGGAAGGTGCCGTTCCAGGTAGCGGAAGAGCTCCTCGGCCCGGCCCTTCGTCTCGACGATCGCCAGCTTGCAGAATTCGATCCCGGTGCACGCCATCGTTCCCCGCCGCCATGCGGTGGCCCGGACCGGAAGGTCCTGTCGTTCCAGATCGCCGACCAGCTGCTCGACGGACGCCTCGGGCACGTCGAGGATCACCATCTTCTGCTGCGTCGTCGTCCTGATGCGTCCCTCGCCGTACCTGCGGGCGAGATCGGCGATGGTCCGCAACTGGTGCCCCGAGATGCGTCCCGCGCGTGGGGCGAACCCGACGTATCGAAGGCCATCCCGCTGAGGCCAAACGCCGAGATGCTCGATACCCGCCACCTCAGACGGAACGGGCTCGGGCAGATCGCGCAACGCGAACCCGATCTGCTTCTCGAGCATCTCGCGGAATCTCTCCGGCCCCCAGTCGCGCATCAAGAACTTCAACCGCGCGCGGTTGCGAGCGCGCCGGTAGCCCCAGTCCCGGAAGATCTCGGTGATGCCGATGACGGCGTCGACGACCTGGTCGGGCGAGATGAACGCTCCGAGGCGCCGGGCGAACATCGGGTTGGTGCTGAGGCCACCTCCGACCCAGAGATCGAAGCCCGCATCCCCGGAGGGGTGCCGCGCCCCGACGAGCCCGATGTCGTTGATCTCGTGCTGCGCGCATCCGTGCTCGCAACCCGAGATGGAGATCTTGAACTTGCGCGGCAGGTTGGAGAAAGCGGGATCGCCGACCAAGCGCGCGCTGGCCTCGGCGAGGACCGCCGATGCGTCGACGATCTCGGTCGCGTCGATGCCCGCGAGGGGGCACCCGAGGATGTTCCGCGGCGTGTCTCCACACGCTTCGGTGGTCGACAGCCCGACGGCTTCGAGCCGGTCCCAGATCTCGGGCACGTCCTCTATCCGGATCCAGTGGAGCTGGATGTTCTGGCGATCGGTGACGTCGGCGACGTCGCGGCCGAACGTCTCCGAGATCCGACCGATCTCGTCGAGCTGCTCGCTCGTGAGGATGCCGCCGGGGATGCGGATCCGCATCATCAGGTAGCCGTCCGTCTCGGGGCGCTGGGTGTAGAGCCCGTACCAACGGAATCGGTTGCGGAGGTCCGAGGGCCAGATCGAGGCGAAGCCCTTCTTCGCGTAGAGGTTCACGATGCGGTCGTACACGTCGAGCCCGTCGTTCTCCTTCTTGGCGACCTCGGCCGGATTCAGGGGCTCGGTGTAGCCGAGCGCCCACTGGCCCTCCCCGCGCGGGCGGGGGCGCGTCGGCGGGGCCGTCGCGTGCCAGGGGGATTCCACGGGTTCCGATCTCCTCCGTTCTTCGGCGGGTGGGGGCAACGGTACGTTTTTTACTGTGCAAACCTGCTAAAGTCAAACGATGCGGAGAGCGCAGCGGGGGGGCCGGGCGGCCCCCGGGATGGTCTACCTGGTGGGGTCGGGCCCGGGCGACCCGGACCTGATCACCAGGGCGGGGCTCAAGGCCCTGTGGAGGGCCGACGTCGTCGCCTACGACCGCCTCGTGGCCCCGGAGCTACTCGAGGAGGCCCGGCCCCACGCCGAGCTCGTCTACGTCGGCAAGGACCCTCACGGACCCGCCACCGATCAGGACCACATCAACCGGCTGCTGGTCGAAAGGGCGCGGGCCGGGCTGACGGTCGTGCGTCTCAAGGGGGGCGACCCGTTCGTCTTCGGGCGGGGAGGCGAGGAGGCGATGGCGCTGACCGCCGCCGCGGTCCCGTTCCAGGTCGTTCCCGGAGTCAGTGCTGCGGTTGCCGTGCCCGCGTACGCGGGGATCCCGGTGACCCACCGCCGTCTGGCCGCTTCCTTCGCGGTCGTGACCGGTCGCACCGGCGATGGACGCGACATCGACTGGCGGGGCTTCTCCGGCATCGACACCCTCGTGCTCCTGATGGGCGTCGGCGCGCTCGATCGCGTCGCGACCGAGCTCGTCGCCGCCGGACGGGACCGACGGCAACCCGCGGCCATCATCGAGAACGGGACGCTCCCGAGCCAGCGCGTCATCGTCGGGGCCCTCGAGGACATCGCCGGCCTCGCCGTCGCGAACTCCGTGGGCGCTCCCGCTACCGTCGTGGTCGGCGAGGTCGTGCGGCTCCGGTCGGCGGTGGACTGGTTCACGGGCGTGGCCCGAGAGCTCGCCCCCAGCCTCGCCTGAGGGCGCGAAAACCAACCTGCGACGTCCATTGAGATGCTCGCTCGGCGGCGACTAGGGTGAGCGTCGTGGCGGGGCGCATCGTGGTCCTCATCTCTGGCTCGGGGTCGAACATGGCCGCGCTCGCGGAGGCATGCCGTCGCGGGGACGTCCCGGGCGAGGTCGTCGCCGTCTTCGCCGACCGAGCCTGCGAAGGCATCTCCCGGGCGGAAGGACTGGGGATCGACGCCCACGTGTTGGTATTCAAGGACTATGCGTCGAGGGAGGATTGGAGCGAGGCGCTGCGCGACCAGGTGCTCAAGTACGAGCCCGATCTGGTGGTGTCGGCGGGGTTCATGCGGATCGTCTCGCCCGTCTTCGTCGACGCGTTCCCGAACCGGATCATCAATCTCCACCCCGCGCTGCTGCCGTCGTTCGCCGGCCCCCACGGCGTCCGCGACGCCCTCGAACACGGCGCGAAGGTGACCGGCACCACGGTCCACATCGTCGACTACGAGGTCGATCACGGCCCGATCCTGTTGCAGGCCGCGGTTCCCATAGAGAAGGACGATGATGAAGCGTCCCTGCACGAGCGCATCAAGGAACGGGAGCACCGGCTCCTGCCGCTCGCGTGCAGGCTCATGCTCGAGGGCCGCGTCCGCGTCGAGGGACACAAGACGTTGATAGAGGAGGCGTAGGAGTGGCCCGGATCGAACGTGCTCTGATCAGCGTCTCGGACAAGACCGGCGTGGTCGAGCTCGCGCGGGCCCTCCACGAAGCCGGGGTCGAGCTGATCTCCTCCGGCGGCACCGCGCAGGCGATCGCGGCGGCCGGCATCCCGGTCCGCAAGGTCCCCGAAGTCACCGGCGCGCCGGAGATCCTGGACGGGCGGGTGAAGACCCTGCACCCGAAGATCCACGGCGGGATCCTGGCCGACCGTCGCAAGGACGCTCATATGAAGGAGCTCGAGGGGCAGGGGATCCAGAGCATCGACCTCGTCGTGTGCAACCTGTACCCGTTCGAGAAGACGCTCGCCGGCGAGGGCGTCACCGAGGACGACGCGGTGGAACAGATCGACATCGGCGGGCCCGCGATGGTGCGCGCGGCGGCGAAGAACTTCCACTCCGTCGCGGTCGTGGTGGATCCCGCTCGCTATCCGACGATCATCGAAGAGCTGCGGGACTCGGGGGAGATCTCGCTCGACACGCGCCGGGCCCTATCGCTGGAGGCGTTCCAGCACACCAGCGCCTACGACGCGGCGATCTCACGCTGGATCGCGGGAGCCGGCGCCGACTTCCCCCAACGAGTCGTGCTACTGGGTGACAAGGTCGCCGACCTGCGCTACGGGGAGAACCCGCATCAGGCCGCGGCCTTCTACCGGGAGGGCGATCCGAGCGGCGTCGCGGCGCTCGAACAACTGCACGGCAAGGAGCTCTCCTACAACAACATCCTCGACACCGACGCCGCGTGGCGGCTGGCGCTCGATCTCGACGGACCGGGGGCGGCGATCATCAAGCACTCGAACCCCTGCGGCGTCGCGATCGCAAGCGATCTCGCCGAGGCGTACCGGCGGGCGTACGAGTGCGACACCACGTCGGCCTTTGGCGGCATCATCGGGCTCAACCGAGCCTGCGACGCCGCGACCGCCGGACTGATCGCCGAGATCTTCGTCGAGGTCGTGATCGCTCCGGACTTCGACGAGGCCGCGCTCGAGGTGCTCACGGCCAAGAAGAACCTGCGGATCCTGCGAGGCCCCACGTCGGTGCCGGTGCAGCCGGACGTCCGTCGCGTCGCCGGCGGTTTCCTGGTGCAGTCACCCGACGTCACCGACCTCGCCGAGGACGCCAAGGTCGTGACCGAGGCGGAGCCCACGGCGGACCAGTGGGACGATCTTCGCTTCGCCTGGGTGGTCGCCAAGCACGTCAAGTCGAACGCGATCGTGCTGGCGAAGGACCGCACGGCCGTCG
>WHSQ01000509.1 GCA_009380005.1 Actinomycetota bacterium | reverse complement strand
GCGAATAAGACGGGCTTGCGTCGCTCGCGACACTGGCGGTGAGTTGGGTGCTCTCGATTCCCGGGGTCACCGGAGCCATCGTGGAGGCCCATACCCTCGAGCAGGTTGACGGGTGGCTTAGCGCGCTTGACGCATCGCTGTCGGAAGAGCACCTACGCGAGATCGATTCCGTCCTCGAGTCGTGACCGATCTCACGCGCATCTTCAACTTGGCCGCAGGGCGGGCCGGTCGATCTGGTGGCGCAGGACGATGATCTCAAGATCCTTGGCCCAGCCTGACCAGGCAAGCAGTCTCGCCAGCGTGGCGAAAGGGTAGATGACGCGGACTTGCCGTCCCGAAGCGTCCGGGTCGCGCGAGTGAATCCCGACCCGACCGTGTTTGCGGCACCCACAGGTTCGCTCACTGGGCCGATGGGAGCCGCCCCTGAACTTCCCCTATCAGAGACCCTCGTTGGACGCGCGTTGGACACGCGCGGACGAGAAACGACGACAAACGACGGCAGGACCGGGACCCGAAACCGTCCATCTACCAGGAGAGATGCAAGGTTGTGGGCAACGTTGAGAAACGACGAAGACACCCCTAGAAGGAACTCATAACCCGGAGGTCGCGGGTTCAAATCCCGCCCCTGCAACTACAAAGGCCC
>WHSQ01000508.1 GCA_009380005.1 Actinomycetota bacterium | reverse complement strand
GCTCGTGCCGTCGGACCAGGCCGACACCGGGTTCCCCGCGATCCCCGGCGTCGCTTACAACGGGCTGTACAACGCCGGCGGCGAGCGGGACTTCGGCCCGCGCGTGAGTCAGAACCAGGGGATCATCGACAACTGGCGTCACGCCACCGTGATCGAGGAGTACGAGGTCCTCGTCCCGAAGGTCGACGCGCTCGGCATCGACGTGGCCGGGGTGAAGTCACCCGAGGTGGCCGTCCCCACCGCGACCCATACCGGCTGGAACCTGCGCCGCGCCCCGTTCACCGAGGGTGACCTGTGCGGCCTGACGGGGATGACGGTGCCGCTGCACGAGACCCCGGCCGACGCGCAGGAGGCCGGGGACCCGCGGCCCTCGCTCGAGGAGCTCTACGGATCACACCAGGGCTACGTGAAGGCAGTGCGCGATGCGACCAAGGAGCTCGAGAAGCAGCGGCTGCTGCTCAAGGAGGACGCCAGGGCCGCCGTCCAAGCCGCCAGGGACAGCGACATCCTGCGCTGAACTGCACACCAACGGCGGCGACAGGCGAGCGGCGAGACCAGTCCCTCGTTGGTGCGGCCACTCCGTAGCTTCAACCCCGCCGCTGGTCATTGATAGGAGGTTAACCCTATGAATCCAAGGACCGTT
>WHSQ01000507.1:337-644 GCA_009380005.1 Actinomycetota bacterium | reverse complement strand
AATCCGGTGCCGCGCGGGTTGGCGACTCGACGTCCGCAGGCGCCGGGCCTGCGTGGGGTACCGCTGCTACGCACGCCGCGCACCCTGCCGCGGGTGCTGGCCCCGGCCGAGGTGGATGGGTTGCTGGCGGTGCTGCGCACCCACCGCGACCGGGCGATGGTGCTGGCGATGCTGCTCGGTGGGCTGCGCCGATGTGAGGTATTGGGGCTGCGGCTGGGCGACCTTTCTCCGGGCGAGCGCCGCATCTTTATCAGCGAGGGCAAGGGCGGGCATCAGCGGCTGATACCGGTCTCTGCGCAGTTCTTCA
>WHSQ01000507.1:0-327 GCA_009380005.1 Actinomycetota bacterium | reverse complement strand
CGCCAACACCTTCGTGGCCGCGCTGCGCCGCCACCGGGATCGGGCCATGGTCGACGCCATGTTGCTCGGCGGGCTCCGCCGTTGTGAGGTGCTCGCCCTTCGACTCGAAGACGTGCGTCCGGGGGAGAAACGGCTGTTCATCGCCGAAGGCAAGGGCGGCCATCAGCGGATCGTGCCGGTCTCGAGTCGGTTCTTCACCAGCCTCGCCGAGTACTTCGATCACGAGCGGCCGGAGGATACGGGCAGTGACCGGGTGTTCCTCGTGCTGCGCGGCCCGCGGCGGGGCGGGCCGCTGTCCGCGGCCGGGATCGACCAGATCCTGTCAGG
>WHSQ01000506.1 GCA_009380005.1 Actinomycetota bacterium | reverse complement strand
GCTCTCTCAGGAACCTACGCCCGTGACGCTTTTACACCGAGGATGGGCCGCCACCCGACGCCGTGCGATCGCCCTCGAACCGCGGCCAGCGCTCTTGAGCCGTGTCAGTCAGTCGCCGGGCGCACGTCGGTGAGCGCGGCGGTGACGCCGAGCGCGATATAGGCGCCGCCGGTGGCCAGGCGCTGCTTGCGCCCGAGCGGCAGGCTGCCGCGCAGCCAGTTGCCAGCGGTTCCGGAAAGCAGCGCGTAGGTGCTGTCGCTCAGCGCGGTGATGGCCGTCAAGAGCAGACCGAGCACGCCGATCTGCAGCGCGGTGGAGCCTTTGGCGGGGTCGACGAACTGCGGCAGGAAGGCAAGAAAGAACAGGGCTGTCTTCGGGTTGAGGACCGCCACCACGACCCCCTGGGCGAACGTCCGCCGCAGCGGCTGGGAACGGGTGCTGTCCCGCGGCTGCTGCTCGCCTCGATTGAGCAGTGCCCGGACACCGAGGGATATCAGGTAGGTGGCGCCCAGGTACTTCACGATCGCGAAGGCCACCGCCGAGGAGGCCAGCAGCGCGGACAGGCCGAGCGTGGCGGCGATCACGTGCACCAGGTTGCCGGTCTCGATCGCGAGCGCAGACACGACCCCTGCCCAGCGGCCCTGC
>WHSQ01000505.1 GCA_009380005.1 Actinomycetota bacterium | reverse complement strand
GTCGACGCCATCCGCTGATCGAGCGACGGCGACCGGGCGCCGACGCCACCAGTGGAAAAGGAGCGCAAGATGCCGCGGTGCCTCGTGAAACACACCTTCCCGGGCGGTTCGCGGGGGCAAGTCGTGGTTGCAGGTGGATTTTCGAGGCTGTTCGTTCTCCCTAGTGCGCTGAGATGGCTCAAGGCTGAAGACCGTCACCAGTGACCTTGCTTTCCTCAAACCATCCCTGCTAATGGCGCCGTGGCCCTTGTTCAGGATTTCGCGGCGGTGATGTAGCGGAAGACGTTGTCCTGGCGAAGCGTCCCGTCGGGTTTGCGGTCTGCTTCGAGGACATCGACAACGACCGAGCGGACGGCGTCGACGCCGGCGGCGTCGATGAGCTTCTGTAGGGGACCGGCGGAGCTGTGAGCGTTCCAGGCGTGATCGAGGTCGTCGAAGGTGAACGGGCATTGCGCCTCGCCCCCGCCGGTTACTTCTAGGCCGGCCTTCGTTAGGAGGCCCTCCACGACCCCTCTTTCGCTGCAGGCGAGCGGGGCGGCGGTTCCGGGCGGCGGTGGGGCCAGTGAGCGCAACGTGCCCCCGGCGCGTCTTGAACGAAAGATGGCATGTAGGAGGACCCCCTCGGCCCAAGCGTGATACCACGCGG
>WHSQ01000504.1 GCA_009380005.1 Actinomycetota bacterium | reverse complement strand
CGAAACCGCCCGGTCGCCGTCGCCTCGATGAGCGAGTCGCGGCCCGACGTCGCGGAGGCGCTCGACGCCATCCCCGAGATCCTCCAGGTGCACGGGCTCAGCGGACAGACCGACCTGCTCGTGCACGTCGTCGCGGTCGACGCCGACGACCTCTACCGCGTCGCCGGGCAGATCCTCGCCAGCCCCGGTGTCGAGCGCACCAACACGGCACTCGTCATGCGCGACCTCGTCGACTACCGTCTCACCCCACTCCTGCGACGTGCCGCCGGTGGACCGTTGGCAGGGGACGCGACTCGAGTTGCCTCTCCCGGCCCCGGCACACCTTGACGTGGATGATCCGGACCGCCTACCTTTGCCACACTAACTGCATATCGTGCCGTTTCAGCCCGAGCGGGAGAGTTCCCGGCCGATGCCGGGGCGCCGAAGGAGCAACTTCTCCCCGAATCTCTCAGGCAGCGTTACCGCTCAGGCCAGGCGACTCTGGAAAGCAGATATGCCAAGGCATGTCTCACCGACGGTGCAAACCGCGGATCCCGCGGTGAAGCTCTCAGGTCCGATGACAGAGCGGGGAGGCCCAACCTCGACTGTGGTCGTGGCAGCCAGTGCCACGACGTACCGGAGGAGCCTCCCGTGCACGACGACCTCAC
>WHSQ01000503.1 GCA_009380005.1 Actinomycetota bacterium | reverse complement strand
AGGAGCCCGAGCGCCACTTCGTGGCTACGGAAAGCTGCGGGCTGGTGATCATCCCGAGCCTGGTGGCCGCCGGCAACTACGACACCGCCGTGGTCTTCCGCAATCCCGACCGCGCCCGGTGGTTGATCGAGCACGGCCGCCAGCTCTACGCAGCTACCGGCGCACTCGCCGCCGTGGATGGCGGTGACGGTGAGTTTGGGCGGAACGTCGAAGCCGTCACCATCTCGGTCGCCGCCGGTGGGCAGCAGGGCGGCATTGAGGAACTCAACGACGCGGGCGGCTTTGGCGATGGCGTTGCCGGCAGTCGGTCGGCTGCCGCCTGAGTGGGCGGCGATGCCGTGCACGACGAGTTCGGCACGGAGGAAGCCGCGGCCGCCGATGACGATCTTGTCATGCCGGGTAGCCGATCATCACGCCGGCAATCTCGGCGGGCGGGACTTCCTCGAGGAACGTGAGCGGCCCGCCACCCGATCACGGCGACGGGCAAGCGCGGGACCTCCCGGTTCTCGCGCATGGAGGTTCCGTACATGCACAGGTTCTCAGACCGCGCGGGGTCCGCCGACGGCTCGCGCATAGCGCCGCCAGCGATGTGGCCCTAGCCCGAGTTTCCTGGATGACGTTGTAGCGAGTTGCAAAGCCGCAGTTCAG
>WHSQ01000502.1 GCA_009380005.1 Actinomycetota bacterium | reverse complement strand
CGTGAGTTACGTGAAGCAGATGCTGGACACCTATCCGCGCTCATTCAATCTCGACACCAGCGAGCTCACCGCTGCCACTTTGGCGGTGATGGACTGCGGGCAAGCATGCAGCGCCTACGCCGAAGCCTGCCTGTCCGAGCAGCGAGTCGCCGAACTCGCCAACTGCATCCGGCTGACCTCGACTGCGCTGATGCGTGCGATACCACCGTCCGAGTGCTGTCGCGCCAACCGAGTACGACGCGAACATAACCCGGACGCTGGTGGAGGCATGCCAGCAGACCTGCACGTCCTGCGGCGACGAGTGCGAGCGTCACGCGTCCATGCACGAGCACTGCCGCGTGTGCGCCGAAGCCTGCCGGCGCTGCGAGCAAGCCTGCGATCAGCTTCTGGCTTCCATGCGCTGATCTGCGCGCAGGCCTGCGATCAGCGGATGCTACTGGCCGAAGCGGACCAGCCGCAGCGAGTTCGTGACGAAGCTGACGGACGAGAAGCCCCTCGCGGCGCCGACGACTCGTCCCCGTCATGCATCGCGCAGACAACCCATTTGCGGCGTTCGCACGCACCACGTGATCCGCTATCGGACCTTGACGCCGAGCATCATTCCGTTGTCCTCGTGCTCGAGGATGTGGCAGTGGAACAGGTAGCGCTGG
>WHSQ01000501.1 GCA_009380005.1 Actinomycetota bacterium | reverse complement strand
GATTTTAGAGCACGTGTACGAGGAGCTGCCGCAGCGGGTCCGTCGTCAACGCGACAACTTGCTCAAACGACTCCCGGGGGCCGATGAGGTGAGGTGAAGGGTGCACAGATTCCCGGTTGGTCATCTTCGCGCGGTAAGCCAGTTGGTGAGCATGGCGGAATCGCGTCGATCCGGCGGTTCCGGGTACAGGAGCGCGACGCGAAGACACGTCCACGTAGCGGCAAGCCTGTACCACGACATCACCCCCTGCAACGAGCTTGGCCTCACCTCGATCTGGATCAACAGACAACATGAGATTGCCGCCGCTCAACCCACAGCCGAGTTGCCTGACCTGACGCGGATCTCAGAGGTGCTCGAGGAACTGGTGCCGCAGTAGTCGGAGAGAGTCGCCGGGAGCACGAGGACTGCGCCAGTTTGTCCCGCAGAAATCCCGCAAACGAGCGCGAAACAGTGCCCAGTTGCGCGCGGCAACGAGAACCGTTTTCGCAGGTGATAGCCTGGATTCGCTGGGGGAGAACTCGCGGGGCGACGAAGTCATAATCGGTTGGTCGCTGGTCGAGTCCAGCCGGCCCCACGAGCAAAAGTGTGAAAGTCCTGTGAAAGTTCGGGACCTCTGTCCCACTTTGGCTCCGGCACCCCTGTCCCACTTC
>WHSQ01000500.1 GCA_009380005.1 Actinomycetota bacterium | reverse complement strand
AGGGCGAGTTAGGCGATGATCGCGCAGCAACCCGCGATCGCAAATGAGACGGCGGCCCAGTATCGCTCGATCTTGGAACGCGATGCCAAGTTCGCCAAACCTCCCAGTGTGAACAAGCCGGTCAGCGTCCACATCACTGGTCGGCCCGCCCCAGGGATCCATCCCCCAGCATCGATCAGATCGGCCGATGCGAGTATCGCAAGGATGATGACCGAGTAGACAACGACTGCCGCCCCACTTGCGATCCGCAACCGTTTTGGGAGCACGCCCCCGTGCTGGCCACCCCAAGCGGCCCTGCCCAGCGGAGCTCCGAGCGCTAATGCGACCTGAAACATGACTACCCCGCCAAGCAAGATGACGGCCGCGATCGCTGCGATCTTCACGACTGACGATTAGGCAACAGGCGACCACCTCCCTGGCGACCCACGTGAGGGAACGCGTTAGGAAGCCATAGGCCGGATTCATCATCCGTTGGTTCAGGGTTCCACAGGCAGCCCGTCCGTCTCCTACACATCGTTCTCTACATGATCGCCGGCAGGCAAGATCGAGATCTGTTCGGCGCCTGCCAATCCCTTAGGTCCCGATGCGGTAGCGGAGATGAACCATGCCGCCCCCGAAACGTTGCTCGTGCACCAGCTCGAGCCGCAAGCG
>WHSQ01000004.1:62331-101342 GCA_009380005.1 Actinomycetota bacterium | reverse complement strand
CTCTGATTCATGTCCGATGACTTGGAGTGCTCCGGCGTTCGGAATGAACGCTGACTCCCTGCCGCTATCCCAACGAACGTGAAGGAGCTGGCCGTGGGTGCCGGTTATGACCCCCAGCTGCGACGGCTGGCCAACCCTCTCCGATTCGAGGACAACCCGATCACCGACCTGAACCATGGGTCCCTCCCAACCTCGGTGTGCGCGTAAGAATGATTCTCGCGCTCCCGAGGAAACGATACGGACCCGTTTCGCAGTGAGGTTTCGCCTCGTTCCACCCGGTGCAGTCCCGACGGCCGACGTGAGCTTCGTAAGGATCCTGATCGTCTCGTGCACGCTTCTCGGCCAGGCCGCCGTCGTCGCCTGCACCGGCGAACCCACCCCGCGCCGGGATGCCGAGACGCCCTCCCGCGGAGATCTCTCGTGGCGGAGCCTTCCCGACGCGCCGTCGGACCGTACCGAGGTGACCGCGCTATCAGATGGAGAGCGCGTGTTCGTGATCGGAGGTTTCGGATCGGAAGGGCAGACCGAGCCAACCGTCGAGATCTACGATCCCGAGCAGCGCCGCTGGAGCGCTGGTCCCGCTCTGATCCTGCCCGTCAACCACGCCATGTCCGCCGCCGTGGCCGGAACGATCTACGTGTTGGGTGGATATCTCGGGCCTGGATTGAGCAATCCCACCGACCGTGCGTTCGCGCTCCAAGGAGGCCGATGGACCGAGCTGCCCCGGATGCCGGAACCACGCGCCGCGGGGGGAGCGGCTGCCATAGGAGACCGCATCTACGTCGCGGGGGGGCGTGAGACCGGACGGGCTTGCAGACCGCATGCTCGTGTTCGACGCTTCTTCGCAGCGTTGGGCGACGACGGAGGGGCCCCCAACGCCGCGCGAGCACCTCGGCGTGGCGGCCCTCGGCGGACGTCTGTACGTCGTGGGTGGACGCACCGGCGGTATCGGCTCCAATCTCGCAGCGGTGGAGAGCTTCGACCCCCGACATGGAACCTGGGACGCGCTTCCCGACATGCCGACCGGGCGAGGCGGGATAGCGGCCGCGGCGGCGTCGAACGGATTCGTGCTGGCGGTGGGTGGGGAGGCCGAGACGACCTTCGACGAGGCGGAGGCACTGGACGTCAGCGCAGGACGCTGGCTGACGCTGCCTCCGATGCCCACCGCACGCCACGGGCTCGGAGCCGCCGCGATCGCATCGGTGGTCTACGTCGTAGCCGGTGGGACCGAACCCGGCTACTCTTTCTCTTCCGCTAACGAAGCGATCGATCTCGGCAGCCTGTAGATCCTTCAGGCGCCTCCTCCCTGGTCCGTCCGGTCGGCCCTCGGCTGCCCGTCGCCCCCGCCGAGGCTGCCCACCAGCTGCAGCATGTCCGTGGACAGCGGGAAGATCACCGTCGTGGTCCGGTCGGAGGCGATCTCGGACATCGTCGACAGCACGCGCAGCTGCATGGCTGCGGGTTCCTCCCGCAGCTGCCGCCCAGCCTGGGATAGCGTCTGCGCGGCCTCGAGTTCACCCTTGGCGTGGATCACCTTGGCGCGCCGGTCCCGCTCGGCTACGGCTTGACTGGCCATGGCCCGACGCATCGCCTCCGGGAGCTCCACGTCTTTCACCTCCACCAGCGTGACCTTCACCCCCCAAGGGTCGGTGAGGTCGTCGATGATCCTCTGAAGGCGGCGGTTGATCTCGTCCCGCCCCACCAGCAGCTGGTCCAAGTCAACCTGGCCGATGACGCTTCGCAGGGTCGTCTGGGCGACCTGGGATGTGCCGAACAGGTAATCCTGGATGGCCACCGTGGCCCTGATGGAATCCACCACATTGAAGTACGTGACCGCGTTCACCCGAACGGTGACGTTGTCCATAGTGATGATGTCTTGACTGGGGATGTCGATGGTCACCGTCTGGAGGTTTCTCTTCACCATCCGATCGATGATCGGAATGATGAAGAACAGGCCCGGGCCTTTCGCCCCGATCACCCGTCCCAGCCGGAAGATGACTCCCCGCTCGTACTCCTTCACGATCCGGATCGCCGAGATGGCGATGATCGAGATGAACAGGACCGCGATCACGATGCCGTAGAGCGTCGCTTGGCTCATGGCTCTCCTCTCTCCTTTCTCTCTTCGCCCTCCTCCATCTGCGGTCCCTCCTGCTCCTCGACGACGAGGTCTAGACCCTCGACGTCGACCACCCGCACGGTGGCCCCCTCCCGCAGCTGCTCCCCCTTCGTCCTCACGTTCCACCACGCCCCGCCCACGATCGCCTGGCCACTGGTCCCGCGAGCCGATCGCACCACCGCGACCGAATCCAGGTAGGCGCCCGCTCCGGTGGTCGGGGCCAGCCTCCGGGTCCGCCATGCCATCCGACCGGCGAGCACGGTGGCGCCTCCGACCACGATGGCCACGGGAACCAGCACCTCGGGATCCACCCCGAACCCGCCACGGAACAGGAACAGGCCGCCCAGCACGAGGGACGCGGTTCCCCCCACTGCGCCGACCCCGATGCCTGGGGTGAAGATCTCCACCACGAAGAGGATCGCCGCGAGAGCCAGCATGAGTGCCCCCAGCGCGTTCACCGGGAGCACGGCCAGGGCGAACAGAGCCAGCAGGATCATGATCACGCCCACGATGCCCGCGCCCCCCATCCCCGGATTGGCGAGCTCGTAGATGATGGCCAGGGTCCCCAAGGACATGAACAGGAAGGCCAGGTTGGGGTCGGCCAGCCACTGCAGGAGTGACCGGAACCTTCCGAGCTCGTAGGGGACGATCTGGATCTCGCGGGTCTCGAGGACGAGCTCGTCCCCAGTCGCGAGGGTCACCGTCTCCCCGTCGATGTCCTCCAGCAGCGCTGCCCGGTTCGGGGCGCGCAGATCCACCACGCCGATCCGGTTCGCCTCCTCGGCGGTGACCGAGCGAGCATCGCGCACGGCCTCCACGGCGAACTCCGTGTTGCGTCCGCGAGCCCGGGCCACGGATTCCGCGTAGGCAGCGGCATCCTCGATGATCTTTCGCTCGATGTCCCCGCCCTGGAGATCCACGGGGGTGGCCGCCCCGATCGCGGTGCCGGGGGCCATGGCCGCGATGTGCGCGGACATCGTGATGAGGGCCCCGGCGGAGGCGGCCCGCGCCCCCGAGGGGGCGACGTGGACGACCACGGGTACGTTGGCCCCGAGGAAGGCCTGGATGATGTCTCGCATCGAGGAGTCCAGTCCGCCGGGGGTGTCCAGTTCGATCAGGAATAGGTGGTGGCCCTCATCCTCCGCCCGCGTCAGCCCCTCCTGGATGTGGTCGGCCATCACCGGGGTGATGACACCGTCCACCTCGGTCGCCAGCGCCGTCCTCGCCTGGGCCCCGACGCCGGTGGCCGAGGCGAGCATCCAGAGCGCGATAACCAGTGCGAACACGCACAGAGGGATCCGCCGCTCCCGGCGGGGGGCGAAGGGCGAAGTCAGCGGCTCAAGAAGCAAGATGCCCGTCCCTTGGAAGGCTATTGCCCTCCCATCCAAGTTACCTCGCGGGGGCCGTAAGTCGCACACGCACAGCGCGCCGTGCGTTAGCCGCCGTCGACCCGGCGCCGGAGCGGTTGGTCACGCGTTCATCTACGACGTGGCGCCGTTTTCGGACTTCGAACGTCGATCCGACAGGCGTTGTTGAAACATCTCACGTTCATTCGGAGAGATAGCTGCGGACGGCCTCCCAGAAGTCCTTGTACGAGTCGCGATGCATCGAGTGGCCCGCGCCGGCGAGCGCCCGGAACGTAACAAGATGGCTGCTGGCCGCGATCCGGTCTCCCAGATCGGGGTCAACGAACGCGCCCTGGGTGGGATCGGCGGCGATGAGCAGCGTCGGGCTATCGAGGCCCATCGTCGCGGGGACCAGGTCCCATGGCTGGTTCTCAAGAGCGGTGCGTCGTACGACCTCCGGGCTTGTTGCCTCGAGCGCTTCCTCCTTGAGGCGAGCGTCCTGCGGGTGCCACCTGGGATTCCGGGCAAGGATCGTCGCTGCGGTGGGATCCTCGAAGGGTTTCGTGAACTCGGCGATGAAACTGGTCGGGTCCGACAAGGAAAGTACTGGGTCCTCGAGCACGAGTCGACGTGCAAAGGTGCGGTCCTTCGTTTGGGCGATCACCGCGATCGCCCCGCCGAGTGAGTGACCCACAACCGCGTCCCATTCGCGACCGAGTGCCAGCACGTCGGAGGCATAGGAAGCGAGGAGATAGTCGTCTCCAGGAGGACTGTCGCCATGGCCACGCAGGTCGGGAGCGGTAACCCTGTAGCCGGCTCTTGCCATCTCCGCTCCCAAGCGCCACCAGCCGCGCGCCGAGGAACTTATCCCGTGAATCAGCAACGCCCGGGGGCCTCGTTGCCCCCATTCGAGCGTGGCTACCCGCGGCTGCTCGCCCATCTCCTGTCATAGTAAGTAGATCGATAGGCTGATGGGATGCTGCCGGCATACGTGAGTAGGTCATGAAATTCGGAGCGGCATTGTCCACAAACACAGAGGCGCGTAGCGCTGCCGTCGAGGCAACCCTAGAGGCGGCGGACGGCCTCGGCGAGAGACACCCGAGCCTGGCCGTCGTGTTTGCGTCGGCTCATTTCGCGTCGCAGGCGGAGGCTGTGGTGGACGCGGTCCACGAGGCCGCGGCCCCCCAATCCCTGGCGGGATGCGTGGCCGAGGCGGTGGTCGGAACGGGCAAGGAGATCGAGTCGCGCCCGGCAGTCTCGGTGTGGCTCGCGAGCTTCGAGAGCCAGGTTCGCACCTTTCACTGCCAGTTCGCTAAGACAAACGGGGGCGCGGCCTTTTCCGGTTGGCCCCTAGATCCGGCCGGCGCATACCTGCTGATCGTCGACCCGTTCAGCTTCCCTGTCGACCTGCTGCTGAACGTCATGAACGACCGTGCCCCGGGCTCGCCATTCATCGTGGGAGGAGTGGCGAGTGGAGGAACGGGACCGGGCGAGACGCGTCTGTTCATGGATCGCAAGGTGATGGACTCGGGGGCCGTGGGCGTGGCGCTCACCGGCAACCTCGAGGTCGTCGCACTCGTCTCTCAGGGCTGCCGCCCGATCGGGCCCGTTCTGGCAGTGACTCGCTCGGAGGGCAACGTCATCTTCGAGCTCGGCGGAAAGCCCTCGGTTCAACGAATCCAGGAGCTGTACGAGTTGCTTCCCGAGCACGACCGCGAGCTGATGACTCAGGGACTGCTGGTCGGACGAGTCATCGATGAATACAAAACCGATTTCGAGCGTGGTGACTTTCTGGTACGCAGCGTTGTCGGTGCCGATCCCGACTCGGGGGCGATAGCGGTCGGCGATGCCGTAGCCGTAGGAGAGACCATCCAGTTTCACGTGCGCGATGCGGCCTCGGCCGACGAAGATCTGCGAACCACGCTGAAGGTTGCACGCGACAAAGTCGGTGACCGCAATGTCGGCGGCGGGCTTCTGTTTACGTGCAACGGACGCGGATCGCGGATGTTTTCCACTTCCGATCACGACGCTGCCCTGATCGCTTCCGAGCTCGGCGATCCTCCGATTGCAGGGTTCTTCTGCGCAGGAGAGCTGGGACCGGTGGGGAGCAAGAACTTTCTGCACGGTTTCACCGCGTCGATGGCGTTCTTCTCCGAAGGCCCAGGGCACGGTGAGGGGCAGTAGCTGTTCGGTCATGCGCCGCTGATCGTGTACCTCATCTGGGCCATCGTCGTCGGCCTCGGTCTATCGAGGACCGATCCGGATCCACCTGGATCGAGCAACCGGTAATAGGCAGCCTTGGGTACCTCTGGTAGGACGACGGCTCTAGGCGTTTGAGCGGGTCGGGGGAGCCGCCGCCGGATCCTTGCCGAGTGGAGGGTCGGTGGTCGGGCGGGCGGACGGCCCTGGGAACGGCGCGGCCTCCACGGAGATCTCATCCATCCGGGCGATGTAAGTCCTGTAGCGACGCCTTGCCTCTCCATGTCTGCCGGCCGCAACCAGTGTCGACACCAGGCCGAGGTGTGCTTCCTCGTCGAAGGTATCCCGCTCGAGGATCCTGAGGAAATAGCGGACCGCCGCGTCGTGGTCACCCGATGATGCCGACACGCGGGCGAGCGCGCGGGCCACCGAGATGTACGTTGCTTGCGCCTCGTCGCGCAGTGGCATCGCCCACTCCTCATATGCATCTTCCTCTAGGAAATCGCCTGCGAAGAGTTCCTCGGCTGCTCTCAGCAACGCCAGTGCTTCGTCGCCGCGCTGCTCGCGTTCAAGCGCCAGTCCTGCGGTGACGCTCGCCAGGAAATGCTCTACGTCGACGGTGAGATTCCGCAACTCCAGCCTTACGGAGCCCTTGTCCGCGACGACGAAATGATCTGCCGGGAATCGTCGCTCGGGATCGAGTACCGAACGCACCGTGGTGAGGGCGACCGAGAGCCGGTTGGCAAGCTTGACCGGATCGTCACCGGGCCACAGGGTTTCCGTCAAACGCTCCCGCGACGTGGGCCGGCCCCGGCGAGCCACGAGGACCTTGAGCAGGTCTCGTGCTTTCTTCGACTGCCACTCGGTGGCCGGAACCGGTTTCGCGTCGCGCAGGACGCGGAAGCCACCCAGGGACTGGATCGTCACCGGAGTCTTCACCTCACGGGGAAGGGATGCCAGCAATCCGGCTGCGGTCGCTCCGCGGATGCGTACGCCCAGCCCATGCAGTCGTTGCTGGGCGCGTGCCGCCTGGGCCCGCTCGGCGGCGTTCTCGGACAAGAGCGCGAGGGCCAGCTGCGCACGAGCCTCGCCCAAGGGATTCCCGATCCGTTGCCAGATCGCCATGGCTTCCTCGAGCCGGGATGTTTCGAATCCAGGTTCAGCCGACGAAAGCACATGTAACTCCAAGGACTCCGCGAGGCCCGCGCGGTCTCTTCTCTCCCGAGCGGCAGCGGCCGCCTCGGCGGCAACCTTGTTCGATCGTTCCCGGTCTCCGCGCAGGAGCGCGACCCATCCCGTGGCGAGGAGAGCCCCGCAGTAGCCCATCCCGGGTCCAAGCGACAATGCGCGCTCGGCCACACGTGTCGCTTGATCGGGATCATCTCCACCTAGCACTCGCGCCAGCCCAGAGAGGGCCGGTACGAGGCCTTGGACGTCGTGAGATTGCTCGCTGAGCGATATCGCTTCTTCGTATGCGGCTCGGGCCAGTGTGAGATCGCCACGCTCCCGATAGACGTCTCCCAGACCGCGCAGTGCGTAGGCGATCGAGCGCGATCCCATTCGCTGATAGATCGCCTTGCCTGCTTCGAAATCCGCGATGGCCTCTTCTAAACTCCCAAGGTAGATGCGCACCTCGCCTCGATTCGTGAGAGCCAGCGCGAGGAACGCAGCGAAGCCGGTAAGTTCCGCCAGTTGGATCGCGATCTCCAACTCCTTCAGCGCCTCCTCGTAGGAGCCTTCCTCGAGGAAGTGGGACCCGCGGTTGGTGCGGATCCGGATTATCTGCAAGACGTCGTTCGCTCGCTCCGCGGCGTCAAGCGCCTGTAGGTAATGGGCATCGTTCGCCCGACGGTCGCCGTCCAGAGCGGCGAGCATCGCCAAGACGGTGTGTGCGGTGGCGAGCGCCTGGTCGCTGTGGGCGCTGGACGCCAGTTGGAAAGCCCGGGATGCGAGCTCACGACAGCGTTCGGCATCTCCGCGCAGCCAGTACGTCGAAGCCGTCCAGGCGAGCAGAAGCGCTTCGTCGGCCGGTTCGCTCCCGTCGATCCGGCCTCTCGCATATACGGCCAGGGCTTCGTCGAGCTCGCCGGCCAGGTTGTGGATCAACCCCATCCGCCACGCCAAGCCCGGAGCGAGCACCTCATCGTCACCGCCCGCATGCCGGAAGCACATCAGCGCTCCCTCCCAATCCCCTCGGATCTGGAGCCCCTGACCAACGAGTTGTTCGATGGGGGCGTCGAAGAACTGTCTCGGTAGAGAGCTCGCCTCCCGGATCACGGTTTCGGCTCCACCGCCTGCAAGCATGTCCGCACCGTGCTGCTTGAGGACGCGGGCGATGCTCTCGTGGTCGGAGATCGCGCCGAAAGAACGCAGGGCCTCCTCCAACCATCCACGCGATTCGAACCACCGGCCCGCCGTCAGGTGCAGACTCTCTTGCACGTCATCCGTTATGGGGAGATGTTCCTTAGAGAGCTCTCTCACGAGCGTGCTGAGTTCTAACCAGCCGTCCGGAGTGTCCTGCGGCTTGAGGAACAGACCACGTTTGGCGAGCTCGCCCAGCGTTTCAGCGGCCATCCTGAGCCCCAGTGCTTCGCAGAGCTCGACGGTGAAGCGCTCGAGCGGCGCTACGGTGCGAAGAAGCTCGCGAACGTCCGTGCTTTCTCTAGCGAAGACTTCCTCCGCGAGGTAGCTGAAGAGTGGCCCTCCCGGTTGTGGCAGCCGATCAAGACTGGCTGCCCGATCCTCCGGAGAAACCATTCGCAGCGTCTCGATCGTCAGGCGGACCGCGGCCGGCCATCCGTTGGTGAGCTCGTGCAACTGAACGGCCAGTTCCACGGCCCCCTCGTCCAGCGCGGCCTCCAGCAGCGCCTCCACCTCTTTGGGCGAGAACGCAAGCATCGAACCATCGATCTCGAGGAGCTGCCCCCGCCCACGCAGGCGCTCGACGGCGAAAGGTGGCTCCGTGCGCGATGACAGGATTACGTGAAGACCGGCGGGGGCCTGGCGGCACAGTCCCTCTATGAGCCGGGCAGAGGCGGTACCCCTCTCGATCTCCTGGACGTCGTCGAGCACGAGGATCAGGTCGGAGGCCAGTTCGCCCTCGAGAACCTCGCACAGAAGGGTCGCGAACGCCTCGGCACGGGTCAGCTCGTTGGAATCGGGACCAAGCGACCCCTCCACCACCGAGGAGATGTCGGACGTCAGGCCGGGAAGTCGCAGCCGGAGGGCATCGACGATGCCCAGGACGAACGTAGTGAGGGCCGCGTCGCGGCGGTCCAGCGTGTACCAGGCCGAGGGCACCGTCGTAGCCCACGCTCCAAGAAGCGTCGATTTTCCGGTTCCGGCTCCACCCACCACCGTTCCGAGACGGCGAGTGAGGACCTCTCCCAGGCGCGCCGCCAACACCGGACGCGGCACCACCGGAGGGGCGGGAGATGGCGGAAGCACTTTAGCCATAGAGATGCGGGCCACAAAGGGTTCCTGAGCGTCGATCGGGCAACAGCGGGCCCTTAATCCTACTTTCAGGGCACTTGAATAGGACATCTCTAGTCTCACGGTGCAAGCGCATGCCATTGGGTCGAAGTGCATGCCCACGAAGGGAGAGGGCTATCGGCGGCGGTCTCGAGTTGCAGCGAGTCGAACACTGGATCACGCGCCTTCGGTGGTTCGGGGCTGCGTCGGGAGCGGCCTGGATCATGGCAAACCTCCCTGACCGGGACGAAACGTTCACGTGGGCGACCGTCCTCCTCGCGGCGCTTGCGCTTGGGACCCTTGCTATCTCTCTGGGGCGATGGCGGTTCGGGACGAAGCCCTCCGTCCTTCGGCTGCTCGGCCTGGCCGGTTTCGTGTTCGACGGTGTCGTGTTGTCTGGGCTCGTTTGGGCCCTTTCACCTCGGCGACCTGAGATCGCGTGGGCCCTGATGCTTCTCCTCCCGGTAGAGGGGGCGCTTAGGTATCGCCTCGGGGGAGCGCTCGCGGCGACGGCCGCCGTCGGGCTCTTCTTCGTAGCCGAGGGTGTCCACATCGCCGATCTCAACGATGGCGGATTCGACCTGGTCCGCTACGGCTTCATCGTCGGGCTGGCCGCTGCCGTGGCGGGGCTGGTGGGCTCCTTGGCAAGGCACTCCGAAGAGCGTTACGGCGCGCTGCGGGACCAAAGCATCGCCGTGGCGGATGTGGAACGCCTACTGGCGGTGACCGCTCACGAGATACGAGGGCCCTTGACCGCGATCACCGGTGCTGCCCACGCCCTGCGATCGAAGGCCGACGGTTCGGCCCGGCCCGAGCGTGCGGTGCTCTTGTCGATGGTATCGAGGCAGAGCCGTCATCTGGGGATGCTGGTCGAGGACCTGCTGGTGACCGCGCAGCTGCGTTCGGACGGGGTGACGCTGAGGTCTGAGTGGGTCGAGCTGGAATCGGTGATCGAGCAGGCGGTGGAAACGGCGGCTTCCAAACGGGGCGATCACCATCTCGAGGTGTTCATCGAGCCGCTGCTCTGCAAGATCGACGCCTCCCGTACCGCGCAGATCCTGCACAACCTCATAGAAAACGCTTACAAGTACACCCCCGAGAGAAGCACGGTTCGGGTGGCGGCCAAGATCCTGGAGGGGGAGCTGGTTCTCGAGGTCGCAGATGACGGGAACGGCATCCCGGTCGAACGCGATGATGCACTGTTCGAGCCTTTCGGCAGGATCGTGGGTGCCTCAAGTAAGGCCGAGGGGATCGGCATCGGACTTTACGTGGTGCGCCGCTTGGTTGAAGTGATGGGAGGCCGGATCGATCTCAGCTCTTCACTCAAAGGCACGACCTTTACGATCTACCTTCCGAGTGAAGTGGTATCGCAGGAACCGTCGCGCTTGAGCCTGGTCGAGGGGCCGGGGCCCTACGAGCAAGGATTGCAGGCCGAAGGACTGTCAAGCTAGAGCCGGCAAAGCGCGCCCGGATCGACCTGACGGCCTCCTCGACGTTCCCCGGCTGCCTCAAGTCGAATAGAGTGGCCTCATGAAGAACCGGCGCCCGATCAATAGGGATTACCCGAGCCCCGGACCTCAGCCTCGGCCGAAGCCCAAGCCGAAGTCTCGGGTTGCCTAGATCTCGCCGCGCCGGCGCCGGAGCCATCCCGCCTTCCGGGCCTTAGGTACCAAAGCCACCTCCGCTCGCAGGAACTCCTGAAGGTCGTGGGCAGACGGCTTCAGGCTTTCGGCGTCGAGGCCGGTTCGTCGTACCTCTTCCTCGATCAATTTGCCTGCAAGCCTGGTGTAATCCTCGTAGATGGTCTTATCGCCCTCTTGAAAGCGCAGCACGATGGGGCGGCATACGTGCCACCATTGAATCGCTGGGGCTGAGAAGTTGATCCAGGCGTCCTCCAGGGGGAGCGTCTTGGACCGCAACACCAGGTAGCCCAGTAGCTCGAAGGTGTTCAGGACGTCCATGACCTCGAGGGGCACGTCATGTGTTCCTGCGGGGAACCGCTCGAGGAGGCTTGTAGCCGCCCGGCAGCGACGTTCACGAAACGCGGGGCCCTCCCACTGCTCGATCAGCCGCCACATGTTGTCGATACCTATCTGGCGGCGGAGTCGGTGACCCTCGACCCACACGGCTACGCCGGCGATTACGGCAGTGATCAGCGCAGCGGCCGCGGTTAGAAACGTAGGCCAGTTAATGGCCTGGCCTTGTTCCGCGGCAAAGACGTCCCACGCCATCCGCCAGACCTTAGTAGCAGAAACCCGGGTCTGGTTCTACGTTGGCATCGCGTGCAGCAAACGTGCAGCAGGATCGGGGAAACCCGATGAGCACCATTTTGAAGTATGTACAGGGTCCCGTGTTCTGCTAGGAGTACTTCGTATGTCAAGCGTGCATTCTCGGTGGCAATTCCTCGTCTGGACGCTCGCCATCGAATCAACTCTGGTGGCGCTGTCCGCGATCCTCATGGAGGTGGATGCGTCTCTAGCGCGGAAGCTGTCCACCGTGGGGGTGGCCCTCATCGCTGGAAGCGTCTTGACTGTTGTCTTCGTTGGAGTGCCTTCCTTGATTCCGAGCCGCCGACCATGGGGTCTATTTCGCAGGATGGGGCTCGGCCTCGGAGTTACGTTGCTGGCGATCGCCATCTGGACCGCTTTTGTCGTGCCTGCCGTGTGGGAAGCCTGGGACGAGTGTTTGCCTCCCGGGGGCCTATTCGACGGTCGATGCGAAGTGGGCCCTCTCTGAAATCCTCGATTCACGGTGAAGAGGGTCGGATCGCCCGATCACCGAGAGCCTCAACGTCGAAAGGACCGTGGAATATGGTGACGAACAGGCAGGCCCCCTCACCGGCGGGTGCGTGGAACATTGCCTCTCCCGCGGGGAAGTGGCAATAGGCGCCGGGACCGATGATCTCGTCGTTGACCGCCAGCCGGCCCTCGAGAACCACGATCGTGTGGGCGGCGGTGTGTCGATGCAAGCGTGCGTGGAGACCCGGAGGGTAGTGGATCAGATAGTGCTCGGCCCCCGAGTCCGGATCCTCATACAGCAGCCGTACCCCGATCTCGCGGTCATAGATGACCGGTTGGGACCGGTCCAGCTCCACCGAATCGAGATGGTCGAGGATGATCGCCTTGCCGTATTCCATGGTTACGGCCCTCACGTGGTCGGTCGAAGGTCCTATCTCGACCATCAAACCCGACCCTCGTGGATCTACGAACCACTACTCTTTGGGTCCGTCGATCCATCCTCCGTTCCGGCCGGGTGGCCAGAAGGGCCACTCCTCGAAGGCAACGCAGCGGCCGTCGCGATCGAAACGGACGATCCAGAGGTCCCTGTACTCGCGTGTGACCGGACCCCCGTAAAGGACTTCTACGAAAGCGACACCCGTGTTGCCTTCGACGGCAACTATCTCGTGGCTCATCTCGAAGGCCTCGTGTGGTGAGTCGCGCTCCTCGTCCCACATCTCGGCGATGGCGTCGAGGCCTCGGAAAGGCTTCTCGTAGGGCGCGGTCCTGTAGGTCGCATCTGTGGCGAAGAGGTCTCTGAGCAGCTCGGTCCCCTCGGCCCGCCAAGCCTGCTCGTACAGATCGATCCATCGGTTGAAGGAATCCCGGTCCACCCGCGGCTCCTCGAGAGCTCGGTCGTTGGCGACGGGCAGAGTTTCCTCGACGAGCTCGCCTCTCGTCTACCCGGCCCAGGTCTCCTTGCGGAGGATCAGTCGATCATCCGATACCGACTGGATGTCGAGCCGGCGGCGCACGACGTTCGTGTCCTTGTCGCTGAGGACGACGTGCCGATCGTCCTCCAGCTTCCACGTCCCGGTGGCCTCCTCGGGGCGATCGGTCGGGCCGATCGCCCGATCGGTGAAGGTGCCGTCCTCTCGAAGCAGGAACGACATCCGTCCCCGCGACGGCGGGAGGGCGTAGCCGTCGGGCCTGAAGACCATGTTGTTCTCCGTGTCCTCCTCGTGCGCGTGAACCCACCGCCGCCCAAGCAAGGTGTCCTGAACTTCGGCCATCCCTAGCTCGCGAGTTTCTTCCTCGCCCCGATCAGACAGGCATTCATGCGCGCGGCCTGGCCGGTCGAGAACATGAACATCGCGACGTCGTCCACGTAGTCCATGTAGTTCACGAACATGTCGCCGTTGGGCCCATTGTTGCAGGAGATGTGGGGGAAGGTCGGAGTGCCGTAGTTGGGCATCTGGGCGTTGGGGGTGTCGGCGATGTAATCCGTCCCCGAGCACCCGATGGTGTCGGCCCAGATGTGACGCAGGTTGAGCCAGTGACCGATCTCATGTGTCGTCGTCCGGCCGAGGTTGAAGGGTGCACTCGCCGTCCCCTGGGTGCCAAATGCGGAATGCAGGATCACTACGCCATCGGTGCGAGGAGGTCCTCCGGGAAACTGCGCGTAGCCCAGGTATCCCTCGTCCAGCTTGCAGACCCAGATGTTGAGGTACCGATCCCGGGGCCATGCAGCGGCACCGCCCCTCTTTGGATTCTTGACCGAGTCGTCCGTGCCGAAGGACTGTCGGTTCGTCTCGGTACGCGTAACCCCGTCCGTGGGGGTTCCGTTCGGTGCCGTGGTCGCCAGGGCGAACTGGATCCGGGCATCCGCCACCAGTCCCTTCCAAACATCCGGGACCTGGCTCTTGTCGGGGTTGTTCGCGCGGAAGTCGCGGTTCAAGACCGCGATCTGGCTGTTGATCTGGGATTTGGAGATGTTCTCCTCATCGGTCCGATACACGACGTGGACGACCACCGGGATCGTCACCAGCCGGTCTACGGCGGCCTGCGCCTCCCCAGTGGTCAGGCTTCGCTCCGTGAACCTCTGGATACGGTCCTGGTTGTCCCGGAAGGATGTGTAGGTCTCGGCGAGCCGTTCGTGGACCTGCATCGCTCCGCACTTGCGTCTCGGCGGCATGCTCGTCGCCTCCTTCCATTCGGGACCGGCCGAAGTCTACGTTAGCTGTTGGATCGGCCGCTTGAAAAGGAAGGCGAACCACTCCCGACGACCGGATGCTCTGCGTCAAGGTAGTGGCTCGGTGTAGACGAGGGCGGTGCCGTCGACCACGACCGTTCCGTCTTGATTCATGATGGTGGTCCGCAGTTTGCTGATCGGCTTGTCCTGTCGGACTTCCAGCACCTCTACCTCTGCCGTGATCTCATCGCCGGGCTTGACGGGCGCCTTGAAGGACCAGTCGACGTGAAGGAATACGCTGCCCGGACCCGGGAGGTCCTCGGCCACGACCGCATTCAGGAGTCCCGAAGTCACGCCGCCCTGAACGATGAGCCCTCCGAAACGCGAGCGGCGGGCCCGCTCCGCGTCGTAATGCAGCGGATTGCGGTCGCCCGTCAGCTCGGTGAACAGCTCGATATCTCGAGTAGTTATCTTTCGAGTTCTCCGGGCCACATCCCCAACCTTCACATCGCTAGCATCGCGCTGGCATGCCTTACGAGGCGCGTTCCCTCCGGGTGCGTCGGGGGGATGAGTTTCCGGACAAATCCGGTCAGGATCTCCCTGCGGCTCATCGAACGAATCCCCGGCCGTTGGTGCCGTCACCCGTTCGGGGTTCCCGCCTGACCCTGTTTGGGGGAAGGCATCCGAGGTCGCATCGTCCAGACTGGATGATCATCGACCGCTAGACATAGAGGGCAGAAGCATGAATGGCCTTGCCGTTGTCGACCGATTCCCGCCCTACCGGCATGGGTTGTCTGTGGCCCTGTCCGAGGCGGGGTTCCAGGTCGAAGAGACCGTCGAGCTGCAGGCTTGGGGATCGCAGGCTGGACGGCGTATCGCAGTCTTCTCGATCCGCGGGCCCTCGGACATCAGGGATCTGCGTCTCGCCGTGGCCCGTAACCGCGACCTCGCCGTCGTCGCCATCCACGAGCAGGATGACGTCGTTTCGCTCAGGCAATGCGTGGCAGCCGGAGCCACCGCCTGTCTCCCCGCCGGAGCTTCGATGGAGGAGATCGTCGGAGCGATACACGTAGCCGCCACGGGCTTGAGTCTGATCCCCACGGAGTTGTTGCGCGACCTCGTCCGGGCCGAGGATCGAGCTCCGGAGGCTTGTCCTCTGTCGAGTCTGGAGATCGAATGGTTGCGCTCGCTCGCTCGCGGGATGAAGGTGACGAAACTGGCCGAGTCGGTCTGCTTCTCCGAGCGCGAGATGTACCGGAGGCTCCACGACCTGTACGTTCGGATGGGAGTGGCGGGCCGAACCGAGGCCGTCGTGCGGGCCGCGCGATGGGGCGTTCTGGACGCGAGCTGGGACGACCTGACGGAGTTCCGGGCCCGACGTGTCGCAGCCGTGGCAACCGGCTCTTAGTTCCCCGGACCGAGCGTCGCCGAGGACTTCTTCACGGCGGCCGGGCTCCGTCACTGGGCCTGGATGGGCCCCCCGCTGCTTCGGATCCTGACCTTGAAGCCGTGAAGGGTTTCCGGAAGGACGCTCTCTAGCTCCCCCGAGGCCCAGACGTCGATGGTGGGCGCGCCGCCTTCATCGCCCTGTCCAACCGCGACGACCCCCCCTTCGTCCATCCACCTCTGTTGTGCCTCGATCAGGGCCTGGTCGAAGTCTTCGTTCGCCACGCGGGCCTCCGTTCAGATCCACGCCCGAGATGCTTGGAGGGCGCTCTTACCGCAGCACCCTCCAAGCTACCGCCTTTTCGTCCAGGTGCTACGTCTCCGTGACCCTGACGCCGAGCAGGGACTGCACGTAATGCAGGTGGTTGATCACGGTGACCTCCGAGGAGCCTGCGAAGAGCAGTCCGACACCTTGCTCCTCGAGGTTCGTGACCAGGCTCCCCGAGTCGCCCGGCGCGCTCATGTTCGTCGTCAGGATCTGGCGGGCGAATCTGGCAACGCGACCGCTTCCGTAGTTCACGTCCACGGTGGCGTTGATGTTCGTCACCTTCCCGGTCGTGAAATTGGTGGTCCGTCCCGTCTTCTGCACGATCTGCCCAAGGGTGGGGGCGACGTAGAGCTTCTTCACGTAGCCGATCCAGTAGATCTCCCGGTTGAGGTTATGGAAGTCGACCTGAGCGATCGCCGCGTCGACGTAGTTGAGCGGGGTCGTGGTCGCCGTCTTGTACTTCAGAGGCACGAAGCGAGCGAGTCGCCCTATCGTGTCCGAGGCGACGGTGCCGCCGTCGAAGATCCCGGGCTGAACGACCGGATCCCCGATGTTGGCGTTGTTCGAGTTGGCAAGTACGTGGTTGTTGCTGAGCAGGTAGTAGGCCTGAGGGATCCCGGGCATGTACCTGCGGTCGTAGCAACCGGTCGCGATGGTTCCCGCAGTCACCTTGTAGTGACCGCAGCTGAATCCCCCCATGGCGGGCCTCATCCGTGTCTTCAGGAAGAAGGGGGTGATCTGTTCGGCGAGGGGAGCTTCCTCGGTGGGGTGCGTGAGCTCGGCGCCGTTCGTTTCGGCACGTCGCGGCGCGGAGATGTCGAGTTCGCCGAGGTGGATGTCCCGGTTCATCGTCATCGCGGGCCCCCCGGCCTGGATCACGCCCACTTCCTGCACATCGGTCGGCACCCCGTCCAGGACGTCGGGAACCATGTCCTCGTCTCCGAGCAGGCTGGCATCGAATTTCGTGTCGACCAGCACGGTGATCGAACGTTCGTCGGTTACCTCGTCGCCGGTGACCTTGTTCCCTATGGCAACGCCCACCACGTTGGACTTGTCCAGGAGCCGGTCCTGATGATCTGCCTGAACCTGGACCAGATCGTCGAACTCTTTGGGCACCGTTCGCTGGATCATGCGTGGCCTCCTTGTCATCTATCCCGCGTCGGTTTCAGCGTAGGGCCGGCGGTGGCGCGGTTCCATGTCGGATGGGCCGCATGACTGCGCCGAGTCCGGTCCCGAATCTGGCAGTTCTCTGCCGCAAGTTGGCAGGGATGCGCCAACCGCCGGTGCCTAGGATTGGCTTGATCACCGTCGCAGCCTGGAGGAAGACATGAGTCGCACCACGGGAGCGCTCGAGCACCGGCGCTTCTTCCCCGCGAGGCGTCGCACTCGGGATGCGCTGACGAGTTCGGGGCGTTCCAAGCGAACGGCTCGACCCGGCGGCCTGTCCGTGCGTCTGTCTCGTGCCGCCAAGATGGGAAGTCTGTTGCTCGTCATCGCCCTGGCTCTCGTGGCGACGACCTTCGTGGACAGGTCCAGTCAGATATCCCTACTGAAGGCGTTCCTGATCCTGTTCCTCTCGGTCGTTCCGGGTTGGTTGTATCTGCAATTCATAGAGATAAGGGGGCAGGGGCTGTACGACGAGTACGTCCTGAACCTCTACCGGATGAAGATCGATGCGATCGAGAACCTTCCCAAACCTCCGCCGGGATCCGTCTACTGGGACGAGTGGAACGAAAAGGTCAGCAAGGATCACAAGGTCGGCCGGAACATCTATCTGAAGAAGTTCCAGTCGGTCTACGGCGATTCTGCCATCGCTCAGTCACGCCGCAGGCGCAGTTCCGATAGCAATCTCCCCGCACAGGCCGGCGGGCGGATCTCGCAGCAGATAAAGGTCGACGCCTTCTTCCCGGTGATCATGCTCACGATGTTGCTTTGCGTCGGGTGGAGCGCCGTCCTGGTGCCCGAAGCGTTCGCGCAGATACGGATATTCACGGGCGCGCTCACGGGCCTGCCGGAGACGCCGGTTGATCCCCTTCGTTTCGCGTTCATCGGCTCTTACGCCTTCATGGTTCAGCAATTCATACGGCGCTACTTCCAGAGCGACCTCAAGACCCATGCCTACATAAGCGCCATGGGCCACCTGATCTTGGCCGGAGCCGTGATCGTCGCCCTTCATCCGATCCTTGCTTCATTTGGGGTATCGGCGGAGTGGGAGCTGGCGATCGCGTGGGCCATCGGGTTCTTCCCCGATTTCGGCCTGAAGCTCCTATGGAAGAGCGTGGTCGGCAAGCTGGGAAGTCGGAACGAAGAAGGCGACGATCGCTACTCGCTGAAGGTCCTCGATGGCATCAACTTCTGGAACCGGGCCCGGCTCCTCGAAGAGGGGATCGAGGACATGCAGAACCTGTCCACGGCCAACCTCGTGGAGCTGATGCTGAACACTCGTGTGCCCATCAACCGGGTGATCGATTGGGTGGATCAATCGTTCCTCTATCTGAGGGTGACGCGCGACAGCGACCGTGAGGACCTTCGGAGGATCGGCATCCGTACGGCGACGGATCTTATGGACGCTTTCGAAGGCGACACCGATCCGGCGTTCCGCCGGGCGTTGCTCTGGGTCCTCAACCCGGGGGGGAAGGCCGACGGCAGACCAAGTGCCACGGCCGGCCTGCGCCGAGCCTTGGAGGGCGAGGTGAACCTGTGGCACGTTCGCCAGTGGAAGCGACGGTCGTGGCTGCGTTCTGCCGAAGAGGCCGTGTGATGCTCATCTCTCGCCCATCGTCCGACCGATCCAGGAGGAGCGTATGAACCCGCCCGTCGCGGCTCTCGCCCCGATCGCCGAGGCTCGCCGGTGGTGACCTCCAAGTCCCCGCTGGAATCGCCGGCGATCGGCACGGCACGCAATGACCTGATCGCTGCGTGTGACGATCTGTTGCGGGCGAGCGAACCGCCCCCTTCGGACGAGGGGACCGCGCTCGCCCTGTCGTTCTCCGGGGGTGGCTTCCGCGCCACCCTTGCCGCTCTGGGGGTCCTCCGCTTCGTCGCAGATGCCGGGATGCTGCCACGCGTCCGCTACGTGTCGTCCGTATCGGGCGGATCCTTGGCCAACGGTCTGTTCGCGCATCGGTACGAGAAGCTTCAGGACGCCGGATTCACGGCCGAAGCGGTTGATGATCTCGTCGTCGGCCCGTTCGTGAAGAAGATCTCGAGCACTTCGCTGAGCCGGGCATTGCTGCGCAACATCTGGCGCACGATCGGTTCCAAGACGCGCACCCACCTACTGGCGGACATGTTCGATCGGTGGTTCTTCGATGGTCGCAAGCTGGAGGACCTATCCTCGCAATGCCGCTTCATAATCAACGCAGCGAGCGTGACGACCGGTGTCCGGTTCGCCTTCGAGCGAGAGATCGTGGGGGATTGGGTGATGGGGCGCGTTCACACGAAGGGCACGGGTCTGCGACTGGCAACCGCCGCGGCCGCTTCGGCGGCGGTGCCCGGGGCCTTCGCGCCACTCGGGATCGAGGGGATCGAGTTCCCTTGCGCGGCAGGACGCACCCCTTACCTGTTGGACGGCGGGGCCTACGACAATTCAGGTATCGAGGCCCTGGACAACATCCCCCATGCCTTGATCGTCAACCTGAACGCTGGCGGACTCTTTCGTACCGGCCGGTACGGAGGCATCCCCCTGGTGCGTGATCTCCAGCGGGCCAACTCGCTGTTGTACCGACAGTCGACGGCGCTCCGGTTCCGGGACTCGGTGGCACGCTTCCAGATGTTCGAGCGCGCCCGAGCCGAGGGCCGGGAACCGCCGAAGGAGGCTCGGATGGGAGTGCTCTTCGGGCTCGCCTCGAGCGTGGCCGACGCACCGACCGAGTGGACCGAGGGCCGGGACGAGGATCGCTCCTCCGTGGATGCCGTCGCTGCCTACAAGACGTCGTTCGACGAGTTCCCTCGGGACATCTGCGAGAAGTTGATCTACAGGGGTTGGTGGCTCTCCGGTGCCACGCTCAGCGCCTATCACCGGGAAGAGCTCCCCTCCGAACTTCCTCGCTGGAGGGCACTTCCGTGACCTGGCCGCCTTCTCGCCCGGATGAGCCCGTCGTGCCCGAGCGCCCTTGGGATCCGGGTCATAGGGCAGAGCCGTCGTTGAGCGACGAGCACGAACGGCTGGTCTACGTGGTCGTGGACGAGATCGTCGAGGGATGGGTCGGGCTCTCGTTCGCGCCGTGGCCTCACGCCGACGAGCAGGGCCGCCTCAGATTCGTCGTCGCCGGCGATCCCGTCGAGGTGGGCACCTCGCGACCCGGTCTCGAGAGGTTCCTCGCGACGGGGAGCACCGGGGGTGACGCCTCGAGCCGGCGCCGGCGGGCGGATGGCACACCCGGCGACGAAGGCGTCGAGGTACGCATCGGCATGACGTTCGCCGCCCGGGTCAAGAAGGGGCGTGCCGCCCGGCTTCTCGACGACCTACGTCAACACGCCGAGCACGGAGAGGTGCGGGTCGAGGACCTGGCCACGATCCTCACCCGCCCGGTGGATCTCACCGATCAGGGCCGCTTGCTGGCGAAACTGGCTTCCTACGGAGCGATGCTCTCCACGTTGCCTGCCGACGTGGGCGAGCGGTGGCGGCTCGAGGACGAGATCCAGACATGAGGGCCGCGACGACGCCGGCTCCCATCCCGTCGGAACGATTCGAGAAGGCGGACTTCGTCGCCGCCTGCAAGCAGGACCCCGCCAGCCTGGTGTACTTCGTGCTGAACGTGGGCGACGGCGACACGCAGTTGCTCCTGCTCCCTCAGGATCCCGGGGATCCCGCCGATAGCCGCCGGGCGATCGTGGTCGACGTGGCGACGAATCGCAAGCTACCCGGGCTGATCGAGGAGCTCGCGCACCACGGTCTATTCCCAGAGCGGCCGCGCGGGGATGAGATCCCGCTCGTGGTCGGAACGCACCCGCACGACGATCACCTCGGCGGCATGCCCGAGTTCCTCGCGTGGTTCGGCGACCACATCTCCGAATATTGGGACTCGGGTTATTACCATCCGACATCTGCGTACCTTGAGACCATGGTTCGGCTGGAAGGGCTCAAGAAGGTCCTCGTGACCCAACCCACCAGCGGGATGACGCGCTACCTCGGGACCCTCAAGATCAGGGCCATCGCTCCAGGGGTCGGGTTGCGAACGCGCTTCGACACGCTCGGTATCAATATCAACGACGCGTCGATCGCCCTGTCGTTCGAGTTCCCTGCGGCACGCATCGTCCAGAAGGGGGAGAACCGTCGCTACCGGCGGCCCAGATCTCCCTGGTCCCTATTGTTGGGCGCCGACGCCCAGACCGCTTCGTGGGCGCAGGCGACGATCGATTTCCCCCAACTCCTGGCCGCGGGCGAGCTGCGGAAGCTGCTCGACGAGCCCATGGGGGCCGACCCCCTTCGCGCTCAGATCTTCAAGGTCCCCCATCACGCTTCCAAACATGGCGTCAACATCGAGCTCGTGGAGCGCGTGGATCCGGACCTGTGCCTGGTCTCGTCCGTCGGGGGAGCCGGGAGGTACAACTTCCCGCATCAGCTGGCGCTCGAATCGATACGGGAGGGGATGGAACCGACCACGTCCGGTCAGAGCCGTACCCCCGATCACGAGCTGACGGTGCTGTACACCAGCGATCGGCGTGGGGTCAGGAGCAAGGATCCGCTCGGCTCGATCGCAGTGATGATCCCGCCGCGCAAGGGCGATGGGCTCACCGTGTGGCGTTTCGAGGACGACCCCAAGCAACCGATCGATCTGACCAAAGCGCTGCGTTTCAAGCCGACCAAGAAGAGGCGGTGATCGGACCGGCATGGAGCTGGACCTCGCGACTCAACTGGTAACGATCGTGGCGGTTACCTCCTCGCTCGCCGCGCTGGGTGGGTTCGTCTACGACATCTTGTTCCCCGTGGGCGTGGTGACGGAGGAGCGGCCTCGTCTCGACAATCAGATCTCGCTGCCACACCGGGTTGAGGGCGGGATCGATCTGGGTTTCCTGGGACCCGTTCTCGTCGGCGTCGTGGCGGGCAACGCGGCGATCTTCGCGGTCGCCTTTCGCACCGAGACGGATGGGTCCGCTCTCGTTGGGCTGCCCACGCTGATCTGGATCGCGCTGGTTGCCGGAGTCGCCGGAGCTGCCCTTCTGGACGCGCTTCGCGACCGGCTGATCGCGCGCGTGGAAGGTCGCGACGAGAAAGAGGGTTCGAGGTCCGGCGTCCCCCTGTTAGTGGCTCCCGCGCTCAAGGATCAACTGGCATCTCGCTTCCCCGAGCTGGCTCGTGAGGTCTGCGAAGGCGTACGCAGCGCGGAAGAAGGCGCCGCGGAGCTAGAGAAGGACCTCCTCGCGGTGCTAGCCGGGGTCTCTTCAGGATCCGACCCGCGCCGTCCGCAGAAGAGGCGGTTCCTCCGGTACGTGACCGCTGCGATCCTCGTCGCGATCCTCATAATCACCGTCGCGATGGCCGACGTCCCCGAGGGCAAGACGGGGGGTGGCGACCTGATCGGCCTCACGCTGCGCACGAAGGGTAGCGGGCTCGTAAGGATCCGGCCCGGGGTCACGTGTCCGCCGACATGTTCGTTCGATGCCGAGGAGGGGGCCAAGTTGAGGTTGGTCGCGGTGCCTTCTCAGGGCTTTCGATTCGCCGGCTGGTCCGAAGGGTGCTCCGACGCCCCGCGCTGCATCGTGGAGATGAACGAAGACACGTCTCTCACCGCACGCTTCCGCAAGAGTGGCCCGGCCGCGATGGTTCCCTTGACGATCTCGGTCCAGGGTGAGGGTCTCGTCACGATGGGGGCCGTGGGAGTGGAATGTCCTCCCACATGTTCCTACGACGCTCGCCGGGGGGAGGGCCTCAGCCTGTCCGCGATCCCGGCCGAAGGATTCGTGTTCTCGGGTTGGTCCGGTGGGTGCGCGGGCACCGGCGGATGCGAGCTATCGATGGACGACGCAACATCGGTCACGGCTAGGTTCGAGGAGCGACCGGCGGCCACGGTGCAACTCACCATCTCGCCAGCCGGAAGAGGGGCCGGGTCCGTAGAGGTCGGCCCGGCCGGCGTGATGTGTCCTCCCACTTGCGTCCTGGACGTCCCCAAGGGAGAGGGACTGACGCTGACGGCGATACCCGCCGAGGGCTCTTTTTTCGAGGGCTGGACCGGGTCCTGCACCGGAAGCGATCCCTGCCTCCTGCCGATGACGCAGCGGACCGAGGTCGAAGCGACGTTCCATTTCATAGCCGACTGATCGTCCCGGAGGAAGATCAGTCTTCCGGATACGCCTCTTCATCCGGGGGCTCGGGAGGAGTTTCCTCCCGCTCCTCCTCTTCGTCCGGAGGGACCTCGGGCGCTTCGTCACCGAAACGTTCTGCCAGGAATTGACGAAGCCGTTCCGCAGCCCCGCCTCCCTTGACGGGCCGCTCCTCTTCTCCGTTCGGTTCTCGAGTCATGCCGTCCTCTTCTCGGTGCGGTCCTCGGGTTTCGCGGTGCCGGGCATCGACACAACCTCGCGCCGAAGGCCCCGCGTGTCGAGCCGATGACCGATCCGCCGTCTCGACGTGACGTTCGGGTGACGTTGGCGTGACGGGCCGTCCGCACGATATCTGCAAGATCCCGTTGAGATGGCAGGAGGTTGGGCGATGGAAGGCCCCGGCGACGAAGCGCCCGTTCCGGCGGGAACCGTGCTGGAGGAGGGAGAGTCACCGCCGCGGCCCCCCGGCGGCAAGGCACTGCTGCGTCTCCTGCAGATGCTCGAGAGCGATGGCCTGACCGAGCTCGCCGAAGAGACGGTCCAGAGCGCCGTCTCCGACGAAGCCGTCGCCGAGGTCATGGAGATCGCCGCCGAGGCCGGGATCGCTCCGGCCGGCGGCAAGCGGCCGAAGCGACAGCGCAAGTCCACGGCCCGCAAGTCCACGGCCCGCAAGTCCACGACCGGCCGCACCGCCCGCGCGGAGGAGCCGGAGCCCGATGAGGCCGGCACCCTGGATGACACGGCAACCGCAGAGTCGATCGCGACCGCCTACCTGGAAGCCACGGAGCAGATGGGACCGCCGGTCGGGCTGGGCCCCCATTGGAGGTCGTGTGGCCCATGGACCGTCATCAACGGACAGACCTACGGGAGCAGTCGCGTAAACGTATCGGGTCGGGTCTCCGCTCTGGCTACGGATCCCTCCAACGCGGCCCACGTTCTGGCCGGTGCTGCGAACGGGGGAGTGTGGGAGAGCTTCAACCGAGGCGCCTCCTGGAGCCCGCGCACCGATTACCAGGCGACGCTCACCGTGGGGGCTTTGGCGTTCGATCGTTCGGCCCCGGCGACGGTCTACTGCGGCACGGGCGAAGGGGATTGGTGGTCTTATCTGGGGGTCGGCATCCTGCGGTCGACGAACGGCGGCACGACGTGGTCGACGCTGTGCACGGCCCCCTTCGTCGGCCAGGGCTTCTACTGCATCGTGGTGGATCCCGCCGACGGCCGGCGTCTCTACGCGGGGACGACCCGAGGGCTCTATGTCTCCACCGACAGGGGCGTGAACTGGACCCGACGCCGAAGCGCGCGTACGTGGTCGATCAGCAAGGTGCCGGGCAGTGCCCAGATACTCGCCGGGTGTAGCGACGGGCTGTTCCGATCCAACGACAACGGGACGACGTGGACCCGGATCGGACTTCGCGGTTCGCCCGGCAGCTTCGATCGTCTGGCCGTGGCGATCGCACCTTCCAATCCCAGGATCGCGTACGCATGGGGGACGGGGGCGCCTTACACGGGACCGAGCTCGATCCCGACCGCCTATCTGTGGCGTCGAGCCCGTGGGGTCTGGACCGCGGTCGGCATCCCTCCGGGGGCGGCCACGGGGCAATCCTGGTACGACTGGTACCTGGCCGTGGCCCCGGACCGTTCGAATCAGATCTACTGCGGGGCGATCGACATCCACCGAGGGACCCTCTCGAGTGGGACATGGACGTGGGTCAACCTCTCGAGCAAGACCGTCGGCAACTCGATCCACCCGGACCAGCATTCGATCGCGTTCGAACCCGGAGCGCCCAACACCGTCTACGCCGGCAACGACGGAGGTGTCTATCGCTCGCGGGATCGAGGCATCACGTGGGTCCACTGCAACAACGGATTGCAGATCAGCGAGTTCGAGTACATCGCGCATCATGTCGGCACGTCTCGGTGGCTGATCGGGGGTACCCAGGACAATGGGACGAACCGATGGACGGGCCCCTCGACCTGGGAGCACGTTAGCGACGCGGATGGCGGCGACTGCGGTGTGAACCGTGCCAACCCGCAGGTGGTTTTCCACACCTGGCAATGGGGACGGCTGTGGCGGTCGACCAACGGCGGGAACTTCGGCAGCTGGGTGAACATCACTCCGGCTCGCCCCGCCGGCGAAGGTCCGGGACTCTTCTACGTGCCCTTCGAATGCAGTGCCACCACCGGGAACACGATCGCGGTAGGAGGGCAGGCGCTATACGTATCTCGGGACCTTGGAACCACCTGGACGCGTTTGGGGTTCCCGGCCGCGGGGACCGCCAGCGCTCTCTACATCCCCGACGCCGACACGGTCATCGTAGGCTTGACCGACGGCCGCATCTTCCGCACCCGCTGGACCGGGAGTTGGGGCGCGCTGGCCGCGCTCACGACGCCACGAGCGGGGGCTTGGGTGAGCGACCTGCACGCGACGCCGGGCGGCGGCGGACGGATATGGGCCACCAGCTCGAGGGTCGGCGGCGGGCGTGTGTTCCGTTCGGAGGACGGAGGAAACACGTGGACGAACGTGTCCGCCGGCCTCCCCAATCTGCCGATCAATGCCGTCGAGGTGGACAGCGGCAACGCACAGCGGGTCTGGGTTGCCGCCGATCTCGGCGTCTACCAGAGCTGGAACTCGGGTGCGAGCTGGTCCAACTTCTCGAGCGCTCTGCCCAACGCGTACATCGGTGACCTGGTATTCCACCCCCACGCTCGCGTGCTCCGAGCAGGAACGCGCAATCGCGGCGTATGGGAGATCCCGGTAGACGGCTGGATGACGCAACCATGGTGCGGCGTCCAATGGACCGGTTCCCTGGCGGCCAACGAAACGCGGCGCTGGTTCACGTGGGGTTGGCCGGCGACGTGGCACGTCCTCTGGACGGTGATGCCCACGACGCCACGACCCGGTGCACCTCAGGTCCGATGGACCGTGGAGGTCGAGCGCGGGGACGCCGAGCGCTGCACCTACTGGATATCCGTAACCAACCTGACGCCATCGCCGCTCCAGTTCGAGGGTCGCTTCGCGGTCCTCAGCAGGTACTAAGGAGGAAGCATGTACACCGGAGTTCAGTGGACGGGAACGCTCGGGCCGGGTGCCTCCAACCGTTGGTTCACCTGGGGGTGGAGCGCCGGGAAGCACGTCGTCTGGTACATGATGCCGACGACTCCCAGGAACGGTGCGCCGGAGATCAACTGGACGGTCGAGGTCGAGCGCGCGGACGCCGGCGCCTGCACCTACTGGATCACCGTGCGCAACCTCACTCCGATAACGGTGACCTTCGAAGGACGCTATGCGGTACTCAACTAGGAGGAGACGGTGAAGATCACGATCGAAACAGAGGATGGCAAGCCCTCCGTCGCCGGCGTGGACGAAGGCCGCGAGGTAACGGGAGCCGAGTCGGCCGAGGAAACGGCTCCGCCCCCTGAGGTGGCGGCCCGGGCTGCGGCGGCCGGTGCGTTGTCGGCCGGGGCCGCACCGGCCGAGGTGAGGGGCGAAGAGCCTTCTGCTTTCACACCCCAGCCGGGAACGCCGGGCACCACCGTCGAGGGCCAAGGCGAAGCTCAGTCCGGGCTCGCCGCCGGCGGCGCGCCCGATCTCGGCAGCCAGGTGGTAGAGGTAGAGGTCCCGGTAGACGAGTCGGCCGAAGGCGAGCCGGAGGAATAGGCATGCGAACCTGCCCGCAGGGGGCCGGTCGCGCGTGACGCTCGATGCGGGGCCCGTCCTCATAGTCGTGCTCGTGGGCGCGCTCGCATCCTTCATCCTGTCTTCGGCGGCCGGCCTGGGGGGCTCGCTGCTACTCGTTCCCACCTTCGCTCTCGTCTTCGGAACCAAGGAGGGGGTCGCGCTCGCCGCGCTGTTGCTGGCCGGCAACAATGTCATGAAGATCGCGGCGTACAGACATGCGCTTCCGTTCCGACGGTCGCTGCCCCTGATCGTCGCTATCGCGGTGGCGTCCGCCATAGGAGCCTCGGTCCTCGTGGGCGCGCCCGAACCGTTCGTCGCGGTCGCCGTGATCGTCGTGCTCCTGATATCTCTCGTGACGGAAGGGCGTCGCTTGCCCGGATTGAGAAGGGTCGGCGCCCCCGTGCTCGGATTCGCGTCCGGGATCACGTCGGGTCTTTCTGGGACATCGGGGCCCCTGAAGGGCATCGCGGTGAGAGCACTCGACCTCGACCGGATGCATTTCATCGGCGCTGCTTCGCTGACGTCGCTCGTGGGCGACCTGAGCAAGGTAGGCGTGTTCAGTCAGGAAGCGCTCCTGCATGGCTGGTCCTTCGGACTTGCAGCGGTTGCCCTCCCGTTGATGATGATCGGCACCGCCATCGGCCGCCGGATCAATCGCGAGGTGGGGGAGAGAGGCTTCGCCGTGGTCTTCTGGATGGTGATCGGTGGCTATGGCTTCCGCCTGATCGCCGTTGCGCTCTAGGCTCCTAATCGTCAGCCCGGCGCCGTCGTTGGGGGTGCCGAGCCCGGTTCGCCGGCATCTGGGAACCTGCCGTATCCAGAAATCCCCCGACCGAGGATGAACGCCCCCCATTCGAGGGATAGGTCAAGGCGTCTGCGTGCGCGCACAATGCGAGACCGGCGCTCTTCTGGGGGGACATGGAACTCGGGACCCGCTCTCAACTAAACGTTCTCGTCCCACTCCACCCGACGCCGCCTGCCCCCATCCACCTCAAGCTGCTGGGCGGGTTCGACCTGGCGTGCGGGGGCGAGAGGGTGCCGTTGCCGTTCGCAGCCCAACGACTGCTTGCGTTCCTCGCGCTGCAGCGCGTACCCCTGGTGCGGTCGCATGTCGCCGGCACGTTGTGGCCCGATTCGCCCGAGCAGCGTTCCCAGGCGAGCCTTCGGTCTACGTTGTGGCGGATCAGCCGACCCGGGTACCACGTCGTCGATGCCGGCCCGACGCATATCGAGCTTGCGCCGTTCGTGGACGTGGACATGCACAGGATGGTTTCGAAGGCGCACTCCTTGATCGCCGACCGCGCCGCGTTGGCCGACGATGCAACCGACCTCCTCGACGATCTGCTGCCCGACTGGTACGAGGATTGGGTGATCTGGGAGCGCGAACGCCTGCGACAACTCCGGCTGCATGCCCTCGAGGCACTCGCCCTTCGCCTCATGCGGGCGGGTCGCTACGGCGAGGCCGTCGAAGCCAGCCAGATGGCCCTTCGGGACGAGCCTCTGAGAGAGAGCGCACACCGGATCCTGATACTCGTCCACCTGGCCGAAGGCAACGCCGCGGAGGCCCGGCGTCAGTTCCGGATGTACGAGCGGTTGATCGGCTCTGAGCTGAACGTCGAACCCTCGTCCGACATCCGCGGTCTCGTGCGGCACTTGACTCCCTAGCTCAGACTCCCACGCCCAGGTGCCGGCGTTTGATCTCCTCGGAGCCGTCCAACTCGGCGGGTGTTCCGTGGAAGACGATGCCGCCGTTCTCCACGACGTACACGACGTCGGCGAGCCGTAACGCGAGCGACAGGTTCTGCTCGACGAGCAGGATCGACAGGGCCGAGCTCTTGAGATCGTGGAGCCGCTCGGCGAGGGTCTCGACGAGGACGGGAGCTAGCCCCTCCGAGGGCTCGTCCATCACGAGCAGCCCGGGATTAGTCATCAGGGCGCGAGCGATCGCAAGCATCTGTTGTTCCCCGCCGGAAAGCTGACCTGCCCTATGTGTCTTGCGCTCCGCAAGGCGCGGGAACAGCTCCCACACCCGATCCAGGTCCCACGGCTCGTTGCCGTTCTCCTCAGAACGAGCCGCGACGGTCAGGTTCTCGACGACGTTTAGCGAAGTGAAGACGTGCCGGCCCTGCGGCACGTACCCGATCCCGAGCTGCGCCCGCCTGTAAGCGGGAAGCCCGCCCAAGGCGGTGCCGTTGCACTCGATCTCGCCGCCCGAGACGACGGGAGGTGCGAGACCCATGATGGAACGGCACAGCGTGGTCTTGCCCATGCCGTTCCTGCCCATCACGGCCACGAGCGTTCCGTCGGGAACCTCCATCGAGATGCCGGACAGGACCTCGGCAAGGCCGTAGGACGAGTGAAGATCGTGGATCCGAAGCACTACTCGAGAGCCTTCCCGAGGTAGATGTCCTGCACCTTCCTGTCGGCTTTGATCTCCTCGGGCGTTCCCTCGGCGATCACCTTCGCGTTGTGCATACAAATGCAGCGATCTGCGAGACCCAGGGCGAGCTGCATGTCGTGTTCGATCAGCAAGACGGTGATGTCGGCGGGCAAGGACGCAACGAGCTCCCGCATCATCCCCCGTTCGCTGGCCGAAAGCCCCGCGCCGGGCTCGTCGAGCAGGAGCACGATGGGTTCCATGGCGAGGGCCAGAGCCAGCTCCAGCTGGCGCTGCTGGCCATGTCCAAGCTCGGCCGCCGTGATGGGCGCCATCTTCTCGAGGCCGACGCGAGCGATCGCTTCCCGAGCGGGATCCCGGATCGAGGAGTTGCCTCTCGCCGGAGCGAACATGCTGAATCTGCCTCGTCTCGTTCCCTGAGCGGCGAGCATCACGTTTTCCTGGACCGTCAGCGCCGGGAAGATGCGAGTCACCTGGTAGGTGCGACCCATGCCCAACCGCGCGAGCTCGTAGTTGGGGATCCTGCTGATGTCCTTCCCATTGAACTCGACGCGGCCCGCAGTCATCCGCTCCTCTCTGGCGATCAGTTTGAACAACGTCGTCTTGCCGGCGCCGTTCGGACCGATCACAGCCAATCGCTCTCCCGGCATCACCTCGAATGACACGGAGTCGACCGCCGTGAGTCCACCGAAAGTACGTGTCAGACCGTGGACGCGCAGGACGGGGGAGGGGGAACCCCCGTCTGCCCGCCCATCTTCGACGCGGTCTGCAAGATCCTCAGGCGCGGTCACGTCACTCCTCGAGTGGACAGTCCTCGGCGAACGCGTCACACGACGTGGGCCAGTCCTCGCCCAGATACTCACGGCTGTATACGGGTTGGTCCAGGAACGCTTCCGGGTCGTACCAGTAGAACTGGCTCACGTCGTTGAACTCCTCGATCGGTCGATTCACGAGCCGTCCCTCCTCGTCCTTCTCGACTTCTCGGAGGTACACGTTCATGATGGTGCCCCCATGCTCGTCCAGGGCCATCGGGCCGAAGCACGAGTCCTCGAGTTCGACGGACCTCAGGGTGTCCAGGAAGGCTTGGGTGTCGCTCAAGTCTCCCTCCGCGTCTTCAACGGCCTGGGCGAACCATTGCGCACCCGTGTAGAGCGCGCACGAGTAGTAAGAGGGGACGTCGTCGTATTCCTCTTGATAGGCCTCCACGAAGTCCTGAGTGGCGGAAGAATCCCGTCCCTCGGCGTAGTGGCCGAAGGATTGCAGGCCGACGGCCTCGTCACCCATCGCCCGCAGGAGGGACTGTTCCAACGTGGTCTCGCCTGCGATCAGCGGGATCTCTCCTTTCAGGCCGAAGTCCTCCCACTGCTTGATCACGCGGCCCGAGTCCGCGCCCACGGTGAGCATGAACACTGCGTCGGCCTGGCCCGGGTTGATCTGCGCCAGGTAGGAGCTGTAATCGGACGAACCAAGGGGCGCCCACAGCTTCTTGACGATCGTCCCGCCTCGGTCGGTGAATGTGTTCGTGAATCCTCCGCAGACCTCGTGTCCGAAGGCGTAGTCCTGGCACAGGGTGATCACTCGTTCGTAGCCCTGGTCGAAAGCCCAGTCCCCGGCCACGTGGTGGGGGGTGGAGCTCTGCCAACCCCCGGTCCTAACGAAGTTCTCGACCGGCGTGCGCTGGCTGAGGTCGTCGGCCGATGCGACGGGGTTCAGCCCGATTACGTCCGGCTGCGTCTCCAGGTACTCGGCGATCGCGTACCCGACGTTCGCGAGCAGAGGTCCGACGGTCACCTGGACGTTGTCCTGGTCCACTAACTTGCGTGCCTTCTGCAGGCCCGTCTGGGGATCGCCCGCGGTGTCCTCGTGGATCGATTCGATCGTGCGGCCGGCGACCTCATCGCCGTTGAGTTCCCAGTAGAGGTTCCAGCCGTTCAGCATGTCCGTTCCCGCTGCGGCGACGGTCCCGGTCGTTGGAGTGAGCACACCGACGGTGATCGGGCCCTCGCTTTCCCCGCTCTCTTCCTCGCCCGGGGCCTGGCATGCGGCGGCGAAGATCGCGATAACCCCCACCAGTCCTACTATCGCTTGCCTTCTGGTTCTCGTTGCTCTCACGCGTACCTCCTTCTCGACGGGCTTGAGCTGCATCGCCGTTTCAAGCTTCTCGATCCACCTTGTCCTCGATCGCGTTCGAAGCCGGAGAGCCGCCGACGGGAACGGGCGCTCGTTCTCCGCCCCGGTCGACGTTCGAGGTCGAGGCCGGGACCGGCTGTCCTCTCGCAAGGGGGCCACCTACTCCGACGACAGTCCGTTCGGCCTCGAGTTCTCGACCCCTCCTTCGAAGCAGCGGGGCCCAAACCAACCGGTTCCATGCCCCCACGATCCCGTCTTGGGCGAACAGGATCGTGAGCACGAAGATCAATCCCAGCAGCGTGGGCCAGCGATCGAAGTAGCCGCTCACGTAGTTCGTCACCACCACGAAGAGAGATGACCCGACGAAGGCGCCGGCGATGGTTCCCATGCCCCCGAGGATCGACATGAGGAGACCGTCCGCGGATGCCTTGACGTGTACCGCCGCGGGACTGACGAACTGGTTGAACATGGCGAGCAGCAAGCCCGCGATCGCCGCGACAGCACCGGCGATCGTGAAGGCCCAGAACTTGTGCAGGGTCACGTTGTAGCCCAGTGGCCGCATACGTCCCTCCGACTCCCGGATGCCCTTGAGCGATAGTCCGAACGTCGAACGCGTGATCAGGGTAACGAGCAGCGTGCATACGGCCACGACGCCCAGCGTGAAGTAGTAGTACTTCCAGTATTCCAGCGCGAACCCGGGCCGATCGATCCCCCGGAGTCCGTTGTCGCCGCCCGTCACGGTGGTCCACCGTTGCGCTATGCCCCAGATGATCATCCCCTGGGCGAGGGTGATCATGAGGAAGTAAACGTCGCCGGTCCGAACGGCGAGCGCTCCGAACACCACCGCGACGACGATCGTCGCGAGGAAGCCGACGACGAGCGCGGGACCGAGCGACATGCCGAATTGCGTGGCGGCTATCCCGAGGGTGTATCCGGCTATGCCCGAGATGCCGGCCTGTCCGAGCGTGACCATCCCGCCATACCCGGCGATCAGGTTGATGGACAGGGCGAAGAGGCCCAGGTAGAGGGCCTGAGTCGCCATGTTCACGTAGAAGGAGTCCACCATGTAGGGGAGCGCGACCGCCCCCGCCCCGACGACGGCCAGGGCCAACCAACGGCCTCGTTCGATCGTCAGCATCAGTCCGGTTTCCCGAACAGTCCGTGGGGACGGAAGATGAGGATCAGCGCCATCGGGGCGAACAGAAGGAAGTAAGAGAGCGAGGGCACCATCGCCCGGCCGAAGGCATCGATCAGTCCTACGAGCAGGCTTCCGACGACGGCTCCCGGCAGGCTCCCGAGGCCTCCAAGGATCACGACGACCAAGCCGTAGAGGAGGATCTCTCCGTCGGCTCCCGGATAGAGGCTCAGGAAAACCCCTCCGATCACCCCGGCGACCCCCGCGAGCAAGGCGCCCAACGTGAAGGCCCCCGTAAAGATCGCTTCGACGTTGATGCCCAGTGCAGCCACCATCTCACGGTCATCGACTCCGGCTCTGACGATCGCGCCGATGCGCGTTCGAGTGTGCAGCAACCACATGAGTCCCACGACGAGCAAGCCAAGACCGAACACGCCGATCCGGAAGACCGGGTAAGTCACGCCTCCTAGCTCAACGGTTCCACGCAGGAGCTCGGGGCGAGGCAACAGGATCGGATCGCCGCCCCATCGTGCGAGCGATAGGTCGGCAGCGATGAGCGACAAACCGACCGTGAGCAGCACCTCGGGCATGGGCTGTCCTCGCAGCCGCCGGAGCAGAGTGCGCTCGACGATGAGCCCGGTCACCCCTATCGCAAGGGCGGCCGCGACCAGCGCCATCCAGAAGTTGCCCCCTGCGATCAGAACGGTGAGGCCGACGTAGCCACCGACCAGATAGAAGGATCCGTGCGCCAGATTGACTATGCGCATCAGCCCGAAGATGAGTTGGAACCCGCTGGACAGGAGGAAGAGCAGCGCACCGAGGGAGAACCCGTTCAGCGTGTGCAGAACGAACTCCCGGCCGCTCATCAGCTGTATCGCAGATCCCTTGCTTCGGGCGCGAACCAGTCGAACGAACCGCGGTCGAGGTTGACCAGGATGCTCTGTTGGATCGTGTAGTCGTTGTACGCGACGACTCCGTTCTCAGACCCGACCCCCGAGTCCTTGAAGCCACCCCAGGGTGAAGCCGGATCGACCCGATGATGATCGTTGATCCACACGGATCCGGATCGGATGCGCTGAGCGACGAGGTGGCCGCGCTTCAAGTCGTTCGTCCACACCGCCGCCCCCAGCCCGAAGTCAGAGTCGTTCGCGAGCTCGACGGCCTCATCCTCGTCTTCGAAGGATTGCACCGTGAGGACCGGCCCGAAGACCTCCTCGCGCATGATCCTCATGTCCTGCCGGACGTCTGCGATCAACGTCGGGGCGAAGAAGTAGCCGTTGTCGAAGATGTCGCCTCCGAGCCGGTCCCCGCCACACAGGATCGTTGCGCCCTCGTCGCGGGCGGAAGTCACGAGCTCCATGACCCTTGCGAGCTGCTGCTTGGACGCCAGGGGACCCATCTGGGTGTCCGGATCCATGGGATCCCCGACGCGGATGCTCGAGACTCGGTCGATCAGGGCACGCAGGAGTTCTTCGTAACGCGTTCGCTGCACCAGGAGCCGCGCTCCGGCGATGCAGCTCTGTCCGGAGGCGACGAAGGTGGCGAAGGTGGCTCCCGCGACCGCGCTGGCGATGGGGACGTCCTCGAAGACGAGGACGGGGGCCTTGCCTCCGAGCTCGGCCTGGACGGGGATCAGGTTGCGTCCGCCGGCCGCCGCTATGTGGCGGCCGGTCTCGGTGCCGCCGGTGAGGTCGAGCTTGTCGATCCCGCGGTGCTCGGACAGCGCCTTGCCCGCCTCGGCACCGAAGCCGGGGACGACGTTGACGACGCCGGGGGGAACGCCGGCTTCGTTGAGGAGGCGGCCGAGCTCGATGGGAGCGACCGGCGCGACCTCGGATGGTTTCACGACGATGGTGTTGCCTGCGGCGAGCGCGGGCGCCACCTTCTTCATCGTGATCAAGAGGGGATGGTTCCATGGGGTTATCTGGCCGACGACGCCGACCGGCACTCGCCGGACGTAGTTGAGGAGATTCCCGATCGCCGGTACGACACGGTCTTCGTGGGTTTCGGCGACGCTGGCGAAGAAGTCGAGCCAGTCCGCCGTTCGGCCGACCTGTTGGTGCATCTCACGCATCGGTCGCCCCGTGGACCGGACCTCCACATCGGCGAGCTCCGACCGACGCGCCCTCAGGAGCTCGGCAGCCCGACGGAGGATCGGACCCCGCTCGCGGGGATGCATCTGTGGCCAGGGACCTTCATCGGCGGCTCGTCGAGCGGCGGCGACGGCCCGGTCGATGTCGGCCGTCTTGCCGTGAGCAACCTCGAACGCCACCTCCCCGGTGGCCGGGTTCTCTACCTCGAAGGTGGAGCCGTCCGCGGCCGCCACCTCCTGCGCGTCGATCCAGATCAGATGGTCACGCTTGCTCACGCGTAGTCCTCGCGGAGGGGATGGGCCGGCACGGGAGAAGTCCGGTGGGCGATCGCCGGGGAGCGGAGCGGACCGTGGCGGCCGCCGGCCGGGTTACGTGAAATTGTCCTCTCGCGCGGAACCGTTCCGACGCGATGGCGCCACCTCCATTTAGCCGCTGGGGAGTGGTCGATAATATATTAAATAGTGATTCCCACAGCATCCTACGAAGCTCGCGGCGACGCCCCGGTTGCGTGGCACGACCGGAGTGGGGCGTGGATAGGGATCGGCACCGGTCCGGCGGTGTTGATGGTCGGCGCCGGCTTGGCGAGAACGACCGGGGTTACCACCGCGGCTATCGGCATCGCGCTCGGCGCCGTCACCCTGTACCTGGTGGCCGTGGCGCACGGATCCCTCGGCCAGCGCCACGGTCTCGCGATGGGAGCGAACCTCCAGGAAGTCCTCGGCCGGGGACCTGGTCCCGTGGCCCTGACCCTGGCGCTGGTGGCCGCGATGATCGGCTGGTGCGGCTTCTATCTCGGGCTTGGGGGCGCCGCCCTCGCCGATCTCCTCGAGGCTCCGCTATGGCTGGGCTCGCTCCTGCTCGGTGGCGTCGTGCTCGGCGCCGCCCTGTCGGGACAGGACCTATGGAACCGTCTCGTCTACCTGACGGCTGGTTCCTCGGTGGCTCTTACCTTGATCACCGTGCTGACGGTTCCGGTGTCCCGGCAACCATCGGACATCGGTGTCGATCTGCAGGGACTTGCCACGGCCATGGGTGGAGCCATCGTCTACGCGATCGTCTTCGCCATGCGGGCCCCGGACTTCACTGCGGACCTCGGGCATGCGAGGGACGTGTGGAAGGTCGGGCTGACCATGTTGGTTCCCTACGTGGCGCTCGCCGGCCTGGGCATCTGGCTGTACCGGCGGACCGGCCTGCACAACATGGCGGACGTTCTGGCCGGCACAGAGCGGCCGGAAGCCGGGCAAGCGTTCCTGATGTTGTCCGCCGTCGGCCCGGCAATCACCGCCGTCTATTCCTGCGCCGTTTCGATCGACAGCATCCGGCGCACGCGTCACATCGTGACGATGTCGCTCGTCGGTCTGGTCGCCATCGCCCTGGGTGCCGGCCGCTTCGATCGAAACCTCATCGGTTTCCTCGAAGCGATCGCCGTCGTCATCCCACCGGCACTCGTAGTGGTGCTGACCGTGCCCATCCTCAAGAATCGTCCGAAGCCTTCACACGCCACGCTGGCCTGGCTCGCGGGTTCCCTCGTTGCGTTGGCCGTTCGCGACGCGATCTCGCTTGCTGCCTTCCTGGCGGGCGCCGTCGTCGCCTTCGGTTGGTTGCTGGTGGCGCCGCGGTCCGAACGGCCTCATCCGACATGACCGGTCCATGGTCCGTCTACTTGCAGACGTGTGCGTATTCCGATCGCGCCTTCCAAAGAGTTCGATACGGGACAGTTGTCCGCGCCCCACAGGAGCACATCCGCCTCTTGCCTGCTACGCGGACCCGTCACGTGGATCGTCCGGCGGAGCTCGGTGATCTTCAACGATCTCTGCAATGGATCTTTCGGGCCGATCCCGAGGAGGTTCTGCTTGCGCTTGACGTCTACCTCTATCGACCCGAGAGGGATGTTCTTCTCGTAGGCGACCCCCACGAGCGTGACGATCGTTCAATCGGCGAGGCTCATCTCGAGCAACATGAAGGGGCTCGGACCCCGACCGTCGCCTCCCAGCTCTTCCGGCTCGTCTCCCTCCAGCCGGATGTCCGTGCCCGGTACGGTCGCGAGGCACGAGAATCCGCCCTGCCACTTCGCGTTCACCGTCATGGTTACCTCCCGGCGGTGTCTGAACGACTTGTCTGCATTTATACCTGTCGAGGCCGGGGAGGGATGACGTGACGGTCGTAGACGGGTATCGGTTGCACGCTTGGGGCGAGGAGCCGCGTTGGGAAGCGATCGAGGTGCGCGACCCCGGCCCGGGAGAGGTGCTCGTCGAGGTCGAGGCCTGCGGCATCGGGCTTACCGTTCTCAACTGCATGAACGGCGACCTCGATGATTCTCCGGAGTTGCTTCCGCTGACCCCCGGGCACGAAGTCGTGGGTCGTGTCGCGGACACCGGTGAGGGTGTCGTGTCGCCACAGGTGGGCGATCGTGTGATGGCGTACTTCTACCTGTCCTGCTTCAGATGTCGTTGGTGCCTATCCGGCAACGAGTCGCGTTGTGATCGCCGCGCGGGTTGGTACGGCGTCCACCGCGACGGTGGCTACGCGCCTCTAACGATCATGCCCGCGGGGAACGCCGTGCCTCTCGAGGGCGACCTCTCCGCGACCGAGGCCACCGTTATCCCCGATGCCGTTGCCACATCGGTTCACGTGTGCAAGCGAAGGCTGCGACTCGGGACCGGCGACCTCGTGGCGGTGATCGGAGCGGCCGGCGGGGTAGGCGCGCACATGATCCAGGTAGCGGCCGCGTGTGGAGCGCGCGTGGCGGGTCTGGAGAGGACCGACGAGAAGCTGGGTCTCGTCTCTCGCCTCGGTGCGATCCCCGTGGATTCCTCGGATCTTTCCGCTGAGCTCGATGAGTTCGACGGTGGCGCCGACGCGATCGTGGATCTCGTCGGAACCAGGCAGAGCCTTACCTGGTCGATCGAACATCTGCGGGCCGGCGGCCGTCTCGTCGTCCTGACCACCTTCCGTGGGAGGACGTTCGAGGTAGATCCCCGGACGCTGGTCTTCCACGAGAGCTCGATCGTGGGCAGTCGTTACGCCTCGAGGTCCGAGTTGATCGAAGCGTCGGCCCTCGTGTCCTCCGGGCGCGTGGAGGCGGTGGTCGGCGAGACGGTCGGCCCGGGCGAGGTCGGCGCGGTGCACGGAGCGCTGCGGGCCGGGGAGTTGCTGGGCCGAGGCGCGTTGGTATGGAGGGGGGAGCGATGAGCGACGGACGGAAGGGTTCTGGACCCGCGCCGGAGGCCGTGCGGGAGGCCGACGTGGTCGTGATCGGCGCCGGGCCCAACGGTCTCGTGTGTGGCTCGTACTTGGCGAAGGCGGGACTGGAAGTCGCTGTGGTGGAAGCGGGGAAGCGGCTGGGCGGGGGATTGAAGACAGAGGAGTTGACGCTGCCGCTCTTCAAGCACAACCTGCACGCGTATTTCATGCGCTGGACGCCTCGGTACAAGCTCTGGAGGGACCTCGACCTGCAGACATCGGGAGTGACGATGATCCAGCCCGAGAAGCAGAACGCGTTGCCGCTGGGAGACGGCAAGGCTCTGATCATCTACTCGGATCTCCAGAGGTCGGTCGAGAACATCGGGCGCTTCGACCGACAGGACGCGGGGAGGTTCGTCGACTTTTTCACGGAAGCTCGTGAACTTTCGGCCTCCATCCTCGAGCCTTTGCGCTTCTCGCCCCCGGTGGACGAGGACGAGACGCGCGAGCTCCTCCAGAGGAGCGCGCGCGGGCGGAGGTACCTCGAGCTCAGTGGGTACTCGGCTCTCGAACTGGTCCGCGAGACGTTCGCCTCCGAGGAGCTCAGGGCGCTCGTCCTGTTCACGTCCGCCTTGCGCGGCTACCTCCCCGTTCTCGACGTGCCGGGGACCGGCTACGTGGTACTCCAGGCAGTGGCCGGTCTCGTCGATTGCCTGATGGTGGAGGGCGGCAGCTACGAGCTCGCTCATGGACTTGCCCAACAGGTGTATTCGAACGGAGGCGAAGTGCTGACGGATGCGTCCGTCGAGCGGATAGACGTATCTACCGGCCGGGCCGCGGCGGTTGTACTCGACGACGGCCGGCGCATCGCGGTTCGAAAGGCGGTGGTGAGCAGCGTTCCCGCACCGCTCACTCTGTTGGACCTCGTCGGTCGACGGCATCTAGACGCCTCTCTCGTCGAGGATCTGGAATCTTTCCCGTGGAACGGAGAGGCACTGATGGGGCTGCACCTGGCGTTGAAGGAGGCCCCCACCTTCGGTGACCCCGAAGACGCTGCAGGTGCTCTCAACCTGTGTCTCGGCTACCGATCGAGCACCGACGTCGAGCGCGACATGCGCGAGGTCCGCGCCGGGAAGCTGCCTTCGGCGGTGTCGCTCCACGCGAGCGTTCCGACCCGGGTCGACGCCACTCAAGCCCCGGCGGGCATGCACACGGCCTTCGGATGGGAATTCGTGCCGTCGCGTCCCCACGGAGGGGATGCGACCTTCTGGACCGAGGCGGAATGCCGGGAACGCTTGGCGAAGATGGTGGATACCTGGGTCGCGTACGCTCCCAACGTGGAGGGGGCGGAGCTCGCTCGAGCGGCACATTCA
>WHSQ01000004.1:333-62321 GCA_009380005.1 Actinomycetota bacterium | reverse complement strand
ATCGAGCAACCATCCGGGCGGCAGCGTCAACGGTCTCGCCGGCTACAACGCGGCGGGAGTGATCGCCGGCGACCTGGACGTGGTCAAGTGGTGGCGCCCGACGCACGCGAGGGACGCGCTGCCCGTATCCGAATGAGACCGAGCAGCCGCGAGCAGGAGCGCACGACGCGACGCCGAACGTGGTCCGCCGAGGCGTGAAGCTCTCGGCGCCCCCGGGGGGGGTCCCACGATCCGCTTATGGGATGTTTGGCCCGAACTGCTTGATGGGTAGCCTCCCGGGTGGTGCCGGCCTTGAAAGGCACCAGCTCTAGGGCTCGGAGGGGATGTAGTTCTTGAGCGCTGAGGAGATGGACGAGGGCAATAAGGTCGTCGTCGTCGAAGACAGCCCGACGCAGGCCATGAGGCTGCGCGCCGACCTCGAATCACACGGTTTCGACGTGCGCGTCACCCAGAGCGGGAGAGAGGCCCTCGAGACGTCAAGGCGGGAGCGGCCCGACGTCATCCTCTCGGACGTGTTGATGCCCGACATGGACGGCTTCCGCTTGTGTAGAGAGATCCAGGTCGACGCCGAGCTGTTCTCGATCCCGGTGGTCCTGCGAACGGTCGCCTTCGTCGACGAAGAAGACCGGCAGTTCGCGCTCGCCTGCGGGGCCCGCGCGTACGTCGCGAAAGACGTGGAGAACGGGGAATTGGCCTCTCTATTACGTCGTGTGGCAAAGGGTCGTCCAGCGAAGAACGGCACCAAGATCCTCGAGGAGCAGGTTTTCCAGGACAGGTACGGGGAGCGTCTATTGCAGCGCCTTGTGCACGAAGTAGCGGAGGTGGAACGCAGCAACGAATCCCTCGAGCAGATGCAGCAACAGCTTCAAGGCATCCTGGACAACAGCCCCATGCTGATCTACGTGAAGGACCTCGACGGCCGCTACATCCTTACCAACAGGCACGCTCAATGGATCCTCGGCCTCGATCCGGACGAGGTCATCGGGCGGACGGACGAAGATCTCGCCGGGAGCGACCTCGGCCTGAGCTTGAGGGCTCACGACGAGCACGTGGTGGATCGCGGGACTCCGATCAACTTCGAGGAATCGTTCGTTCACGACGATGGTGCGCATACATATCTGTCGACGAAGTTCCCGCTCCGGGATAGCAACGACTCGATCTACGCGATCTGCGCGATCTCGATGGACATCACCGAGCGAAAAAGGCTCGAGGAAAGCCTGCGACGATCGCAGAAGTTGGAAGCCGTGGGCCGATTGGCTGGTGGTATCGCGCACGACTTCAACAATCTCCTTTCGATCATCCAGAATTACGCCGTCTTCGCATCCGAGGACCTGGCGGACACCGACCCTCGTAAGGATGACATCCAAGAGATCTCGGCGGCTGCCGAACGTGGTGCCAGCCTCGTGCGTCAGCTGGTGACCTTCAGTCGCGATGACTTCGCTGCATCGGAACCTCTGCAGGTGAATGCAGTGATCGAGCCGATGGCGAATCTCCTGCGCGCCTCCGGTGGGAAGGCGGTGGAGATAGAGATGGATCTCGAGCCGGACCTGAGGCTCACGGCTATCAACACGAGTCACCTGGAACAGATACTGCTCAATCTCGTGATCAATGCTCGGGATGCCATGCCGGACGGGGGCCGGATCACCGTGGCGAGCTCGGATGTGGATCTCGACCAGCCGACGGAAGTGGCGGGTCGCCTTCTCCCCGGGGGATCCTATGTACGAATCAGCGTTTCCGATACGGGCACCGGCATGAGCGCCAGCACGATGGAACAGATCTTCGATCCGTTCTTCACGACGAAGCCGGAAGGTAAGGGAACGGGCCTAGGTCTGGCCACGGTCCAGGGCATCGTCGAGGGGGCCGGTGGCTACATAACCGTCGACTCGGGACTGGGTCGGGGCACGACGTTCCACATCTACCTTCCGGCAGCGGACGCCTCGGCGATCACACCGGAGGAGAGTGAAGCGGAACCAACGGGAACGACCGCCCCAGGACGAACCGTTCTCGTCGTGGACGACCAAGCCGGCATCCGCCGGATCATCCACAGGACGCTGTCCCGAGAGGGCTACGAAGTGCTTACCGCGGCATCGGGTGACGAGGCGGAGGAGCTGTTCCGGCATCATGCCGACATCGGGCTACTCATCACGGATGTGGTCATGCCCGGGATGGCCGGAACCGAGCTGGCGGACCGCCTCCTCTCGTCGAAGCCGGCGCTCGAGGTGATCTACATGTCCGGCTTCAGGGGTGCCGACCAACGTCGGACCCTGCCGGGTGGGGCGCCGTTCATCCAGAAGCCCTTCAGCATGGACGACCTCCTCATGCAGGTGAAGTTGGTCATGGAGCGACCCGCGGGTGACCCCCCTCGGGTGGGCTGAAGACCGGCCATGCATCGATCGAACACGGATGGTCCCGACCCTGGGCAGGAGCCGGCGCCGCCCCGACCCTGGGAGATGGCGTCTCAGATCGTCGTCTTCCGGCTCCGGGAGCGAGAGTTTGCATTCGCCGTCGCAACGGTCACCGAGATCCTGAGGATGGTTGCGATCGCGGACGTGCCCGAGACCCCCGAGTGGCTCCCCGGAGTGATCAATCTGCGCGGCCGCACCGTCCCGGTGATCGATCTCAGGACCCGCTTCGGCATGTCTCCGCGCCCACCCAGCCTCGACGACGCGATCATCATCGGGGAACCTGCAGGAAGGGCGGTCGGTTTCATCGTCGACGAGGTGGTCGATGTACTGAGGTTCGCGGCTACGTCCGTGGATCCCGTCGACGAGCTGGCGGGAGAAACGCATGCGGTATCCGCGGTGGTGCGTGAAGAAGATCGTTTGATCATGGTGTTGGATCCCGAGCGCGTCGCGGACGTGGCGCTTGACCTCGACCTCGCCTTGGGGATCTCGTGATCCCGGCCCCCGTTCTCTCCGACCGGAACTACGAGCGCTTCCGCCGCTTCATCGAAGAGAAGAGCGGGCTGGACTTCCCACCGTCGCGCCGGAACCAGCTCGAGCACGCGATCGATAGGGCCGTGGCCCGGACGGGCCTTCCCGATGCATCCGCGCTCTTCGACAGCCTCCAGGAGGGGCGTGGCAGCGCCGAGGTGGAATCTCTCGTCGCGTCTCTCACGGTCGGTGAGACCCACTTCTTCCGGAATCGCCCTCAGTTCGAGGCCCTGGAGAAGCGCATCCTCCCCAGCCTGATCCGGCGGCGCTCGCAGGAGCGACGCCTGCGGATCTGGAGCGCGGGGTGCGCTTCGGGAGAAGAGCCGTATTCAGTGGCGATGCTCCTGGATCGGCTGGTGCCCGATCTTGGAGCTTGGAACGTGCTGATCCTTGCGACCGACATCGACCGTTCGGCGCTCAAGAAGGCATATCTGGGGATATACGGGCCGTGGTCGTTCAGGGAAGTGCCGGAGCACTTCCAGACGCGTTACTTCAACGGCGAGGGCCGCGAGAGGGAGGTTGCCCCTCACATACGCGAGATGGTGACGTTCGGTCACCTCAATCTCGTCGAAGAACGCTATCCATCCCTGCTCACGAACACCAATGCCATGGATCTCGTTCTGTGTCGCAACGTCTTCATCTACTTCCGCCATGAGGTTGCGCGCTCGGTGGTGGCGCGTTTGTACGAGGCCATCACCGACGACGGCTGGCTGCTCGTGGGCCACGCGGAACCATCCCAGCTGCTGTCCGGGCGGTTCTCGGTGCAGAATCTGCCGGGCACGGTCGTGTACCGGAAGGCGGACCGGCGCCGGAGCTCCGACCGGCGGGCGAGCTCCGACCGACGCGCGAGCCCGGACCGGCGCCGGACCTCGGATCGCGGCGGGAGCTGGGACCGCCGGCAGACCCGGGATCGCCGCCGGACCCCGGACCGCAGGCAGACCTCGGACCGCCGCCACGCCCCCGACCTGGACGGGGTCGACGTAGCCGAGGATGCCCTGAAGCTGTGGGCGGCAGGGCACACCGAAGGAGCCCTGAGCATCCTCGAGGAGGCGGCCTCGGGAGATCGGGGAGACGCTCGCATGCCCTACCTGATCGCCAAGCTCCAGGCGGGGCGGTTCCACATGGAAGCGGCCAAGGGATGGATCGAGGTCGCCCTCGCCAGGGATCGCCTCTTCGCGCCCGCGCACTACCTCCTGGGGCTGATATCCGAGGAGGAGGGCCGCCACGACGAGGCGGCTCGATCGCTTCGGCGGTCCGTGTACTCGGAGCCCGAGTGGCCGCTGGGGCACTTCGCCCTGGCGGGATCTCTTCTGCGTCTCGGGGAGCGCCGGCGCGCCGCCGCGGCTCTACAGACCGTCGAACAACTGCTCGAGGGGCGTCCGGAGGAAGAGCCGATACCCGAGGGGGACGGGATCACCGTTTCCCGCTTGCAGGAGCTCGCGGGCATACAGAGAGAGATACTCGGACTGGATGCTCCGGGGATCGAGGATCGATGACGGAGCCGTCCGAACCCATGGATCGGGTGCAGAGGATCCTCGAGGAGCGTGCTCGGGCCCTCGCCAAGCCTCCCGCCAAGAGGACCGAGCACGGCAGGGTGGACGTGCTGGTGGTCCGGGTCGGTGCCGAGAGCTACGGGATCGGTATCGAACACGTGCGCGAGGTGAGGCCCCTGGAAGGCCTGACCCCGGTACCGAACCTGCCCCCGATGTGGGCCGGGCTGGTGAACCTGCGCGGGGTCCTGCATCCGGTACTCGACATGGGGCGATATCTCGGCCTCGAGGCGGCAGATGGAGGGGAGGAGCGCCAGGTCGTCCTGGTGGCTTCGGCCACGGCGACGGTGGGGCTGGCGGTGAGCGAGGTAGTCGGATTGCGGTCCCTGCCGGCCGCCGAGATCCGCCCTCCCGTGGAGACGGATCCCGACGCCGCCAAGGGTCTGGTGACGGGCGTTACCGCGGACATGCTCTTGCTCCTCGATGGGCAGGCTCTGTTGGGGGATCCGAGGCTCATGGTCCAAGAGGAAACGGCCTAGAGGGAGGTCTGGGATGAAGCTGACGGTGGGACGGAAGCTGGCCGGTGGTTTCCTGATCGTGCTGGCGCTTGCGGGCCTCGTGGGGTGGGCCGGATTGACCCTGGCTCGGAGCGCCAACGACGACACCCGAAGGATCTTCACAGACGAAGTCGTGGGTCTTGTGGAGCTCAGCGAAGCGGTCGCCAAAGCCAACGAAGTGCGGCGGGGGGGCCTCCTGCACGTGCTGGCGGAGACCGAGGAGGAGAAGCTGGCGCTGGAGGAAGAGATCGACCGGTTCGTCGCCGACTTCGAGGACGGCCTGGAGGAGCTGGAACGGGGCTGGGCCGGACAGCAGCGGAAGCTGGATGCCCTGGCTCTCGTCCGCGACGCGTGGGACGCGTACTCGACCGAACGCGAGACGACCCTGGAGCTGAGCCGCGAGGGGAGCACGGACAGGGCGCGCGCGGCTACGACCGGCCCTGCCGCCGAGGCTTTCCAAGCGGTGGATGCCGCTCTGGTGGAGCTGGTGGTGGTGAACGAGGAGCGGGCTCGAGCGACGTTGGAGGAGACGCAGAGCTCGTTCGAATCGGGCCGCAACGTCGTGCTCGCTGTGATCGCCCTCGCCGCTCTGGTGGGACTCGTCATCGCCTGGGCTCTCGCGCGCAGCATCGCCGGGAACGTCGGTCGCGTGGCGGTGGCGGCGCGGGGGCTTGCCGAGGGAGACCTGAGCCAACGGGCTCTCGTCACGAGCCGCGACGAGGTCGCGTCGATGGCGGAGGCGTTCAACACGATGGCCGAGCGCCTGGAGGGCATGGTGGAAGAGGAGCGCCGGTCGCGCGAGGTGTTGCAGGGCGCGGTGAACGAGTATTCGGCGTTCGCGGCACGGGTCTCGGAGGGCGACCTCACCGTGCGACTGTCACAGGACGGGAGCGAGGAGCTGGGCAAGCTCACGGGCCACCTCAACGGCATGGTGGAAGCGCTCGGAGACATATCCGGGCAGGTGCTCACCGGCACACAGGGCATCGCCACGGCCGCCACGCAGATCCTGGCCACGGTGAGCCAGCACACGGCCAGCGCCACTCAGCAGTCCGCCGCCATCAACGAGACGACCGCGACCGTCGACGAGATAAGAGCCGCCGCGGAGCAAGTCGTGGAGAAGGCGCGCGATGTCGCCCGCCGGGCCCAGACGTCGGCGGACGAATCGGACGAAGCCTCGGGTGCGGTCGATGCCATCGTGGCGGGTATGGACGACATCAGGGAACGGGTGGATGCGATCGCTCAGGGGATCCTGGAGTTGTCGGAGCAGACACAACGTATCGGGGAGATCACCTCGACCGTGGACGATCTGGCGGACCAGTCCAACCTGCTGGCGCTGAACGCGACCATCGAAGCAGCCAAGGCGGGCGAGCAGGGTAAGGGATTCGCGGTCGTGGCCGACGAGGTCCGGAACCTGGCGGAGCAATCGAAGCACGCCGCGACCCAGGTCCGCGTCATCCTCGGCGAGATCCGGAAGAGCACGGACGGTGCCGTCATGTCGACCGAGCAAGGCACGAGGGTCGTGGAGGAAGGCGGGGGTCTCGCTCACCGGGCCGGAGAGCTGATCCAGAGACTCGCGGAAGTGATCCGGGAGGGCGCCGAGGCGGCACAACAGATCACCGCGTCGGCACACCAGCAGAGCGTCGGTATGGATCAGATCGCGCAGGCGATGACCGACATCGACCAGGGTACGACGCAGTTCGTCTCGGGAGCGGAGCAGTCCCAGCGCGCCGCGGAGGACCTCAGCGAGCTCGCGCGACGCCTGCAGGCTCTCACCGAGAAGTACAAGGTGTGACGGATGACGTTCACGCCCGATGACGAGCTGATGGCCGAGCTGATGGCCGTCTTCGCGGGCGAGGCCGCCGAGCAGCTGCAGGCTCTCAATCGCAACCTGCTGGCATTGGAAAAGACGGCTCAGCCCGAGGAGAGAGATCGATTGCTCGCCGAGATCTTCCGAGACGCCCATACGCTGAAAGGCAGCGCCACCGCCGTAGATCTGGGGGAGGTGGGCAGGCTCGCCCACCATCTCGAGAGCATCTTCGGCAAGCTGCAGCGCGGCGAGCTGCAGCCGGAACCGGGCATGTTCGACCTGATATATCAAACCCTGGACGGGATCGAGAAGCTCGTACGCGAAGCCAGCGGCGGCGAGCCTGCCGAAGTGGACGTCGGCGCACTGGCGGACGAGCTCGAGTTGGTGGTGGAGACGACGCCGCCCCCAGAAACTGCACCTCAGGAGGTCCCCGCAGACATGGTCCCATCGTCGGAAGCTGCCTCGGTTCCGGACGACAGGACGCCGCGACGAGCTTCACCCGGGGAAGCCGACGACGGGCTCGGCGAACAGGCTCCGGCCGGGACCAGCGTGGAGGAGACGATCCGCGTCGCGACGTCGAAGATCGACTCCTTGATGTCGCAGGTGGGCGAGCTCGTGGTGGCCGCTACGGGGTCACAGCGGAACCTCGCCGAGGTTCGCGGCATCGCCGGGGAACTGTCCGAGCTCGGGGCGCTGTGGCGCGACATCCGGTCACGGTCCCGTAGGGTGACGGTGCGATCGCCTGGTGAAGCCTCGGGCTCCGTCCGATCCCGCGACGCGGACCTCGTGGCAGATCTCTTGGAGGAAGCCGAGCCGGCCATGCTTGGCGTGCTACAGCGTGTCGATCACCTGGACCGAGTCGTCCGAGCGGACGGCCGACGCATGGATCAGATAACCGCCGACCTGCAGGACGACGTCCGCCGGGTGCGGATGCTGCCGGTCTCCACCGTCTTCGGCGCCTTCCCGCGGATGGTTCGCGATCTGGCGCGCGAGCAAAGGAAGAAGGTCCGCCTCGACATCAGCGGAGGCGACACGGAGGTGGATCGGGTCGTGCTCGAGCAGGTCAAGGCGCCGCTGACCCACCTGCTGAGGAACTGCGTCGACCATGGTATCGAAGACGCTCGAGAGCGACGGGAGGAGGGCAAGGCCCCCGAGGGGGTCATCTCCCTGTCCGCATCGCAACACGGGGACACCGTCTCGATCGAGATCTCGGACGACGGCGCCGGGATAGACCTGGAAGCCGTGAAGACGGCGGCGGCAGACAGGGGATTGATCGCGGCCGATGGCATGAACGCCTTGAGCGATCGAGAGGCGATGTCTCTCATCTTCAGCCCGGGTCTGTCGACGAGCCCCTTGATAACCGATGTGTCGGGTCGCGGCGTCGGGCTCGACGTCGTACGGGAGAACATCGAGCGCCTGAACGGGACCATCGAGCTCGAGACCCTCCGGGGCCGGGGCACCACTTTCTCTCTCGACATCCCGTTGACGGTCACCACCACACGGTGCGTCCTGGTTCGCGCCCGCGGGCACAGCTTCGCGCTTCCGATCAACAATCTCGTACGCACGGTTCGGATCGCGCCCGAAGACATCCATGATGCGGAGGGACGAGAGGCCATCGTCGTTGCCGGCGAAGCGATCGCGCTCCGGAACCTCGCCTCCGTCATCGGGCTCGAGGGAACCGACGAGGACGGACTTCGTCCCGCGCTGGTGGTCCGGGCCGCAGAACGAACGGTAGCGTTGCTGGTCGACGAGACCGCCGGGACGCAGGAGCTCGTGGTCAAGAGCCTTCCGCGACCACTCGAGAGGGTTCGCCATACGGCCGGAGCAACCGTGCTCGGGACCGGCGAGGTGGTGATCGTGCTCAACGTAGCGGACGTGGTGAGGTCGGCACTCGGATCGAAGGCGCCCACCGCTCGAGCTCCGCAGGTGGAGGCCGCGAAGGACGGCCGTCCGGTAGTGATCCTCCTCGTGGATGACTCGATCACCACCCGGACGCTGGAGAGGAACATCTTGCAGGCCGCCGGATACGAGGTCCGTGTCGCGGTCGACGGACTCGACGCGTGGACATCGCTACAAGCCGAGGGAGCGGACCTGGTGGTCTCCGACGTCCAGATGCCACGCATGGACGGCTTCGGCCTGACCGCGAAGATCCGATCCGATGAGAGGTTCAGACATCTCCCCGTCGTCTTGGTAACGTCCCTCGAATCTCCTGCGGATCGAGAACGCGGGATCGAGGTAGGGGCCGATGCATACATCGGCAAGAGCGGCTTCGATCAGGAGCAGCTCCTCGATGTCATACGACGGCTGATCTGAGGGATCGCATGTTGCGAGTGTTGGTGGCAGACGACTCTGCCGTGTTCCGAAGCTTGCTGTCCCGGTTGCTCGGCTCCGATCCGATGATCCAGGTCGTGGGAGAGGCCGTGGATGGGAGACAGGCCGTGACAATGGCTCATCGGCTCAAGCCGGACGTGATCACGATGGACATGCACATGCCGGTGATGGACGGCTTCGAGGCAACCCGCAGGATCATGGAAACGTCCCCGAGGCCGATCGTGATCGTAAGCGCAAGCGTGGATCAGCGCGATGTGGACCGTTCCTTCCGAGCCCTGGAAGCCGGAGCCGTCGCCCTCGTGGGCAAACCTCCGGCACCCACCGACGCCGGCTTCTCCTCGGCGGTGCGGGAGATCCTCACGACGGTCAAGCTGATGGCCGAGGTGAAGGTCGTCAGACGCCGGCCTCGCAGCGACGTCGCGGGACCGGGAGTGCGCCTCGCCCCCGAGCTGCTCGATCGGGTCGAGCTCGTCGCCATCGCCGGATCGACCGGGGCTCCCGCCGCTCTGGCAACGATCCTGGGTGCGCTCCCGCCGGATCTTCCCGTACCCGTGCTGGTGGTCCAGCACATCGCGGCCGGATTCGAGCAGGGGTTGGTGGAATGGCTGCAGAGAGGCTCTTCCCTGCGCATCCGGCTGGCCACGTCGAGGTTGCCCCTGCGCCCCGGTGAGGTCGTCGTCGCCCCCAACGGCCGCCACCTTGCCGTTGCAAGGGGCGCCGCGATCCTCGACGGATCCGGCCCCGTGGACGGCCACCGCCCTTCCGCCACGCACCTGTTCAACTCCGTGGCTGCGGCATATGGGGCCAACGCGGTCGGCGTGATACTGACCGGCATGGGGAGCGACGGGGCCCGGGGGCTGGTGGAGCTGAAGAGGTCGGGTGGCCACGTGATCGCGCAGGATCAGGCCACCTCGGTCGTATACGGGATGGCGCGCTCGGCCGTGGCGCTGGGGGCGGTCGACCGCGTGCTGCCTCTCGATTCGATCGCCGCCGCCATCGTCGAGGCGTGCAGATCGAACCCAGACGACCCCGCTTCGGTGAGAGCTCGATCCTGATCGAGCGCCCGCCGCCCGAACGGTCCGCTGTCGGATGCCCGTCGGGACGAAAGATGGCGGTTCCGTCGGCGAGGCTCACCTCGACGCTATGCGAGCCCTTCGTCGGCATTCCTCTGGCAACCCTTCTTCGCGAACTGGAACTACTATCTCGTGAAGAGGAGCGAATCCTTCTGGACCTGGCCAGAGGCAAGAAGCAAGTGAAACGTGGTTCGCAGGGCCATTGGGGGGAGCCTGGGAAAGTGGACGGCAACGTGACATCCCAAGACAGAGCCAATCGCTTCCGCCCCTCTCGGGGAGCCGCGGTCTGGCTACTCTTGCTGCTTCTCGCTGCTTCCTACCTGGCGTTTTCAATGCTTCGCGGTGACCAACCTCCGGCTGAACGGTGCCCGTACAAGACCGAGAGGGTTGCTTGTAGCCCCTGAGCGCACGCATCCTCATGCTCGTGGTTCATGTCTTCTCTTCCTTCGATTTCATCAAATGGGACAGCGACTCCCCACGCTCGGTGAGATCTACTTGCACCCCTCTTCTCGCTCGATACGACTGGCAGCAGAATCAAGGGAGGTCTCGCGTCGACTCGTGCTCATCATGGCGCCGCGGAATCTTTCCACATCTCCTCCGGGGCGGCCTTCGGCTCTGATGGCGCAGGCGGCGCCCGCCCATGCGGTCGGAGCACTGCCCGGTCGTGGAACGTCCGGAGGCGGGAGCGGGCCGGGCGGCTCGATCACCGTCCGGCTTCGCTCGTAGCGAGGGAAGATCGTCCCCCAGGACCCACCAGTGCTCGATCGGTTCGTCGTTCCACCCCCGGGTCGGCAGCGGCCCCTCCGAGGGGGCCGTTGGGCCCGTTGTGGACCCCCTCCGTTCGGCCGAAGAGCACCCGCTGATGGGGCCGTCCGGGCCTATCCGGGTGGGAGCCCCGACGGCAGACTGTCGCCAAGAAGCAGTTCCCCGGCACATACGAAGGGAGAAGGGGAGATGGATAGAAAGGCATGGGACCAGATCGTCAGCGGAGCCGGCACCGTCCTAGCGGTGGCGTTCCTGCTCCTGGGTGCGGCCGCCTTCTACGGCGGTCAGTTCGGCCAGGACAACGTGAAGGATCGGCTGGAGCCGCAGAACATCACGTTCCCGCCCGCGGAGGCCATGAGCCCCGAGGAGAAGGCCATCGTCGGTGACTTCGCAGGCGAGAAGGTCGACACCGGCACCGAGGCCGAGGCGTTCAGCCGTTACATCGGCTTGCACCTCACCGAGGTGAACGAGGGCAAGACCTACTCCGAGACCAGCGCCCAGGCTCGGGGGCTCGAAGAGGACGACCCAGCCAGGGCCGAGCTGGACGCCAAGGTCCAGACCCTGTTCCGGGGGGAGACCCTGAGGGGCCTCCTGCTCAACGCCTACGGCTGGTGGGTCGCCTCGACGATCGCTCTCTACGCCGGCGCCGGCATGGTGATCGGTGGGATCATCCTGGCGGTCCTCGCCGCACTTGGATTCCGTCACGCGAAGGTCGCCGCGGCAGCTCCCGCCAAGCTGCGGACGCACTCGATCGCTGCGTGACGCAGGACGACCGGGCACACCCACGACGGGTGAGATCGGGGGGCCGACCGGGGTCGGCCCCTCCTTCACGTCGGGGAGGCGGACACCGAGGCGCCGCGTCGGGATCGGATCGCCATACGGGAAGCGATGGAGCCGGCCGATGAGCTTGCGGTCCTGTGAACTCACCCGGGCAGGGCGTAGCCTGCCCGCATGGGAGAGTACAGATACTGTCCCGATTGCGGGACCGAGTACCGCGCCGGCTTCGACCGTTGCGCCGAATGCGACGTGGCTCTCGTGGACGATCCTCCCCAGAGACCCATGCTGGAGATCACCGCGCCGACGCACCTGGTGCCGGATAAGGAGCTGATCGAGGTCTTCCGCTCGAATCAGTCGGATGCGAGGATCGTGCGAGGGTTCCTCGAGGCACAGGGCATCCCGGCCATCATCCTCGGCGAGGGCGAGATGCCTTATCCGATCGACATCGGTTCGCTCGGCGAGCGACGTATCTGCGTCCGTGAAGAGGATGCGGAGGATGCTCGGACCGCGATCGCCGAAGTCCAAGCCGGCTGGGACCGAACGCCTTAACCGTGCCGGTGGACGCGGAACTGGGCCACGGCGGGCGGCTGAGGGATCGAGCTTAGGGACCCGGTTGTACGGGTGGCACCATGCCTTGGGCTCCCTCGGTGCGGGGGCCGGGCAGGCCGCGGAACCTGTAGGGCTCTGCGATCAATCCGGGCTGCACCACGAAAACCTCGCCCGACAACCCCGAGTCCAGGACCTTCATCAATGCGTCGGCGACCTCCGTCGCCTCCAGCAGCGGGAAGCCGGCCTGGCGGAACCGTTCGCCGAACGGGCCCAGGATCGGAGTGTCTACGAATCCGGGGCAGATGGCGTTGATCGAGATCCCGTGTTCGGCGAGTTGCGGCGCCGCCGAGCGGACGAATCCGACCACCGCATGCTTGTTGACGCTGTAGATGATGTCGCTGGGCATCGCGCCGAGTCCGGCCAAGGATGCCGTGGTGATGATGCTGCCTCCGTTCCTCATCGCGCCGAGGCACGACTTCGTACCGAAGATGACGCCGTCGAGGTTGATGCCCATGGCCCTCCGGTAGGCGTCGCGGCTCAGCGATGTCAGATCGTTCTCGCCCGTGGTTATCCCGGCGTTGAGATGGGCGATATCGAGGTATCCGGCGCCGCGCGCCTCAGCGACCGCCGCGTCTAGCTGGGCCGGATCCGAGACATCGCAGCGAACGAAGTGGCCTCCGATCGACCTCGCGGTCTCGTTTCCCGCTTCCTCATCGACGTCGGCCACGGTCATGGAGGCACCCTCCGCCGCGAGCCGTTCCGCTACCGCCCGCCCGATCCCGGAAGCTCCACCGGTCACGATCGCGTTCTTGCCGTCCAGCGATCCCACGAGTAGCTCCTTAGTCGGACGTCGCGGGCGGCCCGATAGGGTTACGCCGCGATGGAACAAGCGGAGGATACGACCATCATCGAGGGGGCCGACCCGAAGATCGTCGGACCCTACCTGGCGGATCAACTCGGCGACCCGATCTGGCGTGATTCGGACGTGCGGCTCCTATCGGGCGGGAAGTCGAACCTCACCTACCTCGTGAGCGCGCGGGGTCGAGAGCTCGTCCTCCGTCGTCCTCCGCTCGGTCACGTTCTGCCGACCGCTCACGACATGCAGCGTGAATTCGAAGTAATCAGCGCGTTGGCTCCCACCGCCGTTCCGGTGCCCAAGGCCCTCCACCTGTGCACGGATCCCAACATCCTCGGCGTGACGTTCTACGCGATGGAACGCTGTCACGGACACATCGTTCGGAATAAGTTCCCGCGGGGATTCGCACCCGACCCGGCGGACAAACGCAAGGTGGGTGAGGGTCTGATCGACGCTCTCGTGGACCTGCACGCGGTGGACTGGCGGTCGATCGGGCTCCAAGAGTTCGGGCGCCCGGATGGCTTCATGGAGCGTCAGATCCGGCGGTGGGCGCGGCAATGGGAGAGCTCGGTGACCCGCCCCCTGCCCTTGATGGATGACCTGATCGCGCGACTCGAACAGGACCTGCCCGAGTCGCCGGCACCGACCATCGTCCATGGGGACTTCAGGTTGGACAACGCCATCCTCGACCCCACCGAGGTCGGTCGTATACGCGCGATCCTCGACTGGGAGATGTCGACGATAGGAGACCCCCTGGCCGATCTCGGGTTGATGCTGGTGTACTGGCCGCAGGAGAACGACAGCGACGCGTACCGGAGCGCGTTCGAATCGATAACCGCGACGTCGGTGCCGGGATTCCCGACGCGGGACGATGTGCTCCAGAGGTACGCGGCGAAGAGCGGGCGTGACGCTTCGGGCGTTTACTTCTACTGGGCTTTCGGTTTCTTCAAGCTGGCGGTGATCCTCGAAGGCATACACGCGCGGTACCTACAAGGCAAGACGTTGGGCGAAGGGTTCGAGGGGATCGGCGACCGTGTCCCCCCGCTCATCATGGCGAGCATGTGGGCGCTCGAACGTAAGGAAGTCGGTCCCATCTAGGAGGCGGAGTGGACTTCGAACACAGCGCTCGATCCAGGGAGCTCCAGGAAAAGCTCGACGAGTTCATGGACGAGCACATCTATCCCAACGAGCGGACGTACGTGGAACAGATGATGAGCCAGGACGACCCGCACGTAATGCCCCCCGTGATGGAACAGCTCAAGAAGGAGGCGCGCAGCCGCGGTCTGTGGAACCTGTTCCTTGCCGAACCAGAGTACGGCGTGGGGCTCAACAACCTGGACTACGCGCCTCTGGCCGAGATCATGGGACGAAGCCCGATCGCTCCGGAGGCAACCAACTGCGCCGCACCGGACACCGGGAACATGGAGGTCCTCGTCGAGTTCGGGACGGACGAGCAGAAGGAACGGTGGCTGCAGCCTCTGCTCGAGGGTGAGATCCGTTCTTGCTTTGGGATGACGGAACCCGACGTCGCGAGCTCCGATCCGACGAACCTCGCGTCGACGATCACCAAGGAGGGCGACGAGTACGTCGTCAACGGGCGCAAGTGGTGGACGAGTGGAGCCGCCGACCCTCGCTGCAAGATATGCCTGTTCTTGGGACTCAGCGATCCCGATGGTGAGAAGTATCTCCAGCACAGCCTCGTGCTCGTCCCGATGGATGCCTCCGGCGTTAACGTGGTCCGCACGCTCCCGGTGTTCGGGTACGACGAGGGCCATGGTCACTGCGAGGTCGCGTTCGACGACGTCCGGGTCCCGGTCTCCAACCTCGTGGGGGAGGAGGGTCACGGTTTCCTGATCGGTCAGGCGCGGCTGGGGCCGGGGCGTATCCACCACTGCATGCGCGCGATCGGGATGGCAGAGCGCGCCCTGGAGCTCATGTGCAAGCGGGCGCACTCGCGGGTCGCCTTCGGCATCCCGCTGTCGAAGCAGGGTGTCATCCGAGACTGGATCGCCGAAGCGCGCGTCCGGATCGAGCAGGCCCGGCTGCTGACCTTGAAGGCGGCGTGGATGATGGATACCGCCGGCAAGGATGCTGCGCGCGTCGAGATATCCGCCATCAAGGTGGCTGCGGCCGAACTGGCGACGTGGGTCGTCGACCGCTCGATCCAGGTTCACGGGGGGGCCGGGGTTTCGGACGACTTCCCCCTGGCACTCATGTACGCGCACGCTCGGACCTTGCACATCGTCGATGGTGCCGACGAGGTCCACAAGATGGTGCTCGCCCGTCACGAGCTGAATCGCTGGAAGGGATGACGGCGGTCCCATGCAACCCTGGGTACCCAAGATGAGCTCTCAGGTGATGCTTTCGCGGGGAGTGTGGCAGGCGGCCAAGACCTGACCCTGGCCTCGAGCGCATGTGCCGATCCTGTGCGGATGCACAGAGGGATCGTGACGAGGACGACTAATCAGTACGTAGGCGCCTTCGTCGCGCCATGATCCGCCCGACCGAACCGATCCGGGGGTTGTCTGGATGTCGAAAGCTCGTAACGCCGCGCCGACCATCGCCGCCCTCGTCGTGCTCTTCGCCGGCCTGCCGGTCGGGACCCAGGCCGCCCCCGTCGTTCCCGTCTCAACCAACCTGGGATGTGACCCGCTCGATCCGGCGACGTGCCTCTTCCCGTTCCCGAACGATCTCTACACCGTGGCCGACCCGACGACGGACACGGGACGCCGTGTGGACTTCCACCCGGCCGCGATGCCGCGAAGCGGAGCGGAGGTCACCGAGGGCGGCGAAGGCAAGCCCGTCGACCCGACCGAGTGGAACCGCCAGGACGGCTTCTCGCCGGGTTCCATGGTTCTAACCCACGTGCCCGGGGTGGACCTCCATCGCACCTGGGGGACGGAGGACAGACCACACGGCGAGGTAGGCATCAATGAACCCGGCTACTTCGATCACCGCGACCACATCGCCGACATCGGCCTGTACGAGCGTGAGGATGCGCCGATCGTCATCCTGAATGCGGAGACGGGCGAGCGCCATCCGTTCTGGTCCGAGCTTGACACACACCCCAACGCGACGTCGGCCGGGGAGCAGGTCTTGATCGTCCGTCCGGCGGTCAACTTCGACGAGGGCACTCGGTACGTAGTTGCCCTCCGCGCCCTGAAGAGGAGCGATGGCTCGGTCATAGAGCCCCGGGCCGAGTTCACGGCGTACAAGAACGGCTCCGGTGCCGATGCCGCTCGGCAGCAGCACCTCGACACGAGCATCTTCGGCCCCCTCGCCGAGGCGGGTATCGAGAAGGATGACCTCTATCTCGCGTGGGACTTCACCGTCGCCAGCGAGGAGAACCTCTCCGAGCGCATCCTCCACATGCGAGACATCTCGTTCGGGAACATCCTCGGCGATCACGACCTCGCCGATCGCAAGGTTCAGGGTCGGTCACCAACGTTCGTGATCGACGGAACATCGGAGCGCACCGATAGATGGTCCGACTCGTCCGGGAACGCTCGCTCGCAACAGGTGCGTCGCGTCGAAGGCCGGATCACCGTGCCGAACTTCATGGACCGGGTCCAACAGACGGAAGGACACTTCAAGGAGCAGGAGTTGCCGGTCGACGGGCCGGCTCCGGGCTCCCGTCTGCTCGATCTCGACCTCGACGGGCTCCCCGATCAGAACCCCGTTGAGACGACCGTCAACGTGCCGTTCCTGTGCGACGTACCCCTGAACGGAGAGAGGAACTTCCCGATGCTCGAGGGGCACGGCCTCCTGGGCAGCCGTACGCAGGTCGGTGCGCTGAGCTCGCCGCGGCGTAACGGCCCGTTCATGGGTTGCGCCGTCGACTGGTGGGGGATGTCTACCTCCGACCTGCCGACCGTCGCGGCGATCATCGCCGACCTATCGAACTTCCCCTCGTTGCCCGACCGGGCGCAACAGGGCTACCTCAACTTCATGTTCGTGGGACGGGCTCTGGTCCATCCCGACGGCTTCGTCAAGGACCCGGCGTTCCAGCAGGCTGGCCAACCGCTCATCAAGACGGCAACGCCGAGTGGCCGATCGACGCTCCACTACGACGGGAACAGCCAGGGCGGGATCATGGGCGGCGCGCTCGTGGCGGTGTCGCCAGACATCCACCGAGCCATCCTCGGTGTGCCCGGGATCAACTACTCGACCCTCCTCAACCGAAGCATCGACTGGGAGGACCTCTACGCGATCCCCTTCTACCAGCTCTATCGCGATCCCTTGGAGCAGCAGCTGAGCTTCGCTCTGATACAGATGCTGTGGGATCGGGGCGAGGGCAACGGCTTCGCCCATCACCTGACCGACGATCCATACCGCAACACGCCCAAGCACGAAGTGATGTTGCAAGTCGCGTGGAGCGATCACCAGGTCAGTAACCATGCGGCGGAGGTCGAAGCCCGCACGATCGGCGCGCCGATCATGGTTCCGGGCCTACCGGAAGGACGGCACTGGGAGATGGCCCCTTACTTCTCGGAGACCGCGAGCTACCCCTACGAGGGCTCCGCCCTCGTCTATTGGGACAGCGGGAACGCGACGCCTCCGAACGGCAATCTGCCTCCCACGCACAACGGCGATCCGCACAGCCACCCGAGGAGCGAGCCGGCGGCCGGCTGGCAGGAGGCCCACTTCCTGATGACCGGCTGGATGGTCGATGTCTGTGCCGGAGGCGATTACCTGACCGACGACCATCCGGCGAACGCATCCACGCCGAGTTGCCTGGAGCCCGATCGGGCCCCCGGCGGCGAGATCGCTAGTTCCCGGCGTTCAGGATCAGATTCAGAAACAGCGTGAGGAGGATCGAACCTCCCACCGACACCAGGAGCATGAGCAGGCATCCGGGCCCGCCCCCCAGGGGGCGAACCTCCCAGTTCCCGAATCGCATGAGCCCGGATTACCCGAGCCGAGCCCGTTCTATCCGCTTGGTTTCACGAGCTCCAGATCCTTGCCGAAGAACCTTGCCAGGCTGTTGGCCTCCGCGGTGATCTTGGGGCCGGCCCAGCGGGGGAGTCTCTCGAACGGCTCTATGGTCACGACCACGCGCTTACCCTTGATCTCATGCCGCCAGACGCCTTCGATGCGGCCGTTGACGAGGACGACGGCCGATATCCAGGCGGATTTCCTGAACACCAACGGCTTGTAGGCGTCGGCCAGCACGGCTTCTGCGTCACGACTCGAGGCGACGACGTATTGATCGAACATCGGCAGCAGCCTCAGGTTCTTGTCGACCTCGGCCGCCGTCAGACCGGCCAGGTCCGACTCCAGACACCAGCGACGCAGTCCGTCGACCTCGACCTCGACCGCATCGGAGCCGAGAGCCTCGAAAAGACGTCTGGCCCGCGGCGGCGTTATGCCCCACCAGCGCGCCAGGTCCGCGTTCGAGGCGGGCCCGAAGACTCCCAGATAGCGACGCACCACGTCGAGCCGGGCCGTCTCGCGATCGGGCTTCTCGTATCCGCCGAGCCACGCCTCCGGGTTCGTGAACCTTACGTTCTGTCCATCGCTGGGCGCGAAGCACAGGCGACCCTGGAACGAGGGCGGCTTGAGGAGCGAGCCCCAGCCCGACCGCAGATGCTCCGCCTGGGCCTTCGACCTCGTGAGGCGTGCGACCTCGGCTATGAGCTCCTCACGCGTCAGCTCGCGATCGGCCAGCGCCTCGCCGATCGCGGCCGACATCTTCTCGAGCTGGGCCCGGGTGACGTCGAAATACTTCAACCAGTGGTCGCGTAGGTAATGGTCGTAGGTCGACAGGGCTCTCTGCCAGGTCCCGAATCCACGTGCCGGCAAGAGGTGGAGCGTGCCGCGCATGGCCCAGAGCTTGACGAGGTCGCGCCGTTCCCACAGCGCCTTCGAAACGTCCGTCCGCTTCAGATCCTTCACGCGAGCCCACAGCGTCAGCTCGGCCGACGTCATCAACTGCGCGTGGAGCCCACATATCCGCTCGGCGACGTCCACCAGAGCTCGCCGGGAGGCCGGCTCCATCAGATGCTGGCGGTTCAATCGCCAGGCGAGAACCTGTCTCCACGATAGGAGGGCAGCCGCGGGCGACGTTCTCTGGAGACTCACCATTCCCACCCACAGACCATCCGCCGACGTTATCTGGAAGCTACCGGGACCGTCGGGCCTCGCCGTTCCTGGTCCGTCGCTCTTGAACGAGACACCGCATCAGGTCGAGGATCTCGGTCACCTCGGTGCCCTTCTCGATGTAACCATCTGCGCCCCGGACCTTCGCATGATCACCCAGGCTCGACTCCTCGAACCCTGTGAAGATGACGATTGCCGCGTCGGGAACGGCGACTCGCAGGTCGGGGAGCGCCTCGAGACCACCCTTCACCGGCATGTTGACGTCCAACAGGATCGCGTCGGGCCGGAGCCGCCGGGCTGCGAGGATGCTCTCTTCGCCATTCGTTGCCTCACCGACAACCTCGAAGTCGTCCTCCGCCTCGAACGCGAGACGGATCAGCATCCGGATGTCGTCGACGTCGTCGCAGATGAGGAGCTTCGCCGCGTTCATGCAGCGATCACCTCCAACGGCGGTAGGGCGGTGATGGCCGGTTTCTTGCTCAGGTGACGTCCCATGGTGACCAATGTCCGTTTTATGCTGCGTGGGTCAAATATCTGCGTCGTGCGAGTTGTCGTCGATACGCAATCACCGCTCGTCTGTGGGTCCGAGTGGGCTAGTCATCGCGAGAAGGGCCCGGTCGGCGTAGGCCGGCCACGATCGAGGGGTGGGGCGGGGGTCTCAGTCTCGCCGTTCGAGATCCCTGACGGCCGGTCCCTGGACGACGTGGCCGTCGTGAGCGAACCGAGAGCCGTGGCACGGGCAGTCCCAGGTCTTCTCCGCCGCGTTCCACGCGACGACGCAACCGAGGTGCGTGCACACGGCCGACACCTTGTGTAGCTCCCCGGCCGGATCCCGGTAGCCGGCGACGGGGCTCAGTCCCATCCCGTCGACGGCGGCCTCTCCCGGCTGGAGGGACTCGAGGCTGCGCCGCTGGGGATGCCTGGCACGGTCCCCGAAGAAATGGACGGCCACCTTGGCGTTTTCGGTCAGGAGCTTCTCGACCGATGCCCTCAGGGGCAGGCGCCTGGGGTTGTAGAGGTCCGCATAGGCGTTCTCTCGTCCAAGGATGTCATCGGCGATCAGCTTCGAGCCTATGGTGCCGTTCGTGAATCCCCACTTCCCGAACGCGGTCGCGACGTAGACGTTCTCGACGCCGTCTCTGTACCGTCCGATGAACGGGATCGTGTCGACGGAGACGCCGTCCTGGGTCGACCACCGGTACGAGGCTTCGGTCATCCCGAAACGTTCCCTCGCCCAGTCCTCGAGGCCGGCGTAGCAGGCATCCGTGTCGTACTTCTGTCCCACGGCGTGGCCCTCGCCGCCGACCATCAGGAGGACCCGGTCCCCATCCGGGATCGTCCTGATGGAGCGCGTCGGCTCATCGGATGAGATGAACATCCCGTCCGGCAGGACGCTCGGATCCACCACCCCGGCGATCGCATATGAGCGCTTCGGGTGCACCCTCGGGAACAACAGGGCTCTGTCGATGAAGGGGTAGTGCGTCGCCACGACGAAGTTGGAGGCGGTCACCGAGCCGCGGGGAGTCTTGACGGTGCACCTGTCGCCCTCGTGGAGCTCCGTCGCCGGCGACCGCTCGTAGACGGACCCTCCCGCGGCGAGGAACGCCCGCAACAGCCCCAGGCCGTACTTGCGCGGGTGGAACTGAGCCTGGTCCAGCGCCTCGATGGCACCGGCGACCGGGTACGGCAGCGTCGTTTCCGTCACTACCCGGACGGGCATCCCCATGCGGTCGCAGACCCGTGCCTCGCGCTGGATCGAGTCGAGCTCGGAAGCGGACTCGACGTAAACGAAGTTGGACTTGCGATCCAGATCGCACTCGATGCCCGATTCATCCACCAGTCGTGTCAAGAGATCCAGACCCTCGGCGTTCGCCCGGCCATACAGTCGCGCCGTATCCGTTCCGTGCTTCTCTTCGAGTCGCTGATAGATGAGCCCGTGGCCCCAGGTGATCTTCGCCGTCGTGTTGCCGGTCGCGCCGTTCAGGACGCGGTCCCTCTCGATCAGCGCGACCTCGAGACCTTCGCTCTGGAGCAGATAGGCGGTCGTGACGCCGACCAACCCGCCGCCGACAACCGTCGCATCGACCTCGATGTCCGTGTCGAGGGAGTGATGGTTGGTCTTCGTCGTCGAGGCGATCCAGTAGGAAGTATTCGTCTCTGACACGGCGACATGCTAGGCGACGCGGCTAGCATCGAGGTATGCGCCGCGTCGCCTCGGTCGTAGTTCTCGTCACCCTGGTCCTCGCCTCTCTCATGGGTCCGGCTCGAGCCACGACGTGGCGCCAACGCATGCGCAAGGCGATCGCCTACGCGGGTACCCGCTCGGGCTCGGTCAGCTTCGCGGTCTTGGACGAGCGGAGGCGGTTCCACGGCTACCGGGCGCAGAGGGACGTCGCCGCAGCCAGCGTGCTCAAGGTGATGTTCATGGCGGCTTACTTGCGCCGCCCTTCGGTCCGAGGCCGATCGCTCACCGACTACGACCGGTCGCTCCTCGGACCGATGATCAGACGCTCCGACAACACCGCGGCGAGCCGGGTCAGAGACATCGTCGGGAGGCGGGGGATGGAGCGATTAGCAAGAGACGCCGGTATGGACAGCTTCCGATTCGTTTACAGCCCGTGGGGCCTCAGCCTCGTGAACGCGGCGGAACAATCACGGTTCATGTCAACCCTGCCCCGTTACATCCCCGACCGTCACGAACGCTATGCCCGCAATCTCTTGTCCCACATCGTCGAGTCCCAGCGGTGGGGGATCGGCGAGGTGGAGCGTCCCAACTGGCGATACTTCTTCAAGGGTGGATGGGGCTCGGGGACGGGAGCGGTGTGCCACCAGGTTGCTTTCATCCGGCGAGACGATCTGAAGATCAGCTATGCGGTCATGATCACCAACAGTCCGAGCCACGGTTACGGCACCGACACGCTGCGAGGGATCTTCTCGCGATTGATGCGGGACCTGCCGAGGCCGGCGACATCCTGAAAGAGGAAAGGGCGGCCTTTGTGCGAAAGCACAGAGGCGATACGTAGACGACGCAGGGGACCTTGCCGCTCTTGCGTATCCGCCGGGCTCGCCCGGCGCCCGATTACCTATATGGAAGGAAATACCACACCGGTATGGAGGCCTGCGATGACGCACAAGTCGGGATCGGACGAGAGCCCCGACGGGGGCCTCGAACCGCGGCCGCCTCGAGCTCCGCGGCTGCGCTACCTCGCGGCCGCCGCCTTCGTTCTGGTCACGATCGTGGGAGGGGCGGCGCCCGCCGTGGGGAGCCAATGCGACAAGAAGCCCACCAAGGCCGGCCCGGCGGCCGTCTGTGACGACAAGGGAGGAAAGGCCACCGATGCCGCCGACGGCGAGAGCGGGAGCGGCACGGGGAACGCCTACGGCAAGAGCAACGGGAAAGCTTCCGGGAACGCCGGCGGGCACACCGGGACGAACAAGGGCGGAGGCGGCGGCAACGATGGCGGCGCGACACCAGATCCCGGCGCCGATGGCGGGAGCCGGCACGACGATCGCAGTCGCGATCGGAGCGACGACAGCGCCGGCGCCACCGAGCGCACCCGAACTTCCCCGAACCCTCGGCAGGCTCAGACCTCGACGTACGACGACTCGCTTCGGCGCCCCAGCGTGTTCCCGGTCGAGACGACGACGAGCCGGCCGTCGGTGTTGGTGGACCCGGCCACGGAGGCGGATGGGGACGTGGCCGGGCCCCAACTCTCCCTGGAGCTGGGGGAGATGCGGCAACCGAACAGCGCGCAAGGGGAGCTGTTGAGTACGGCGCTGACGACGGTGGAGACGATGGCGTTCCCGATATCCCTCGCGCTCCTCGTCGGAGCCTTCCTGTTCGTACAGGCCTACATCGATCGCAACGATCCGAAGTTGAAGCAGGCGGCGCTCAAGAGAGAGGTCTACGAGTTCGATTGACGGAGCGTTTGGCGCTCTCCCTAGGGCTCGAGGTCGATCCGGATCGACAAGAGCTCCGTTCCGGCGATGCGCACCAGGGCGCTGTTGAGGTTTCGACCCAGCGTCTTCTGTCGCGCAAGGGGATCGTCGTCCTCCAGGATGTGTGCGATGCCGTCTCGCCATCGGCCCTGAACGAGGACCCGCACGCGCGGATCGGCCTCGATGTTCTTGACGTAGTTGGCTCCGTGGCCATGCTCGGCGACGATCCATAGCGTGGTGCCCCGTAAGCCGTTCGTGACCGGCGTGCGGCGCGGCTCGCCGCTCCTGCGACCACGCGTCTCCAGCAATACCCACCAGGGCACGTGCCCGGCGACCCGTTTCACGATCGGATTAGCTATGTACTTGGCGGCGGCTGTGGTGAAGGTTTTCTTGTCCAGATCCGGCCTCCGGGTCCCGGGTTGTGCTTGTTTTCAGAAGTTACGTATCGCTGAGGATCGTTCGTCCTCCATACCTTGGGGTTGTGTCAGTGCGTTTTGCAACCATCCTTCTGTGCGTCGCGCTCGTGCTCGGCACGATGGTCGCGCCGGCTTCCGCGCGCGCCAAGTCCAGGACGGGTCCCTACGAAGGACTCGCTTCCTGGCTGGACATCTACGACCGTAAGCCCTGGAGGCGGCCGAAGGCCACGGTTGCGAGGCTACGGTCCAAGGGAGTACGGACCCTTTACCTGCAGACGTCTAACTACCAGCGGCGCAGGGACATCATGTTCAGGGACGAGACCGGGGATCTCCTCGAGGCCGCCCACGCCGTCGACATGAAGGTCGTCGCTTGGTACGTCCCTTCGTTCCAGAAGGTCCAGGTCGATCTTCGGCGCTCGATGAAGGCGATCCGCTACGTCAGTCCGAAGGGGCACTCGTTCGACTCGTTCGCCATGGATATCGAAGCCGACAACGTTGGGAAGATCTCGAAGCGGAACGGACGTCTCCTTTCGTTGTCCAAAGAGATCCGTTCCGCGGTTGGACGTGGCTACCCACTGGGAGCGATCATCCCGGATCCCAAGACCCAGACGTACTGGCCCAATTTCCCGTATCGCCGGGTGGCCAAGGTCTACGACGTGTTCCTGCCCATGTCGTACTTCACGTTCCGCACGCACGGCTACCGGAAGGTCTACGGGTACACGAAGCACTCACTCAGGATCATCCGCGCCGAGACCGGTGATCCACGCGTACCGATCCACGTCATCGGCGGTCTCGCCGGCGACGCGTCGAGAGCCGAGATCAAGGCCTTCACCAGAGCAGTTCGGGAGAAACGAGCCGTGGGAGCGAGCCTCTACGACCTACCCCTTATGAGTCCGTCGGATTGGCAGCACCTGAGGGGGATACGCGGTCTTCGGGCGCCGCGCTCCGAGCCCACGGCGCCGAGGCCGCAACCGGATCCTCACCCCGATCGGGAACCAGCCGTCGAGCCGGAAGGCGCTTCGTTCACGTCGCGCATCCTCTCGGTGCTGTTCTACTTCTAGGAAGACGATGGCGGGTCAGCAACATCGACACCCGTCGAGGTAGGCGAGTACTACGAGGCGGATCCGAACATCCAGATCATCGTGAGTGAAGACGAGATCGTTGAACCCGAGTTGCTCTTCTCCACCGGCAAAGTGCGGAACTTCGTCAAGGCTCGAGCCGCGTGCCGCGAGGGCTCGGACATCGTCACGGTGATCGCCCGCAAGCTGACCGCGTTGCCGTCACCGGCCGGGACGGCGGGCCGGGAGTCCACCCCCGCGCCTTCAGCGACGCCGACTCCATAGCTTGATTCGTAGGCCCCTCGCCTCTACGTTGAGCAGATGCTCAGTCGAGATGGGCGGGATCCATGACCGGCGACCGTCCCACCAAGGAACGCATCATCGACGCGACGTTGGAGACGTTGCGCGTCGACGGCTTCGCCGGAACCTCGGCGCGCACGATCGCACGACGCGGAGGTCTCAACCAAGCGCTGATCTTCTATCACTTCGGCACGATCAACGACCTCTTGCTGGCCGCGCTCGATCGAGCGGCTATGGAGAGACGCGAGCACTACGAAGAAGCGATGCGGGATGCCGCCGATGCGCGCGATCTGATCGAGGTCGCCGCCCGGCTCTATCGAGAAGATCTCGAGGCCGGGCACATCACGGTTCTGAGCGAGTTGATCGCAGGAAGCCTGACGGAACCGTCGTTGGGTCCGGAGATCGTCGCTCGGATGCAACCCTGGATCGATCTCGCCGAGGGTGCGATCGCTCGGGCGATCGAGGGAACGTTCGTTCGCGAACTCGTTCAGCCCCGGGATCTGGCGTTCGCGCTCGTCGCGCTGTATCTGGGGGTCGATCTCTTGACGCAGTTGGACGGAGATCATGCCCGAGCAGAGTCGCTGTTCGAGGTAGGCCGGCGCCTGACCGTGACGATGTCGATGCTCGAGGACGGCGCCGACTAGCGGGATGCGGTCCGTCTGGGCCCGGCAGCCCCGGGCAAGCCCCCACGTCCCCCCTCAGACGCCCGTCTTCCGTTTCGAGGGGATTTTTTTCCCACTCTGGGGTTTAGGTCCGAGTTTGGGCTGGGTAGGTGTAGGTCCCCCAAGGAGGGTCGGAGGGTTGGCAGATCCGTTTCTGCCCGCAAAGCGTTTGCTCCGTTGTCGTCGCCTGCCAGCTCTTCGACCCACCCTCCCAAGCCCGCCCTAGAGGGCGGGCTTCGTGTTGCACGAGGGCGTGGCTCGGCTACTCCGTGCTCGGCCCGCCCCGGTTGACCAGGCGCCAGGCCGCCGGCAGGGCGGCGGCTGCGAGCAGCACCTTCAGGATGTCTCCGAGGACGAACGGGTAGAAGCCCGCGTCGAGGGCCTGGCTCGCGCTCATCCCGAAGGCCTGCGCAAGCCACGCGACCCCAAGCCCGAAGATGATGATCTCGCCCAGCACGAAAGCGGCAACCGCCGTGGCCGGGTTCCTGTCCCAGCCCCGCTCCGCGAGTCGGCCGATCATGGCCGCAGCGATCACGAAACCGAACAGGTATCCGCCGGTGGCCGACGAGAGGGAGAGGAGGTGGGCGCCCCCCTCCCATCCAGCTCCGAATGGGAGGTCGGCCAGGATGAACAGAAGGTAGAGGGCCATCGACGCGGCCCCCCTCGCGACGCCGAAGGAGCCTCCGATGATCAGCACGCCCAGGGTCTGGCCGGTGATGGGGACGGGTGTGAACGGGAGCTTGATCGAGAGCTGCGCGAGAAGAGTCATCAAGAGGCTCCCGAGGATCACGAGAACGGCGTCGACCATCAGAGACGACTGGACGTTCGCGCGGCGGGTGATGGACTCGGCTAGAGCGGTCATGCGTCCTCCTTGTGGTTTCCGGGGCCAGAGACTAACCAAGTCGAGGCGCGTTGCCCCGGCACCGCGGCTAACCTTGGCCCGCGGCGGCGTGGCCGAGTGGTTTAGGCAAGGGCCTGCAAAGCCCTGTACAGCGGTTCGATTCCGCTCGCCGCCTCGATGTCCACGTTCCCGAAACATTCGCCGCTCAGGGTGCGGTTCTTCGACCGCATGATGCGCGTGTTCGACCGGAAGGGCTTCGCCGACTGGCGAGAGCGGCTCGTGGGGGATCTCCGGGGGGTCGTCGTCGAGCTCGGCACCGGCACGGGGCTCAACTTCGCCCATTACCGTCCGGGCGCGCACGTGCTCGCCTCGGACCGGGATCCGCTGATGTTGACCCGTGCCGTGCTGCGGGCCCGGGAGGCACCCGCGACCATCTCCATCTCCGTGGCCGATGTGATGTTGTTGCCGTTCGCCGATGACAGCGCCGACGCCATCGTGATCGCGTTGATGCTGTGCTCGGTGCCCGATCAGCGACGCGCCCTGTCCGAGGTGAGACGGGTGCTCCGCCCCGGGGGCCACTTCCGGTGCGTCGAGCACGTCCGGGACGAGGAGGGGAGTCGCAACGCTCGCTTCCAGGACCGGTGGAACCCCCTCTATACGCGCGTCAGCGGAGGGTGCAACTGGAACCGGCGCACGCTGGATTCGATCGTGGAAGCCGGCTTCGAGGTGCGTAGCGTCACCAAGCTCCGTTTGGGTCTTCCACCGACCGCCCCCCACATCTTGGTCGAAGCGATGATCTAGCGCCCTGTTAGGAGTCCTCGAAGGCTCCGGACGCAGCGCAACGAGAGCGAGAGTGACGGCTCCGATGGGGGGCGCGGCTCCGATAGACTGCGGCCTCCTGGGGCGTTAGCTCAGCCCGGTTAGAGCACTTGCTCGACAAGCAAGGGGTCACTAGTTCGAATCTAGTACGCCCCACCAGGACTAAGGTCGATCTGTTGTGAAAGTTCGGGACCTCTGTCCCACTTTGGCTCCGGCACCCCTGTCCCACTTCCCGACCCGGCTTCGGCTCCTGGGCGACGGTGGCTTCGGTACCTGTGTCACACCAGATCCACGATCCAGCCCGCCGCGCTAATTGCGTCGGCGGCCGGCCAGATCCATCTCTCGTGCAATGGGTCGGGCGCAGTCGGTGTGCCAGTGCTGGTGGTAACGCGAGGAGCCGTCGACGGGCGTGCGGCGCACGAAGACATGCTCGGCCCCGATCGGGATCTGACCCCCACAGCCCGGGCAGGTATACAGCTTGCGCGCAACGGAGACCTCGAGCTCGACGCGGTCGCCTCCCAGATCCTCGCCACGTATCGGCCGGCGACGCGTCGGCATCGTCACGTGTGGTTCAGGTCCTACCGCCGGATGTCATCGGGACCATGCGGCACTTCTCCGCGACCTCCGGCATCGGTGGGCTAGCCGAAGGTGGCTTCTATGGTGCGGACGCCCTCTCGAGCTTCGTGCATCTGCTCGGTGCCGATCACCAGTCGGGATTTGCTCGCCATGTACAAGAGGTCGATGTTCACGCCGTGATCGGCGAAGTCCTCGAGTAGCGCTGCGAGTACGCCGGGTCGGTCCATCAGCCCATCGACGAGGATGACGTCACGGACCTCGCGCACCTCGAATCCGGTCGCCTCGATCACATCGCGCCCCTTCTCACCGTCGTCGAGGAGGACGTGAACGACCCCCCACGTCTGACCTCGGTGAGGGAAGTAGCAGACCCCTTCGATGTTCATCCCTGCGTCGGCCAGGACCTGCGTCACCTTGGCTCCCGTGCCGGGGCGATCGGCCAGCGATACTGATAGGTCTTTCACGATGAGAACCTCCGAGTTCCAGAGGGCCCAATGATGGCCCCCGACGGCCATGCTGTCCACGTGGTTGGGCCGAAGATCGACTCCGTTCCGCGTCTCCGGCAGGTCCTAGGCGGTTGCCGGCTCGGGCTGCCCCTCGGACGGGTCGGGAGTCTCCGGGGCCTCCTCGAGGGAGATCTTCGGTAGCAGGCGGTCGAGCCACCCGGGCAACCACCAGTTCCAGTCGCCCATCAGGCGCATCGACGCGGGCACCAGCACGGCTCGGATGAGGGTCGCGTCCAGGAAGACCGCAACGGCCAGTCCGAAGCCCGTCGCCTTGATGGGGATGAGGCTCGCGGCTGCGAAACCCCCGAAAACGGTGACCATGATCGCCGCGGCGCTGGTGATGATCCCGGCCGTGTGCTCGAGGCCCCAGCCCACCGCCTCGGTGTTGTCTCGGGTCTTCAGGTACTCCTCGCGGATGCGGGACAACATGAAGACCTCATAGTCCATGGACAGTCCGAAGAGGATGCAGAAGAGGAACACGGGCAAGAACGGGTCGATGTTGCCTTGGGCCTCGAAGCCCAGCAGGCCTTCGCCGAATCCCTTCTGGAAGACGGTGACGAGCAACCCATATGCGGCGAGCACCGAGCACAGGTTCAGGATGACGGCCTTCAGCGGCAAGAGCAGACTGCGCAGGAACAGCAACAGGATGAAGAACGAGAGGACGAGGACCAGTGCAACTACGTACGGCAGCTTGCCGGAAAGCTCCTCGTTGATGTCCTCGTTGAGTCCCGGGTCCCCGCCGACGAGGATCTCAGCGTCCGGAGCTATCTGAGGGAGGTCGGCGCGGAGGTCCCGGACCAACTCGTCGGATTCATCCGACTGTGAACCATGCCGTGCGACTGCAGAGATGAGCGTCGTCTTGCCGTCGCCGGCGACCATGCTTTGCACGAAGGGGGCAGTCTCGGGTGAGGTCGCGGCCGCTCGTGCTGTCTCGAGCGGAGCCCCGGGCGCGAACGACGCGATCGAGTCGACGCGTACGACCTCTTCGTGACGGGCGATCGTGTCGACTGCTTCGTACACGTCGGCGAATCCCTGCCCCAGAACATCCTCGCCGTGCCGGATGACGATCTGCACGGGAGCGACCTGACCCTCGCCGAAAGCGTCGGCCGTGATCTCGGCGGCCTGTCGCACCTTCGACTCCTTCGGCAGGATCGCGACGCCGGACGAGCCGACGTTGAGATCGAGAGCAGGAGCCGCGAGAGCGCCAACGATGACGACGGCGAGGATCAATGCGGGCCAGGGACGACGCATCACCGTGGTCGCCCACCGGTGCCACATCCCGCTGAGACGTGTCTCACGCCGGGGACGGAGCCGGAAGGACTCGATGCGGTGGCCGACGACGCCGAGTAACGCGGGAAGCAGGGTGAGAGCGGCGGCGGCAGCCACGGCGACCGCGATCATGGCCCCGATCCCCATCGAGCGGAAGGCCGCCAGATCTATCAGCAAGGTGCCGGCCAGCGAGACGATGACGGTGATGGCGGAAACGAACACGGCCTTGCCGCTCGTCGCCATCGACTCGGCGATCGCTTCTTCGATCGCTCCTCCAGCACGCAGCCGTTCACGGTAACGCGTCAACACGAACAACGAATAGTCGATCCCGACACCCAGCCCGATCATCGATGCCATGTTCTGCGTGAAGATGCTTACGGTGGTCTTGTCGGCCAGGATGGAGATCAGTCCGAACGATGCCGCGAGAGCGACCAATGCCATGATGAGCGGCATCCCGGCGGCCAGCAACGTACCGAACGCCAGCGCGAGGATCACCAGCGTGATCGGTAGCGCGATCCGTTCGGCGCGCTCGAGGTCGTGCGTGGTCGTTTCCTGGAACGAGTGATAGAACGGCGCTGCCCCGGTCAGCAACGAGCGCACCTGCGTACCTGCAGATGCTTCCTCGAGGGCGGCCTCGAGGGCGGGGGAGTGTTCCAACGCCTGATCTTGGTCATCGTTGAGACCCACGCGAGCCGTCAGGGTCGAGCCGTCGGCGGAGATCGATAACTCTGGATTGGAATATGGATCGAGGACCTCGGCGACCCCCGGCGCGGCCTCCAGCGCAGCCTTGACGTCTGCGAAGACCGCTCTGAACCCCGGATCGTTGGCGGCGAGCGAGTCCGATGTCATCACGAGGAGATCCGTCTGGTTGTACTGACCCTTGAAGTCGGACTCGATGATCTTCTTTACGCGGTCGGACTGGGATCCGGGAGCCTCGAAGCCCCCGCTCGACATGCGGCCGGTCAACTCACCGAGTTGCGGCGCCAGCAAGGCGACCGCGAGAACCCATGCCCCGATCACCCACCAGCGACGCCGGTATGCGAAGGTGCCGACGCGGAAGAAGCGGGAGTCCTCACCGCGAGTTTGGCGTGCCATGACGGAATCATCCGCGTCCGGCACGCTTCGCGACAGGGGGGTGAATGGGGCAGTTCGGACGAGGCGCCGGTTTCGGGCTCGGGGCGAGACCCGACGTCTAGATCGGACGATGCCTCATGGCGACCACGGCCACCACGTTGGCGATGGCATCCGCCCTCTCGTCAGCGCGGTGGGATCACTTCCACCGGAAGCAATTCGGCCACGCACCCGGACCTTGATCGTCCAGCACCCTCTCGCCGATCGCGATCTGTTCCGCCGGCGATGCCTGCCACGCGTAACGGGAGTACTTGCCACCGCCGTAACCCAACCACGTCATCGGATGGAACTGGAGACCGCCGTCGTAGGTCGAATCCAGGTGCCAGCGCAGACCGGATTCGCAGCGCGCGATCGCGATCCAATCGGCCTGCCGGCCCTTCCGTGACAACTGAGGGATCTCCGAGACCGTGCTTGTGGCCACGGGAGACTGGGCGGCCGCCGTGGCACGCCGTCGAAGGGCGTCGTTGATGGACGCGAGCTTGGACCGCTGGCGGTCCAGGCGGGAGGAGATGTCCTCTTTGAGCGCCTGGAGCCGGTCCTCGGCCTTCATCGCGGCGGCTCGAGCCCGGTCCAGCTCGTCGAGGCGGCGCTCCAGGACCTCTCGCTCCGATGCCAGCTTCTCGAAGACCTCGGCGTTGATCTGGCCGGACGATTCCAGGTACTTCAGGCGGGTGTTCACGTCGGCGAGGCTCTTCGACGACAGGATGCCTTCCAGGGCGACCGATCCACCTCCCTTGTACAGCTCGGTGGCGACGCTCACGGCCATCGCTTCGCGCTCCAACATCCGGCGAGCGAGTCGCTCGATCGCGAGCTCGTTCTCCGCCATCGCGAGCTGTATCGAAGTGATCCTCTGCGTGATCGACTCGAAACGATCGAGCGCGACGGCGAGCTCCTCCTCGAGGTTCGCCACCGAGTCGCGCGCCTCGTCGCGATCGGACCCGGTCTGGGCGCGACCACTGAGCGCGCCGGGCCCCGCGAGGGCCATGGCACACATCGCGGTGACGGATACGAGGCGGATCAATCGTCGGTTGTTAGAGCGCATCGGTCTGGGTCCGATCCAGTGGTTGAGCAAGACTTCTCGATGGGCCGCCGGTACCCTCCCGGGGCGCTCGAGTGAAGCGTCAGAAAGCTAGCCGCGCCGCGTTGACTAGGGCAAATGGGCCCCTCCCCGGGGGCCCGGCACGCCTCTGGGGGCTAGGCGATCCGGCGCGATTTCTTCGCGACCTCTGCTTGCTTAGCTGAGACCCCGAGGCTACGGCGGAGGACCAGTCGAGCCGCATGGAGCCCGCACATCCCGTGAACCCCGCCACCGGGAGGCGTGGCGGACGAACATATATAAACGTTCGGATTGGATGTCAGGTAGGGGCGCGGACGCCACGTCGGCCGCGTGAACAACTGCCGGATGTCTTGCACCCCAGAGTTGATGTCGCCGCCGATGTAGTTCGAGTTGTGCGCTTCGACGTCCGCAGGCGACATGGTTCGGCGTTCCACGATCACGTCGCGGAACCCCGGGGCGAAGCGTTCGATCTGATCCTCCATGCGTTGGGTCATGTCGAGTGTCGAGCCGGCCGGCACGTGCGAGTACGCCCATGCGGTGTGCCCTCCGGCGGGGGCCCGGCTGGCGTCGAAGACGGATTGCTGAGCGAAAAGGACGTAGGGGCGGTCCGGGGCCCGGCCCTGCCGGACGGAGGCTTCGGCCGCCGCCATCTCCTCCACGGTGCCGGCCAGGTGGAGGGTGCCGGCCTTCCGGGCCTCGGGAGCGGCCCAGGGAACGGGCTCGCTCAGGGCCCAATCGAGCTTGAACACCCCGAGCCCGTAACGGAAGCGACGTATGGCCCGGCGGTACCGGGCCGAGAGGGCGTCGCCGGCGATGGAGGCCAACTCCCGGGCCGAGGTATCGAACACATAGGCCCGAGCGTCGGGGAGCTCGGCCATCGACGTCACGCGATGTTCGAGCTCCAGCTCGCCGCCGAGCTCCCGGAGATAGGCCACGAGTCCCTCGGAGATCCGGCCCGACCCCCCGACGACGCAAGGCCACCCGACGGCGTGTGCCGTCATCGCGAGGCCCAGACCGAAGCCCGCCGTACCGACCTGGCTGGTCTTCAACATGGAATGAGCCGCCGCACCCGCGAGCAGCACGCGTCCCTCGTCGGTGTCGAACCTCGAGCCGAGACCTTTGATCGATCGGATCGCACGCAACCCGAAACCGATCATCAGGGCTGGACGCTTCGGGAGTTGGATCGGTCCCAGGAACATATCCATGATCTCTTGGCAGTTCTTCGCAAGTGGCCCCATCAGCCTTGCGTACGCGTTCGCGTCCGAACCCAAACCCTGTGCCGTGAGCTCGACCGAGCGATGCAGGACGGCGATGCGACCGCCGTCGAGTGGGTGAGCGTAGGGGATCTCCGGATGAGCCAGCTCTATGCCGAGACGTTCGAGCGGGATCGTGTTGAAGAACTCCGAGACGCTCAGCAGAGGATGGATGGCCGAACACGTGTCGTGTACGTAGCCGGGAAGAGTTAGCTCCTCTGAACGCGTCCCGCCGCCGGGCGCATCGTTCGCTTCGATCACCTTCACGGAGCGACCGGCGCGCGCTATCTCTATCGCGGCCGCCAGGCCGTTGGGGCCCGAACCGATCACGACGGCGTCGTACGCCGGCCGACTCATGCCGGGATCTGAGGTTGGGAGAGCACGCGCGAACCTTACAGGTCGGAGTTCTGCGAGGATCCCTCGGACGTGTAGGGCGGCGACTTCCGCTTGAGCCTCTTGGACGCCCAGCGCGCCGGCATCCCCATCATGTAGAAACCGCTGCGGACCCCGGCGTTGTGCCAGACGTTCTTCGCCATCCGCCACTGCCGTTTGCGATCGACGAGGAGGTAGCGCGTTTCGGGGGCCGGGTCCTCGACGCCGAAACGCGCCGCCAGTGTCGTTAGCGTCGTCTGCCAGAAGCGGTCCTCCACCTCGTGCCCACCCAGGGCCAGTCCCAGCTCGTAGAGGGGGTCACTCGCTCGGATCAAGACCTGGGCCTGGGCCACCGTCGACCGTCCCTCCTTGAACGCGCTGAAGGTGATCCAACCGGCGAACATGTGGCCTTCAGGCGTCATGAAAGTGAAGGACTCGTCGTCGGCGTACATGACCATCACTCCCGTGGAGAGCTTCAATCTGCCGGGCATCGACAGGTTAAGGACGGCCACTTCGCCCGGCGCGATGCCGGTCAGGGGACCGTAGAAGCGGTTGCCCTCCGGCCAGAACTCGGGAAAGTGCTCTTTCCACGTCTTGATGACTTCCGTCGGGTCGATGTCCACGCCGGACATCCGAACGCGGTAAGTCTTCTGCCACATGCGCCCGAAGCCCTGGATCGGACCGGTGACGCGGCGGCCGGCCACGTTTCGATTGATGGCCCCCTCGGGCAGGATGGTGACTTCGAGGGCGGGCGTCGGCTTCGCCCACGCCTCATCGTCCCGGCGGGTCGAGCCGCCCGACGGGCTTTCCTTGTCGACGGACACGGCGGCCTCCTTGCTATCGGTCGGGCGCCTGCGCGTCCGGGTCGGCATCCTTCTTGAACGGTCGGGCGATCCAGCGGAAAGGCGTGGCCACCAGATAGAGGATCGATCTGATGAGGGAGTTGTGACGGACGTTCTTCACCGCGGCCCAGTTGCGCTTCTTGTCGATGCAAACCTTCGTCTGCGTCACCTCGACGTCTTCGACCCCGAAGTGCGCGGCGACGTTCCTGAGGGTCTGGGCCCAGAACCTGTCCTCCATGCGGGACATGATCGGCATGCCCATCTCGTAGATCGGGTCGCCTGAACGGAAGAGTGGCTGGATCTGGACGATGGTGTCGTCTCCGTCGCTGTGCGCGCCGAAGGTGTTGAAGGCCGCGAAGAAATGACCGACCGGAGTCATCAGCGTGATGGCTTCATCATCGACGTACATCACGAGCATGCCCGTGGACAGCTTCACGCGACCAACGGCCTTCAGATTCAAGAGCGCGACATCACCGGGGGAGAGGTCGGTGAACGGGGAGTAGAAGAAGTTGCCGGGAGGCCAGAAGCTCGAGAAGGCGGCGCGCCATTGGGTCACGACGTCCGTCGGCGAGGCGATCGAGGACGGGATCCGGACGCTGTACGTCTTCTGCCACATCTTGCCGAAGCCCTGCATCGGCGAAGCTGTTCGACGGCCCTCAACGTTGAGGTTGATCGCTCCCTCGGGCACGTTCTCGAGGTGGAGGGTCGGACTTACCTTGGCCCAGTTGCCCGCGTCGCTGCGCCTAACCGCCGCGGCCTCGAGCTGCTCCGGCTCGGGAGTGGCTTCGGCGGGGGATGGTGTGGTCGGTTGGTCGCTCATGGTTGGCTCCTTATCTGCCGGCGGCTGCGGTAGCGCTGTCCTCGGTGTCGTGGATACCGATGGCCTCGTCGAGGCGGGTCAGCTCGAAGATCTGTCGGTAATGCTCGTTCAGGCCGTAGGCCAGTAGTTCTTGGTGCTGTCGTTGGGCTCGCACGAGCAGCGTGACCAGGAGACCTATGCCTGAACTGTTCATGTAGTCGAGGCCCCCGAAGTTGAGGATCACCGCCTTGGTTGCGTCGCCGGAAGCCTCGTTGAAGGCGTCCATCAGGGTGGACTCCGAGGCTGCGGTGATCTCTCCCTTGATGTCGATCACCGAGATCTGATCGTTGAGCCTGCGGACGCTGGTAGCTGTCGTCGCCTCAGTCATATCCCCTCCCGATTCAGGCACCGGCGCCAACGCCGGCTAGAGCAGTGGATTCATCGTCGTAGATGTTCATGAAATCCGATAGACGGGTGATGTCGAATAGGTGCTTGTAGTGATCGGTGAGACCGTAGGCGCTTACCTGCCTACCGTCGTTCCGGGCGCGGCCGAGCATCGCAACGATGACCGCTATCCCGGTGCTGTTTATGTAGCCGACCCTCGTGAAGTTCAACAGGATCGTCGCCGCACCGGTCTTGGCTACATCGTCGTACGCACTCGTCATGCGATCGTCGGCCCCGCGGTTGATCTCGCCGCTCAGGTCCATCGTCGCAACCGAACCTTCCTGTCGCACCTGGGCGTCGAACCTTTGTTCAGGCATCGTGGTCCTCTCCTTCCCGACGGAGAACCAGCTTCAGCGTGTGATGGTGCTCGTCGGTGATCACGTCCATCTCGTCGACCATGTTCTTGATGAGGAAGAGGCCCCAGCCGCGCGGCGTCTGCGTGCCGGCGAGCTTGGCCTCGATATCCGGCGTCGGGGTCTCGAAGGTCGGCTGATCGCCACCCTGATCGGTGATGTAGACGGTCACTGCATCGCCGTTGGATGTGACGCGGATGTCCACGGGGACCTCCGCTTGGTTCTTGTTGCCATGTTCGATCGCGTTCATCGTCGCCTCCGATACGGCCGTCTTCAGTCGCTCGAGCTGAGCTGGAGGCATGGTCAGATCTGCCACTGCTTCCTCGACCCGGCGCATCGCCTCGCGCTCGTTGCCGGGAGAGCTGCCGACCGAGAAGCTGGCCAGCTCGTTCTCACCGTCGACGGGGAGATTGCGCGGTCCGGGGATGCTCGCGGGGGCCGAAGTGAACAACCCTTCGCCTCCGGCGCGCTCGAGCGTGACGAGTGTGATGTCGTCTTCCTGCTCCCAACCGTGGCCCGTGTGGTGCCTCAACCGATCGAGCAAGTGGTCGATGAGCGCGTTCCCACCGGGTCGTCCCGCCATCTCCTCTTTGAGACGCCCGAAGCCGAACATCTCTCGCTGGGGATTGTGTGCCTCGGCGAGACCGTCGCTGTGGAACAGGATCGCCTGCCCGGGCTCGATGATGGCTTCCTTCTCCTCGTACTTCATGCCGGCCATCAGGCCCAGTGGCATCCCCGTGGCGCGGTACTCGAGCGTCTCGTTCCCGCTGCGGACGTACGGCAGGTTGTGCCCGGCGTTCGCGTAGACGAACCGTCCCGTCTGCGGGTCCAGCACGCCGTAGAGGCAGGTCACGAACATGTGTGAAGGGATGTCGGGGAACAGGCGGTTATTGGCTCGTTCGAGGAGCTGGCCGGGGGAGTTCAACCTCGGAGCCTCGCCGCGCAAGATGCTGTGAGTCGTCGCCATCACGAGCGCCGCCGGGACGCCCTTGTCCGTCACGTCGCCAACGACGATGCCCACCTTGCCGTCGGGCAGATCGATGAAGTCGTAGAAGTCACCGCCGACCTGTCGGGCCGGCTGGTAGAAGGCGGCGACCTGCCAGCCCGGGAGATCCGGCAGCTCCTTGGGAAGGAACTGTTGCTGGATCAGCTGGGCGACCCGGAGCTCCTGTTCGAGCCGTTCACGGGTCCGGACCTCGGCCTCCTGTTGCTTGACGAGTTGGGCCACCCGGAGGGCGGGAGCCGCGTGCGCGGCGAGCGTATCGAGCAGCTTTCGGTCATCACCGGAGTACTCGCGTTCGCTGCGCCGCGGGCCAAGGTTCAGGAGCCCGATCAGCTCTCCCTGGCTAACGAGGGGCACGACCAGCTTGACGCCGCTCCTCTTCAACTGCTCCGCGGCCGGCGAGTCGAAGTCCAGGTTGTCGACGTCGACGGCCCCCGACGTGGTCTGGAAGTAGGCCACGAGGGGATCGTTGGGGGCTATCTCTACGGGGGCAACCTGGATGCCGCTGCCGGTCGCGGCCTCGGCTCCGCCCGCCTTGCGGCGCCGGAACCGATTGAGGGCCCTTTGGGCTACTGATGCCATATCTACCTTCTATCTCCCTAGTGTCTGGGAATCGTTACGAAACAGACTGGCTCAAAGTCTTCCTGCCGTCATCAGGCATCGCGTGGTTTTCCTCCTCTTTCGAGGGGTTCTTCAGCCAGAGGGATGCGTGGGCCGGCTGCAGGGTTTGGATCACGACCCGGATCAGGTCGCCGCTAAGCGAATCGAGCTCGATCCGATCCCTCATCATCTCCGGGGTGGGCGCGGCTCGGCCTGGGTCGGCCATCCGTCGCGAGACGTGGTGGGGTTTCCCGCCGGTCACGATCGTAGCGTTCACGTGCCGTCTTCCCCGATCAACCAGACCGACACGTGTTTCGGCTGCATCGTCTGACCAACTACGAGGACGAGCTCTTCATTCAACGCAGACAGGTCGATCTCGTCACGGAGGCGCGAGGTGAACGCATCGATGGTCCGTTGTGCGTCGTATCTTCGCCGGTAGAAGTAATGGTCGATGAAGTCCTGTATACGTCTTCGTGCGGGCTGGAACAGACCGGCCACTACCAGGGTGGACGCGGCGACCGCGAGCTCGCTGTCGCCACCGAGACCGATCAGACCCTGTAGGACGGCGACGCCTCCGAAGTACACGACTCCGATCAGCGTCGACAGGAGCATGTAGACGAGGGTCCTGTTGATGACGAAGTCGATGTCGTACAGGCCGTGCCGCAGGATGGCCATCCCGATCGCGATGGGGACGGCGCCGAAGCCGACGACGGCCACCAAGTTTGCGACTTCCGTCACTCCTGCCAGTTCTACGAATGAACTGATGACCATGAGGATCACAAGTAGGGCGACGGCGTATATCAACCACTTGAGCTGTTGCCGCTCTCGCCAGTCGGCGCGCCGGAAGCGGATGATCACGGAGGCGAGTGCGAAGACTGCGAGGAGGAACAGAGCCAGGTAAGCGATGTTGACCACCGTGGTCATCGCCGGTCTCAGGCTTTGGATCTCGAAGCCTCGACCCAGCGGGCGGTATACGGTCTCGGGCGCGACGCCGGCAGACACGAACAAGATGGCCAACCATCCCAACGTCGAACGCTCGATCCACTTCCACCGGCCCCCCATGGTCTTCCCCGTGGGGAACCGAAGCGGCAGAAGCGTCGCGGGGGCGACGAACCCCACGTTCCATAGTGCTTGTGTCAGCACGATGAAGCGCGCGCCCGGCAAGGCGTTGACATTCAGCGAGTAGTTGATGTAGCCGAGCCCGAACCCGGCGGTCGCCCAAGCCAGCGCGATCCCCGCGCAGAGCCAGCCGATCCGGTTCGCCGGATACCTGGACGAGGTGAGGGCGCCGACGCCCGCGAAAGCAAAGACGACGAGGGTCAGCAGGAGGACCGTGATCATCGATCCATCCGGATCCACCGCCCCAGAGGCACGATAAAGGGACAGGAGCACGACGGTGCCCGCGAGGAGGGCGATGGTGAAACCGAACGGGATCCACGGGAGCCATCTCCGAGCTCCATGTCGACGCATCGGTGTGGGCGTGGAGGTCGATCCCGTCATCGGTCGTGGTCCGTGGTAATCACCCAGAGGCTGACGTGCGCCGGATGCATCGTCCGTTGCACGACATCGATCAACTCGTCGTTCAACGCGTCAAGTTGGATCTCTTCCCGCAGCTTCGAGGAGAATGTGTCAATCGTTCGCTGCGCGTCGTACTTGCGGCGATAGAAGTAGTGGTCGATGAAGTTCTGGATGCGACGCCGTGCAGGCTGGAAGAGACCGGCCACCGCCAGGGTAGATGCGGCGACGGCGAGGTCGCTGTCTCCACCGAACCCGATGAGCCCCTGCAGTAGCGTCACGCCCCCGAGGTACACGACTGCGAGCAGGACGGTCAGGAGCAGATAGACGATCGTTCGGTTTACGACGAGGTCTATGTCGTAGAGCCGGTACCGCAGAACGGCCAGGGTGATGGCGAACGGGATGAGAAGCACTCCTGCACCGGACAAGAGCTGTAAGGGCTGGTTGAACGGAAAGATGATGGACGGGACGTTCAGCGTGATGGCAAGGAGAGCCGCCACGGCGAGCCATTTGAGCTGCTGTCGCTCCAGGCGGTTTGCCCGGCGGTAGCGAACGAATAACGAGACTACTCCGGCGGCGGCGGCTCCCAGCATGAGAGTGAAGCCCACGAAGAAAGGAGCATCAGCGGAGGCAGGCACCGTCGCCGTTTCCAGGATGAAGTCAGGTGTTCGGTCGAGCCAGGCGACGGATCCGGCCCAACAGAGGGCCACAACCGCCGCGACTGTAGCAATGGGGATCAGCCGCCAGCGGGGGCCGGGAAGGCGTCCGTCCGGGAATCGCGCGAGGAGATTGGCCAGCGCCCCCGGGACCAAAGCCGCCAGGATCGTTCCGAGGACGGCTGCCTCCGCGGCCCCCGGCAGGGAGTCCGCCGTGGTGACATCTCGCGCCGCCCACTCGTAGAAGAAGCTCGCGAGCACGGGTATGAAGCCGACGGTTACCATCCACCATCCGACGGCCGGCCGTGGTGAGCGCATCACCAGCATGAGTCCCAGGAGGACGAAGGCCGTCTGGGCGACGGCGAAGATGAGATCGGAGTAGCCGTAGTCCACGAGCCCGGCGACGCCCGGAGGTCGGTCCAACCCGAGCCAGATCGATCCCAGTCCGAAGCCCGTGGCCGCAAGGAGCAGGAAGAGGACACCAAGCAGGGGTCGCCTCATGGGTGAGAGCCTCCCGCGGGCAGCCATACGGAAAGACGTGTCACGGCCAACCCGGCCGCCAGGCCGAAGCTCGACCAGGCGATCATGGCTGCCTTCCGTTTGATCATCAGTCCCCTCATGGAGCCGATAGTCCCCGGAGCCCGGGGGCCCGTCCAGGTACATCGGCCGCGAAAAGTCCACGCGCCACCCTCCAGGATGGGGCTGCGGCGTCTGGGAACCGTTACGGGCCGCGCTTCGAGGGCCGAACCCGTTGCGTTATCTAGCGGCCTGAGGTACGAGTTGGCCATGGGCGGACCGAGTCGACTGACGATCAGATTCCTCGGGGCGCCCGAGATACGCCTCGACGGACGGGATGTCGGGTTCGACACCCGCAAGGCGGTGGCCTTGCTCGCCTTCCTGGTCGGGACCGAGAGGGCCCATCGGCGCGACTCACTCGGCACTCTGCTGTGGCCCGAGTACGAGGATGCTCGGGCTCGGGCCGCGCTGCGCCGCACGCTGTCCACCCTGCGCAAGGGGCTCGGCGAGGGCCGGCTGGAGATCGATCGCAGCTCGGTCCGCCTCGATCCGGACGATATGGACGCCGACGTGATGACGTTCCGCTCCCAGCTCCGGGCGGTGGAGGCTCACGACCACGGAGCGGCGCCTTGCACCGAGTGCACGGGGCGGCTGCGGCGCGCCGTCGAGCTGTACCGCGGCGATTTCCTCTCCGGTTTCGCGCTCCGGGATTCGGAGCCCTTCGATGACTGGCAGTTCTTCGAGGCGGAGAGCCTTCGACGACAGCTGGCGGGGGCGTTGGACCTTCTGGCGCACCGGTTACTCGATGAAGGCCGCATCGCCGAGGCGATCACGCATGCGCGCCGCTGGGTGGCGATGGACGCGCTGCACGAGCCCGCCCACCGATTCCTGATGCTGGCGTTCGGTAGGGCGGGGGATCGAGCGGCTGCCGTGAAGCAGTACCGGGAGTGCGTGCGGATCCTCGATGAGGAGTTGGGCGTCGCTCCTCTCTCCGAAACCACTTCCCTCTACGAATCCATCGCGGCCGGCGAACCTCAGGTCGACGGCGTGGCCCCCGCACCGACCCCCGTCGTCCGGATGAAGACCGGTATCGGCCTGCTTCCCATGGTCGGGAGGGACGCCGCGCTGGCGACGGCGCGAGCGGCGTACGCGGCGGCCGACACGAACGGGCGGATGGTGGCGGTAGAGGGAGAGGCCGGAGTGGGCAAATCGCGTCTGCTCTCCGAGGTCGTCCGAGCCATGCCGGCCGGTGCCGTCTCGATCGAGGTGACGGGGCACGCGGGAGAGTCGGGACTGGCGTATGCGGTCGTTGCGGATGCCCTACGTTCGGCCCTGAGAGCAATAGACGGCGCCGCTCTCGAGCCGCGTTTGCGTTCGGAGATCGCCAGGCTCGTGCCCGACGCGCAGATGGATGGCGATCCCCCGGTGCCGGGACTGGACCAACCTGGGGCACGCGCTGCTTTCTTCGACGCGATCACCAGCGTCGTGGCTACTGGCCTGGAGCACGATGAGCCGGGCGCGCTGGTGCTCGACGATCTGCAGTGGGCGGACGAGGCATCCCTGGACCTGATCTCGTTCCTGGCGCGGCGCCTGGACCAACGGCGATTCCTGCTCCTGATCGCGTGGCGGAGTGAAGAGGTCGGTCCCGGCCATCGCCTCCCATCCCTCGTGGCCGATCTTCGACGGGATGGGCTCGGGGACGAGATCAGGCTCGAGCGACTCGATGCCGAAGCCGTGCGCCGACTGGCCTCCGCCGGGGGGATCGATGACCCCGAACTGTCCTTCCGGCTCTTCGAAGAGACGGAGGGCTTACCGTTCTTCATCGTCGAGTACCTCGATCCTTCCGCGGGTCCCGAGGCGATCCTCAGCGGTGCTCGGGATCTGCTGACGACCCGGCTGGCGCGCACCAGCGAGATCGGTCGTCAAGTGCTGAGCGCTGCGGCGGTCCTGGGTGGACCGTTCGACGCCGATCTCCTACGCGATGCGAGTGGCAGAACGGACGAAGAGACCGTCGCTGCGATCGAGAACCTGATCGCCATCGGGCTGTTGCGTGAGGCGAGCGGCAGCGATGACGGCTACGCCTTCGGCCACGACAAGATGCGAGAGCTCGTCTACGAAGATTGCGGTCCGGCACGCAGAAGATCGCTCCATCGCCGGGCGGCCGAGGCTCTGCGGTCGAAGATGCGACGCCCCGATCCGAGTCCCCTCCACGCCGCCCTCGCGCTGCACCTGCGAAGCGCAGGTGCGGGCGGGGAGGCAGCCATCGCCTTCCGGGAAGCGGGGGAGCACGCGCGATCGCTGTTCGCGAACGAGGATGCCCTGCGTCACTACGAGGCCGCGCTGGCGCTGGACACCGACCTGGCGACCCAACTGCACGAAGCCATCGGGGATGTGCAGACCCTCCTGGGAGACTACGCGTCGGCCCTCATGAGCTACGAACGGGCCGCCGCTTCTACCGTCGCGTCAGAGCTGGCCGGACTCGAGGTCAAGATCGCTGAGGTCCATCAGCGGGCGGGGCGCTGGGACCTGGCCGAGATGCATCATGCCTCGGCCCTGGCGGCCGCCGACGCGGACGACCGTTCGCTCCGGTCTCGTATCGCCGCCGACCGGAGTCTCACCGCCCGCCGTCGCGGAGACGTGAGGGCAGCCCGCCGCTTTGCGGAGGAGGGATCACGACTGGCTGATGAAGCCGCCGATCTTCAGGCGCTGGCCCGCGCTCAGAACACGCTCGGCGTGATCGAGCTCGCCGACGGGAACGTCGACGCCGCCGTCGGCCATCTGGAACAGAGCTTGGTCGCATCCGAAGAGCTCGAGGATCCGAGTGCTCGGATAGCGGCCCTCAATAATCTCGCCTCGGCCTACCGACTAGGAGGTGGGCCGGAGCAGGCGCTCGTCCACGCGCGGGCGGCGTTGGAACTGTGCTCGCAGCAGGGGGATCGGCACCGCGAGGCCGCTCTGCATAGCAACGTGGCGGACCTCTTGCACGCGACCGGCCGGCCGGATGAGGCGATAGTTCACCTCAAGGAAGCCGCAGCATTATTCACCACCGTGGGAGAAGGAACGATGGAACCCGAGATCTGGAAGCTCGTCGAATGGTGAGGGCGCCGTGGCCGTCATAGAGGTTGAGGGACTACGGAAGGAGTACGTGCGTGTACGACGACTCCGCCGGCGAAGGACCCTCGCCGTGGACGAACTGGATCTAAGCGTGCCCGAGGGTGGTGTCTTCGGCTTCTTGGGCCCGAATGGGTCTGGTAAGACCACCACGATCCGTTGTCTGCTGGGTCTGATACGACCGAGCGCCGGTGAGGTGCGATTGCTCGGGGCCGACTCGACGCGCGACCTCGCATCGGTGATCCGCCGTGTGGGAGCGATCGTCGAGGCCCCCGCGCTCTATCCAGGCTTCAGCGGTCGACACAACCTCGAGCTGCTGGCTCGCGTCGACGGCATCGGTTCGAGCGCGGTGCAGGAGCGGCTGGAACAGGTCGACCTGGCCGAGAGAGCCGACGACCGTGTGAAGACGTACTCGCTGGGCATGCGACAACGTTTGGGCATCGCGGCGGCCCTGTTACGTGACCCTGAGGTCCTGATCCTGGACGAGCCCGCGAACGGGCTGGATCCCGCCGGCATCAAGGAGGTACGAGATCTCGTCAGGAGGCTCGGCAGCGAAGGTCGAACCGTGTTCGTGTCCAGCCACATCTTGAGCGAGGTCCGCCAGATGTGTGATCACGTCGCGATCCTCGCGCGGGGTCGAACGGTGAAGACGGGAACGGTGCACGACGTGCTGGCCGGGGAGACCCGGTCCGTTTTCGTGCGCGTCGACGATCTCGCCAAGGCACGAGCCGTGCTGGCCGGGGCTCGGATGGTCACCACGGACGTCGAAGGCGGCTTGAGGGTGGAGATCGATCCGGATAAGGCGTCTGAGCCGGTTGCTCGCCGGCCACGATCTCTTCGTATCCGAGCTTCGCGCCGATGAGGCGGACCTCGAAACGGTCTTCCTCGAGTTGACGCGTGACGAGCGCGGAGTGGGGGAGGGGCCGCCATGAAGCGTCTGCTCTCGGTCGAGTTCCGCAGATATGCAGCGCGCCGAACCGTGCGGGCCACGGGGGTCCTCGCGTTCCTGGCGATCCTCATCGCCACGGTGATCGTCGTCATCAACTCCGACCGGTCGATGGCCGCGGTGCGTGATTCCGCTCGTGAGAGGCAACGTCTCATCGCGGAGTGTGAGGAAGCCGCGCAGACGCATCCGGTGGAGTTCCAGAATGCGGGTGACTGTGAAGGGTTCTTTCCCCGGGAGAGCTTCGATCCGCGCTTCCACCTGACGGCGCTCGAAGATGTACTCGAGGGGCTCAGCTTCTTGTTCGTGATCCTCGCGATGGGTCTGGGCGCAACCTTCATCGGCGCGGAGTGGAACGCGGGGACGGTGACGACCATCCTCACGTGGGAACCGCGGCGGGTGCGTATCCTCGCCGCGAAGGTCCTGGCAGGTGCCTCGTTCGTCTTCGTCGCGGTGATGACCGTGCAGGCCCTGCTCGTCGCGTTCATGGCACCTGTTGCTCTGCTCCGTGGTTCGACCGCAGGCGTCGACGGCGCGTGGCTCGGGGATGTGGCGGAGATCGCGGCTCGTTCCGCCCTTATCGGCGCTTTGGCGGCCGTGATCGGCATGTCCGTGGCTTCCATCGCTCGCAACACGGCAGCCGCGTTGATCGTGGCCTTCGTATACTTCGCCGTTATCGAGAACGTCCTCCGAGGTGTCCGCCCCAACTGGGTCAGATGGCTCCCGGGGGACAACATGGCTCTGTTCGTCATCGGTTCAGAAGGAACCGGCATCCGTGAGATATCGGAGCTCAGGGCGTTCATCACCGTGGCGTTGTACTCGACGGTGTTCTTCATCGGCGCGCTCGGTGTGTTCCGTTCGAGGGACGTCACCTGAGCCTCGGTCGGCTCGCTTTGACTAAGCCTTGAGCGGTGCAACAATCCCTTCATGGACCGATCAGCGGCTACCAAGGCCGCGACAGGCCTCATCGAGAACGTCGAACGGGTCATCAGGGGCAAGCGTCGACCCGTCGAGGCCGCGATCACGTGTTTGCTCGCAGGAAGCCATCTGCTGGTGGAGGACGTCCCCGGCGTGGGCAAGACCATGCTGGCTCGCTCCATCGCGCGATCGGTTAGAGGCTCCTTCAAGCGGATCCAGGCCACACCGGATCTGTTGCCCGCCGATATCACGGGGGCTTCCGTCTACAACCAGGCCGATGCGACATTCGAGTTCAAACCCGGTCCCCTCTTCGCGGACGTCGTTCTCATGGATGAGATCAACCGCACGACGCCTCGTACGCAGTCGGCGCTGCTGGAGGCGATGGACGAAGGCGCCGTCACGGTGGAGGGTGTCCGCCATCCCCTGCCGGATGCCTTCTTCCTCATCGCCACTCAGAACCCGGTGGAGCATCACGGCACGTACCCACTCCCCGAAGGACAACTGGACCGCTTCGCGATGGCGATCGACATGGGATACGTCGATGCCATCACCGAACGTCAGATAGTACGAGCCCAACTCGCGTCGCACCCGATCGAGGAATTGGATGCGGTCCTCTCCCTGGACGAAGTCGTGGGTGTCCGACGCCACGTTCGCGCGACGCACGTCGGTGACGAAGTTCTCGAGTATGCGATGGAGCTGACGCGAGCCACTCGCGAGCATCCCGACGTCGAACTCGGTGCTTCGCCGAGGGCCTCGATAACGCTCGTCCGATGCGCTCAGTCGCGCGCCTTGCTGGACGGGCGGGATTTCGTCTTACCGGACGATGTGAAATCGCTGGCCGTGTCCGCCCTGGGGCACCGCATGATCCCTGCCGCCGGCATGAGGCTCGATCAGGGACGTGGAGCGGAGATCGTCAAAGAGATCGTCGCGAAGACTCCCGTTCCCGTCACGGAGTAGCGCGTGCTACGGCGACCGACCCGGCGGGCGATGGTGGTTGTCGGCTCCGGGCTCCTTCTGATGATGGCCGGTGGTACGGCGCAGGCAGGGTGGCTCTTCGTGCTCGCGGCGGGGGTCTTTGCCCTGGTCGTGACCTCGTTCGTCTTCCCCCATCGCCTCAACCAGGTGCGTGTCTCTCGGGAGGTTCCCCGCCGCGTCCGGGTCGGTGATGACACCCCGGTCGTCCTATCGATCACCAACGAGGGACGACGGACCATCCCTATGCTGCGGATCGAGGATCGCCTGCCGGCGTTCCCGCCCGTCGCCGTCGCGTCGGCATCCGTACCGCCTACCGGAGCGGTCTTCTTCGAGGGCATGCGCCCCGCGTATCGACGCGGGGACTTCGATGCTGGAGACGTCCTCGTCGTCAGCGGAGCCCCGTTCGGGCTTGGGCGCAGCCGAAGGTCCCTGCGGGTCGAGGGACGCGTCACCGTGGTCCCGCGCTGGGTGGATCTTCGATCCTTCCCGCTGCTCGAGCCTTCGTCGTCACCCAGCGATGTACTTCACCAGCGTGCGCGGACGGGGGCGGGGGAGGAATATCACGGTGTGCGCGAGTACCGGCCCGGTGACCTCAAACGCTCGGTCCACTGGCGGACCTCGGCGCGTGCCGGCAAGCTCGTCGTGCGCGAGTTCGAGGAACACGTACTGACCCGTGTCGCCGTGATAGTCGGAGGCAGCGACACGGGCGAACCTCCCGATTCGGCGTTCGAGTCGATCGTTTCAGCCGCGGCATCGATCGGGCTTTACGCGCTGCGAACGGGTCATCCGATCGAGCTGTTCACCTGCGCCTCGGAGGTCGAGCGACTCAGCTCGCCGGCCGACCGTGACTTATTGGACCGGCTGGCATCCGTGCGAGCCGGGGCGTGGGATCCGATGGAAGCGGGTACTCAGGCGCTGCGTGCGGTCCACCGGCGAGGAACGGTCGTGTTCTGCGCCACGTGTCGAGGGGCATCGATGGACGATCTCCGCGCGACGATCAGAGCCGTCCAGGCCGCGGGAGTGCGCGTGATCGTGGTCGTTGCAAGGTCGTCCACGTGGGGTGATGGGGTGTCGGGCCAGGACGATGCTGCGATCGATCGACTTCGTACGGGCCGGGCCATCGTGCGCGTCTTGTCCCACGGTGAGGAGCTGGAAACGTGTCTCCAGGGCTCCTAGAGACCATCCGGCGCGCCAACCGCACCCGAGCGGCAGAAGACTCGGTGGCCGTGCGGATCGCGGTGCTGGGAGCGGTCATGACGGGAGCCTTCGCTCTGGCTCTCGAGGCCGCCATCTCCGTGCCGACGGCGGTTGGGGTGCTGGTTCTGATGCCGGTGGCCTACTACATCTCCTACCGGCGCCGGCGTAAGGACAACTGGCACATAAAGCTCGCGTTGACGGCCGCGGCGATCATCGGCCTGATCCGCTTCTTCGGCCAGCTGGGGGGCATAGCGACCCTGGACGAGGTCAGGTTCCCACTCGCCGACCTCTTCCTATGGGTGCAGGTGATCCACGGCTTCGACCTGCCCGCGCGCAAGGATCTCAACTTCTCGTTGGGGGCGTCGTTGACCCTGATGGCGGTCGCGGGATCCATCTCGCAGGATCTTCGCTTCCTCTTCCCGCTCCTGGCCTATCTGGGCTTCGGGGGCGCGGCCCTGATCCTGTCGTACCGGTCGGAGCTCGGCGAGGCCAGTCAGGGGTGGGCCCGGCCCACCCGGCCCGGCTCGTCGCCGGACAAGGCCGGCCGCGAGCCGTTCCGAGCGTTCGCGATAACCCTGGCCGTCGCGGCGCTCCTCTTCATGGTGGTTCCCCGACCTCAAGGGACGCGCACCTTCGCTCTACCCTTCTCGTTCGGGTCGGGGCTGGGAACCCCGGGGCTCGGCGGCATCACCAACCCCGGTTTCCTGGACAACCCGCTGACCCGAACCAGCGCAGCCGCGTACTACGGATTCGGGTCCGAGGTCGATCTGAGGGTGCGCGGCGACCTGCCCGACGATCTCGTGATGCGGGTACGAGCGTCGGCCCCCGCGATGTGGCGGGGACTGGCCTTCGACCGGTACGACGGCACTCGCTGGTCTCTCCCGGATAAGGACCCGGTGCCGTTCGCCGGCGACGCTCCGTACGCCTACCCCATCGAATTCCGGAGTCTCGGACCACGGCAAGAGGTCGTCGAGACGTTCTACATAGAACGCGAGCAGGCGAACGTCGTCTTCTCGGGCGGGCAACCCGACGTGGTCTGGTTCGAGGGGTCGATCAGCGTGGACGAGTTGGGTTCGCTGCGAACCGACTCCACCCTCACTCCCGGAACGGTTTACAGCGTCGTCTCGACCCGAGGCGCGGCAGAGCCCGATCGTCTGCGTTCGATGACTGGATCCGAGCCCGATGAACGAACGCGCCGGTACCTGAAGCTTCCTCCCGAGCTGCCAGAACGCGTCGGTCGACTCGCGGCGCGGATAACTCGGGACGCGCCGACCCCGTACGACAAGGTCAAGGCGATCGAGGGATGGTTGGCGGACAAGTATCGCTACCGTATCGACTCTCCCGTCCCTCCGGAGGGACGCGACGCCGTCGACCACTTCCTCTTCGACACGGATGTCGGCTTCTGCGAGCAATTCGCATCGGCTACGGCCGTCATGCTCCGCACCCTCGGCATCCCGGCGCGCGTCGTTGTCGGCTTCACGCCGGGGAACCGCAGCGCATTCACGGGGTACTACAACGTGCGTGCGAGTGATGCCCACATGTGGGTGGAGGTGTTCTTCGACCAGCTCGGTTGGTACGAGTTCGATCCCACGTTCGCGATCCCACTCGCCGAGTTCGACCTGGGTGAAGTCGTCCCGCTCGTCAAGGTGTTGCGGTCCATCATCGATGTGGTCTCGGGCCTCGTACCGGAGGGGATGGGCGGGGCGGTCCGTGTGGGCCTGATCCTCCTCTTGGTGGTGACCGGTGTGGTGGGGGGATACATCGCGTATCGCAAGCTCTACCGCCCGCGGGTGCGTGGTCCGTCGCGGACCGGGCACCGGGATCTCGGTCCCGTGGGTCGTGCATTCGCTCGTTTCGAGAACGGCTTCGCAGGCTCCAGGCGCCGAAGATCGGACGAGACGGCGTCGGAGTTCATGGCTCGATCCCTGGGAAGCCTGCGGGAGCCTTCGGCTACCGCACTGAGGGCCTTCGAGAGGGAACGATACGGGGACGAGGATCCGACGCCGGAGGAGGAGACCGCCGCCGTCGAAGAGCTACGGAGGCTCGCCGAGATGACGCGCGCCGACGAGCGCTGACCGGCGGGACCTTCACAGTTCCTGCACAAGCCGGTCAACGACCTCCGACATCTCTTCTCTAGACTGCTCTAATGCAGCCGCGCACGATCGTGGTCGTCGAGGACGAGGAGACGATCGCGTCGGCGGTCGTTGCTCGCCTCCGCCGGGAGGGCTTCCGGGTGGAAGCGGCGGGAGACGGCCCCGCCGGCGTGGCCCTGGTCGACCGGATCCACCCCGATCTCGTCGTGCTGGACCTGATGCTCCCCGGTTTCGACGGTCTGGAGGTTTGCCGACGGATCCAGGAGGAACACCCGATCCCGGTTCTCATGTTGACGGCGAGGGACTCCGAAACCGATGTCCTGGTGGGGCTCGGGGTGGGCGCCGACGACTACATGACCAAGCCATTCAGTCCTCGTGAACTGGTCGCGCGCGTTCACGCTCTCATGCGTCGCGTCGAGAGGTCGCGAGGTGCTGCGGCAGAGACCGCCATCGTGAACGCGGGGGAGGTCGAGATCGACGTTCGACGAAGGCGCATCCGGCGCGGTCAGGAAGAGATCCATCTGACACCCACGGAGTTCGATCTCGTCTACCACCTGGCGGCTCACAAGGGAACCGTGTTCACGCGCGAGCAGCTGTTGCAAGAGATCTGGGGCTATCCAGACGGCCTCGGCGGCCGCACCGTGGACTCCCACGTCCGCGCGCTCAGGCGGAAACTGGGCGCCGGCCTCATCCGGACGGTCCACGGCGTCGGGTACGCGCTGGGAGAGCAAGAAGGTTGAGGCCCCTCGATCGGCTGACGTCCATCAAGACGAAGCTCGGCATCGTCATCGTGGGCGCCGTCGTCGGGACCACGTTGGCGATCGTGCTCGGGGTTACGGCGGGTCTGGGCTGGAAAGGCAGTGCGTTGATCTCCGCGGCCGTCGGCTTGCTCTTCATCCAGGTACTGGCCCGAGGGATGACATCTCCCCTGCGAGAGATGGCGTCGGCCTCACGTGAGATGGCTACCGGCGACTACGGGCGGCGCGTGACGGCTACCTCGCGCGACGAAGTGGGGGAGCTCGCTCGAGCGTTCAATCACATGGCGGCCCAGCTAGAGGAGGCCGATCGGGTTCGGCGCGATCTGGTGGCCAACGTCAGTCATGAGCTACGAACCCCGATAAGCGCGCTTCAAGCGGTACTGGAGAACCTCGTCGATGGTGTCGCACCGCCGGACGAGAGGACGCTTCGCACGATGCTGATCCAGGTCGAGCGCCTCGGCCGTCTGGTCAATCAGTTGCTCGACCTCTCGAAGCTGGAATCGGGCGTCGTGCCCCTACAGCACCGGACGTTCGAGTTGGGATCGCTGCTCAGACAAGCGGCTCACGAAGCCCGCGTGAACGCGGAGCAAACCGGCGCCAGAGACATCCGGATAGATGTCGAGCTGGAGCCGGCGGATCTTCGTGCGGATGGTGACCCCGAAGGACTACATCAGGTTTTGTCGAACCTGCTCGACAACGCCGTGCGTCATTCACCCGAGGGTGGGCGGGTCCGGTTGTCGGCACGTGCCGCGCGGGATCGTATCGAGCTCGAAGTCGCCGACGAAGGCCCGGGCATCTCGCCCGGAGAGGAGGCGCGCGTCTTCGAGAGGTTCTATCGCTCGGACGCCGCTCGGTCGACCAGTGAGGGCGGGACCGGTCTGGGCCTCGCCATCGCGCGCTGGATCGTCGACCTCCACGGAGGCGAGATCAGGGCCGAACGGCGGGAGCCGCATGGCTGCCGAATGGTCGTGGAGCTCCCCGGGGTTGCGGCATGATTGGATCGCCGCCGCCCCCGCCCGAGATGCGAGATCGAGAGCGAGAGCGCCGCGTCCATCGGGGCGCTATACCCGTAGCGGTCCTGGCCGCCGCGATCCTGCCGGGCGCGACCGCGGGCTTGAACGTCGTCGTGGTTGCGGTGGCGCTCGGATCCGTGGCGGCTTGGGCGCGTCGCGAGGACCTGAACGGCTGGTCGTACGTATCCGGTGGCTCCGCCGTCTTGCTGGCCGCGATGTTCGCGGTACATACCTCGGAGTGGGTACTGACCGTCGATCTCATCGTGGCGGGCGGACTCGGTGTGGTGGCGTTGTCGCGTGCAACGTCCTGGACCGGCGTGCTGATCCGACCGCCCGCCATGCTGCTCACCCTCCATCGCGGATTGGGCCACACGCTCGGACCGCTGACGGCTCCATTGCGCCCGGGGCAAGGGCGCTCGCTCGAACCCGCGGTTCGAGGCGCGTTCCTGGCGCTGTTCTTGGTCTCGCTCTTCGGTGGGCTCTTCGTCAGTGCCGATCCGGCCTTCGGCCGCATCGCGCACGACGTTCTGCTTCCCGATTGGGATCTGAGCTTGCTCCCGGCCCGCGTGATGGTCGGATGCATCGTGCTTGCGCTGGCCGGCGCCTACGTCCTGGTGCCCGTCGAGGGCCCGACGACGGTTACCGGTACCCACCGAGGACGAGGCATCGGGAGGATCGAGTTGGCGATCGCGCTCGGCGCACTCGACCTCTTGTTCATCGCGTTCGTAACGTTCCAGATCGCGGTGCTGTTCGGCGGACGCGGATACGTGCTCTCGACCGCGGGATTGACCTATGCCGAGTACGCGCGTCAAGGGTTCTTCCAACTCGTAGCGGTTGCTGCCCTCGCCCTCGGGGTGATCGCGGCGACGCTGTGGCTGCGCGATAGCGACGAGCCGGCCGACCGGACGCTGGTGAGGGGTCTCCTGGGGATCCTGTGCGTGGGTACGCTCGTCGTCCTGGCATCGGCCTTCATCAGGCTGACGGTCTACGAGGAGGCATACGGGTTCACACGGTTGCGCCTGGCCGTTCATGCCACGATCGTGTGGCTGGCCATCCTCTTCGTCCTGGTGATGGTCGCGGGTGCGATCTGGGATGGCCGTTGGCTACCTCGTGCGGTCGTTCTCTCGGCCCTAGCCGTGTTGCTTCCCCTGAACCTCTTGAGCCCGGACGCTTTCGTCGCGGAACGGAACCTGGTTCGCTACGAGGCGACCGGGCGCTTCGATGCAGGGTACGCAGCGACGCTGGGGGCCGAAGCCGTTCCCGTCCTGCTGCGGCTCCCGGAACCTCTGCGTGCCTGCGCCGTCGAGCCCATCAGGGCACGGCTCGCACGCCGACCCAGCTCCTGGATCTCGTTCAATTTGGCCGAAGCTCGCGCGCGCGATGCTCTCGCGCACCAAGAGGTGGATGGGTCCGGCGGCTCGATCCCGGCGTCGTGCTACGACTGGTGACGCCCGATGGTCACATGCCGGCGTAGGGGCGGGGAGGCGATCGTCGTCGAGGACGCGTCTACGGGCCGGCGCGTCTAGGAGACGGACCTGGCCTCGGAGACCGGTTGGGTCTCGGCCAGCACCGGTTTCTTCGGGCGGGGCCGCGGGCGTCGGGCCGCAGGACGCCGACGGGATCGCGTGACGCGATCACGTCCGGCCCTCTTGGACTTGTAGAGCGCCTCGTCGGCCGCTTCGATGAGGGAGCTCATGTCGGTGGCGTGGGTGGGGAAGGTCGCCACGCCTCCGCTCGCCGTGACGGGCGCGGCGGCATCCACGTCGGAGATCGACGTGCGGAGTCGCTCGGCAACCACCAGCGACTCCCTGCTGCTGCAGGACGGGAGGATCACGGCGAACTCCTCACCCCCGTACCGGGCCACGATGTCGAACTCGCGGGAGGCCTCCTGTAACGCCGCGGCCACGCCTTTCAGGGCGTTGTCGCCCTCTTGATGACCGTGGGTGTCGTTGAAGCTCTTGAAGTGGTCGACGTCGACCAGCAAGAGGGTCAGTGGCTCGCCGTTCCGCTGGGAACGAGCCAACTCCTTCTGAAGGGTGAGTTCGAAAACGCGACGGTTCGCGACTCCGGTGAGAGCGTCGGTCTCCGCCATCCGCTGCACTTGTTCGAGGAGCCACGCGTTCCGGATCGTCAGGGCGGCGTGTGCCGCGAACTGCTCGATCATGACGACGAGGCGCCGTTCGACGCGCGCCGATATCGAAGGATGTTCGAGGATCAGGACGCCCACCGGCGCCCCCTCGGCGAATAGGGGAACCACGAGGAGGTTCCGGGCGAAAGGCATGAGGGCGGTCAGTCGTGGGTTCTCGTCGGGATCGGGCTTCTTGACCAGCGCCGTTCCGTGCTTTTCGAATGCGTCCTTGACGACCTGGTCCAGGCCGGGTTCTGTCGGTGTGGCCTCGCCGGGACCCCTGAAGGCCATCATCGTGAAGTCCCGGCCTCCGAGGACCACCCCGCGCTTGAACTCGAACCATTCCGAGACCTGGTCGAGCAGGATCTGTGCGCTCTCGTTGGGGTCGGATACCTCTTCCATCGACCTCGCCATCTCCGCCAGCGCTTCGAGATCGGCCTTGCGACGACGAAGCTCGCGCTCGTTCACCGACGAGAACGCCGTCGTTCCCAACGCGACGAGCCAGAAGGCCATCACGTTGAAGACGGACAATCGTTCGAACTGCGTTCCGCGAGCCAGCTCGCCCCTGATCTCTAGGAGTCCGGCAGCCTGCGCGTAGTACACGACGAAGAACAGCAGCGAGTGCCACAGCGCGATCTTCAGACCCGTGCGGTGCGACGCCAGCAGCGTCACCGCTATCAGATGCACGTAAGTGAGGAACCGGAGCGGACTCTGGATGCCGTTCGTCTCGTACATCATCCAGGCGAGATACACGCCGTCGACGAGGAGCATCAGCGTGACGATGCTCAGCCCACGTTCGTTCGTGAGGCGCCGCAGACCTTCCGCCACGCCTGAGACCAAAAGGTAGCCGGCGGTAACGAGCGCGATGCTGGAGATGTCGCTTACGCCGAGCACCTTCGCCGCGAAGATCGCGGCGCCCAACACGATGACGGCGAATGCCGCGCGTAGAGCCTGGAAATAGCCCATGCGCTCGGAGAGCGAAGCTATGTCGCTGAGCTGTGACCGGTTGCGTGGTAAGGGCGCTCCCCCCGACGGCGACATATCGCTAGTTGAAGCTCAGGTAGTCCTGCTCGGAACTCACCGGAGCGAATACGAGCTTGGGGTCGGCACGATCGATCCGGTTCTGCACGAGGACGAAGCCGGCGACGAGGCCGATGAGGATCGCGGGGAACGCGAAGGTCTTGGCCGCCTCGACCGCCGCCTGAGTCAGGCGCTCGACCAGCCCGGGCGGGGTGGACACGAAGGAGACGGCTCGGTCGAACGGGCCCGCGGGTGCTCGCCGAGCCTCGCGCGCGGCCATCATGTCGACGGTGCGCTGGTAGGCGGCGACTGCCGCGGCGCGTTCGGAGTAGTCCCTCGAGCCGGCACCCCGATCCCGCGGCGAGCGATCTCGTTCCTCGTTCCCGTTAGCGGCCACGGGGCCCGGTTGGCCGGAGGTGAGGTCGAGCGGGTTCTCGAGCCCGACGACGGGATTCGTGACCGGATCGGTCCCACCACCCGTTGCCTCCTGGGCGGCCTTTTCGACTTCGTTCAAAAGTTCTCCGGCGCCTTCACCGACCTCGTCGACGGCCTCCACCACCTGAGCGGGCGCTTCGATCTCGGGGCACCCGGTGGGGAGAGCGCAGGGGTCGACGTCCCCGGCGGCGAGGGCCATCGAGATAGGAGATAGGGCGGCGATCGAACCGATCGCAGCGCAAGACAGTGCTTTTCTACCGGCGCGTATCGTCGTCGTCTCCTCCCGGATATCGCCGACCACGCGGTCGGGGGCCTAGATGGTTCATCGGATGGAGCGATCGCTTCCTTGAACCGGCTCCCTCCGGTGACCCCAGGAGAGCCTACTCCTCGCGGGGTTCGCATAGACATACAGGAAAGATGCATTAAGATGCGCCGATGGGAGCTTCGGTGGGCGTGATCGGTGCATCGGGATACGCAGGCGGGGAGCTGTTGCGGCTGCTTGCGGGCCACCCGGCCTTCGAGGTCGTGGTCGCGGCCGCCGGGCGCCGGGCGGGCGACGCGATCGCGGACGTGCTGCCCCACCTGGGGGGCCTGGACGCCGGGGTCTTCGCTCCGATCGAGCAAGCGCTCGGTGCCCAGGTAGACGTGTGTTTCTGTTGCCTGCCGTCGGGATCGGAGCAGGCCGATGCGGTCGCGGCCGGCGTCGTCGTGGACCTGTCGGATACCCACCGCTTCGCTCCCGGGTGGGCCTACGGGTTGCCGGAGCTCGATCGGGACGAGGTGCGCGGAGCCACCCGGATCGCCAACCCGGGTTGCTATCCCACCGCCGTGGAGCTGGCGCTCGCTCCCTTCATCCGAGCCGGGGTGGTGGGGGACTCGGCGATCGTGGACGCCATCTCGGGCGTTTCCGGAGCCGGCCGCCGCGAAGAAGACAGGCTGTTGTTCACGAACCTGGAGGGGGACGTCTCTGCCTATGGGTCCGTGATGCATCGCCACGTGCCCGAGATGGAAGAGGGGCTCCGCCGCTACGGCGGGGCGACCGTCACGGTGTCGTTCACGCCCCACCTGGCGCCGGTGGCGCGCGGGCTCCTCGCCACCTGCCGGATGCCCGCAAGCGGACTCGACGATGAGTCGGCGCGATCCATCTTGCGCGACGCGTACCGCGGCGAACCCTTCATTTCGGTGGTGGACGACTGGCCGGGCCCCAAGGCGGTCTCGGGCAGCAACCGGGTCCATCTCTCCGCGCGCGTGGATGAACGCGCCGACTGGCTGATCGTCTCGGCGGCGCTCGACAACCTTGGCAAGGGAGCCGCGGGGCAAGCCATCCAGAACGCGAACCTGGCCGGCGATCTCCCGGAGACGATGGGGCTCGAAGCCGTCGGGGTGTGGCCGTGAGATGGCCCGAGGGGTTCCGAAGCGCCGGCGTGCATGCGGGCATCAAGAAAGACGGCGCGCTCGATCTAGGCATGATCCTCTGCGCGCGGCCTGCGGTCTGGGCGGGCACCTTCACCAAGAACGCGGCGGCAGCGGCGTGTGTGGGATGGTCGAGGGGGCGGCTCGGCACGCCCCTGCGGGCCGTCGTCGTCAACAGCGGCAACGCGAACGCGTGCACTGGAAACCCCGGCCGCGAAGCCGTCACCCGCACGGCCGAGGCCGTCGCCGCAGCGATCGGATGCAAGCCGGAGGAGATAGGTATCGCGTCGACCGGTCCCATCGGCGTGCCTCTGGACGTGTCGCCGGTCGTGGCTGCGATCCCCCAGGCACTCGCCGGCTTGGACGACGACGTGGAGTCGTTCGCGAGCTCGATCATGACGACCGATACGCGGATCAAGGTGGCGGAAGCACGGGCCGGGGGGGCGAGGGTGGTCGGCGTCGCCAAGGGGGCGGCCATGCTGGCGCCCAACATGGCCACGATGCTGGCGTTCCTGGCGACGGATGCCGGCATCGCGGGGGCGGAGCTGCAGGAGGTCTTGGATCGGTCGGTGGCTCGCAGCTTCGACCGGATCAGCGTCGACGCCTGTGAGAGCACGAACGACTCGGTCTTCTGCCTCGCATCCGGGCTGGTGGACGTCTCCCGGGATGACTTGAGCGGCGCCGTCGAGTCGGTCTGCACGAGCCTTGCGCGAGCGATGGTCGAAGATGCAGAAGGAGCGTCCAAGGTCGTCGCGATCCGGGTGCTGGGTGCAACCAGCGAGGAGGGCGCGGTTTCGCTCGGACGAGCGGCGGCGTCTTCCACCCTGTGGCGAGCGGCGGCGCACGGCTCGGACCCCAACTGGGGCCGGATCCTGGCTGCCCTCGGGAGCGTGGACCGCTCGATCGACCTTCACGGGGTAGACCTGGCGATCGCGGGCGTGACCGTCTTCCGAGGGGGAGAGCCGGTCGAGGGTGCCCTGTCAGGCGCCGCCGAGGGTATGGCCGCGGGCGAGTTCGAGGTGGTCTGCACGGTCGGGGCGGGACCGGGTACGGCGACGATCCTGACCTCCGATCTGAGCCCCGATTACGTGAAGTTGAACGCCGAGGGCTCCACATGATGCCCGTCGCGGTCACCCCCGGGTCGAAGGCCGAGATCCTGGCCGAAGCTCTCCCCTATATAAGGACGTATCGCGGGGCCACGGTGGTGGTGAAGGTGGGCGGGGAGGCCCTGGACGAGCCTCGCCTGGCTTCGATGGTTGCCGAGGACCTGGCCCTGCTGGGCCTCGTGGGCATCCGTATCGTCGTGGTGCACGGCGGTGGACCCCAGGTGTCGCAGGCGATGTCGGCCGCAGGGATCCAACCGAGATTCATCGGGGGCCTGCGCGTCACGGACGACGATGCGATCGAGGTCGTTCGGCGCGTGCTCGTGGGTTCCATCAATCCGGATCTCGTAGCGCGGCTGAACGGCGCCGGTCTCCAGGCGGTGGGTCTTTCGGGCGCGGACGGCCCGCTGTTCGTGGTCGAGCGTGCGCTCGGGCCGGGAGGGGAGGATCTCGGGCACGTCGGTTCGGTGACCTCGGTGAACGCCGTCATGCTGAACGATCTCCTCGCACGTGGCTACACGCCGGTGGTGGCGACCGTGGGACCGGATCCGAACGGGCGTCCCATGAACGTGAACGCGGATCCTGCTGCCGGTGCGATCGCCGCTGCGCTCGACGCTGCGAAGTTGGTCTACCTGACCAACGTCGAAGGTCTGTACCGGGACCTGGGCGACGCAGGCTCCCTGGTGTCGGAGATGAAGGTCTCGGAACTCGAGGGCCTCTTACCGCAACTGTCTCAGGGCATGCGTCCGAAGGCGGAGTCGGCCGTCGATGCATTGCGCGATGGGGTGGGCAAGGTCCACATCCTGGACGGCCGGGTCGAACGCGCGCTGCTCCTGGAGATATTCACCGATGAGGGGATCGGAACGCAGGTGATGGCATGACCGTGCTCGCGGGAGACCTGAGGCTCAACACGTACAAGCGCTGGCCCGTCGAGTTCTCACGTGGTGAGGGCTCCCGTCTGTTCGATGATAAGGGCCGCGCCTACATCGACCTCGTGGCGGGGATAGCGGTGATGAGCGTCGGGCACAGCCATCCCCGCGTGGTGCAGGCGATCGCCAGGCAGGCGCAAGAGCTCATCCACGTCTCCAATCTGTACGACACGGTGCCGCAACAACGTCTGGCCCGGCGATTGGGCGAGTTGTCGGACGGGATGAGCTCGTTCTTCTGTAACTCGGGAGCGGAATCGATCGAGTGCGCAATGAAGCTTGCGCGCAAATGGGGGGATGGCCGCTCCCGCATCATCGCCGCTCATGGTTCGTTCCACGGCAGGACGTTCGGGGCGCTGGCTGCGACCGGCCAACCGGCCAAGCGCGCCCCGTTCGAACCGAATCTCCCGGGCATAACTCATGTCCCCTACGGGGACGCCGACTCACTGCGAGGCGCGATCGATCAAGACGTGTGCGCGGTGCTGCTCGAACCGATCCAGGGTGAGGCGGGGGTGGTCGTTCCCCCCGACGGTTACCTGATGGCGGCGCGACGGATCTGTGACGAGGCCGGCGCCCTGCTGATCCTGGATGAGGTTCAGACCGGGCTCGGCCGGACGGGGAGATGGTTCGCCCATCTGCACGAGGGTGTGGCCCCCGATGTGATGTGTCTGGCGAAGGCTCTGGCGAGCGGGTTACCGATCGGTGCCTGCCTCGCGGCACCGCACGTGGCCGGGGCCTTCGTGCCCGGCGATCACGCGTCGACGTTCGGAGGGGGCCCGGTCGTTTGTGCAGCCGCGCTCGCCACGCTCGACGTGTTGGACGACGAGAACCTGGTCGAGCGTTCGGACCGGGTCGGAGCCGCGGCGCGCGAGCGGTTGACGGAGATGGTCGAGGACCGAGCTCGCGTGCGGGGTCGGGGGCTTCTGGTCGGGATCGAGATAGGGGGCGGCAGGGCCCGGGCCGTTGCAGAAGCCGCTTTCGAGCGCGGCGTGCTCGTCAACGACGCGACCCCGGACGTCGTGCGCATCTGTCCGCCTTTGAACATCGCGCAGGAAGAGCTGGACTCGGCGTTGGACATCGTGGGGGAGTCTATCGATGAGGTCTGAGCGGCGGCGAGACCTGTTGAGGGTGCTGAAGGAAGGCCAACCAACCAGTCAGCAAGACATCGTGATTGCTCTGCGCAGGGCGGGACACGAAGTGACTCAGGCGACGGTGTCACGCGATCTCAGGGAGATCGGTGCCCTGAAGGTGCGAGTGAACGGCGGCTTCGTCTATCGCATGCCGGATGACGTCCCCCGTTCCTCGGTCGCGGATCTGGGAGCGGCTTCGCTCGAGAGGACGCTCGCAGCTTTCGTGATGGACGTGAGGCCGGCCGGAAGCCTCATCGTCGTGAACACCGCGCCCGGTCACGCCGCGGCCGTCGCACGGGCGATAGATCAGGCCACACCGGCGGGCGTGGTGGGCACGGTGGCGGGTGACGACACGATCTTCGTAGCGACGCCCGACTCGATCGTCGCCGCTCAGATCGCCGAAGCCTGGCTCGCGAGGTTGGAACTGAGCGGAGGAGTGATGCGGTGAGAAAGGTCGTACTTGCCTATTCGGGTGGCTTGGACACATCCGTCGCCATACCGTGGCTGGCGTCGCAGGGCTACGAGGTCGTCGCGGTGGGGGTGGACGTAGGGCAACCGGGCGACCTCGGTGCGGCGGTCGCCCGCGCCGAGACCCTGGGAGCGGTCGAGGCGCGCGCCGTCGATGCACGCGCCCGGTTCGTGGAGACATCCCTGCTGCCTGCGCTCGCGTGGAACGGGTTGTACCAGGGCCGCTATCCGCTCGTATCGGCCCTGTCGAGACCGCTGATCGCGCAGGTGCTCGTGGACGTGGCCCGCGAGACCGGCGCGACCGCCGTCGCGCACGGCTGCACCGGCAAGGGCAACGATCAAGTGCGGTTCGAAGTGGGTCTCGGCGCGCTTGCGCCCGACCTCGAGGTGCTCGCCCCGGTGCGCGACTGGGGGATGAGCCGCGAGCAGACGGTCGCATACGCGCGCGAACGGGATCTACCGATAGCTACCACGAAGGACTCGCCGTATTCGGTGGACGAGAACCTGTGGGGGCGCAGTATCGAGTGCGGCGCCCTCGAGGATCCGTGGGTCTCGCCGCAACCGGATGCCTTCGAGTTGACGGTCGATCCGGCCGAGGTCGGCGCGGAGCCGATCGAGGTCGATGTGAGATTCGAACAGGGCGTTCCGACGGGCGTGGGCGGCGAGGATCACTCACCTCAGAACGCGATCGCGGCGATGGGGAAGATCGCGGGCGCCTACGGGTTCGGACGGGTGGACATGATCGAAGATCGGGTCGTGGGCATCAAGTCGCGCGAGGTGTACGAAGCGCCCGCCGCGCTGGCCCTGATCGCCGCTCACGCCGACCTGGAATCGCTCACGCTGGAGCGCGAGTTGGCGGCCGAGAAGCGCCGGCTCGAACCCGTGTGGGCGGACCTCGTCTACAAGGGCCTGTGGTTCTCTCCGCTGCGAGAGGCCCTGGACGCTTTCGTCGCGCTCAGCCAGCGATCGGTCACCGGGGACGTGCGGCTACGGCTCACGCCGGGCGGCTGCCAGCCGATCGCGCGTCGTTCAGACGTGGCCCTGTACGACGATGCTCTGGCCACCTACACGGACCAGGACAGCTTCGATCATGGAGACGCTGCAGGCTTCGTGCGTCTGTGGGGCTTGCCCACACGTCGATGGGCGAAGGTGCAGAACCGGAAGTGAGCGACGTCGTTTGGGGCGGCCGCTTCTCTTCCGGGCCCGATCCACGCATGTCGGAGTTGGCAGACTCGCTGTCGATGGACGTCCTGCTCCTGTCCCACGACCTCGATGTCACGAAGGCGCACGCACGGACGCTGCAGAAGGCGGGTCTCCTCGAACCGGACGACGTCGGGGCGGTCGACGAGGCGTGTCGCGCAATCGAAGCCGAGGTGTCCTCGGGTGGGCTGGAACCCGAGGGGGAGGACGTCCACTCCTTCGTCGAACGGCAGTTGACGGAGCGCTTGGCCGAGGTGGGCGCGCGCATCCATGCGGGCAGGTCGCGTAACGATCTCGTGGCCACCGATCTTCGTCTGTGGTGCAAGCAGGCTGCAGCACGACTGACGGAGTCGGTCTCCGATCTCCTGGAGACGATCGGTGAGCTCGCCGAAGACCATGCCGGCACCGTGATGCCGGGGTACACGCATCTCCAGCGCGCTCAGCCGGTCACGTTGGGCTTCCACCTCCTGGCGCACGGCTTCGCCCTCGCGCGCGATGGTCGCCGTTTCGTCGCCGCCGGGACCGCTGCCGACACCTCGGTGCTCGGGGCCGGCGCCCTGGCCGGCAACACCCTCGGACTGGATCCGCACGTGACCGCCGACGAGTTGGGTTTCGACGCGGTGTTCGACAACGCCATGGATGCGGTATCCGACCGGGACTTCGCGGCGGATCTCCTGTTCGCATCCGCGCTGTGCGGGGTCCACCTGTCGAGGCTGGCAGAGGAGATCGTTTCGTGGGTGAGCTCGGAGTTCGGGTTCGCTCGGCTCGCCGATCCGTGGTCGACCGGCTCGAGCATGATGCCGCAGAAGCGGAACCCCGACGTGGCGGAGTTGATCCGTGCGCGAGCCGCATCGGGGATCTCGTCGCTCAACGGGTTACTCGTGGTCCTCAAGGGTTTGCCCCTCGCGTACGACCGAGACTTGCAAGAGGACAAGCGCTATCTCTTCGAGACCGTCGCCCTGGTGGAGGGATCCCTCGAGGGGACCGGAGAGATCC